>NZ_BAAAJG010000001.1:0-413331 GCF_039526725.1 Pseudonocardia aurantiaca
GCCGTCCAGTACTGGAAGAACATCGACAAGAAGACCGGCGACAAGATCGAGAAGGCCGTGCACGACGCGCGGGGCTGACCAGCATCTTTTGCGTCCCGGGCCGGAGCCACGTCGGGGTGGCTTCGGCCCTCGGCGCGCGCGAGGTCCGGTCGTGGTCAGCGGTGAGACGGACGTGATCGATATGCCCCTGGCGGGAGCCGGTGCCGGATTCGCTTCCCCTCCTTGGTAGCCCAAGGAGCATGCCGCTCGCAGGGCTCCGGCCGAGGCTGTCGCGCATGAGCGCGGTCACCGGAATGCGGTATCTGATCGCTACGGTCCGCACCCGCAGCGTCGACGCCGCTCCGATCCCCCACCGCTCGCCCGCCAGGGTCGCCGGTGTGTCACACCGATACCGACGCGCGCCCAACGGCGCCCTGCCCAGGGATACGACCGGGGACGACACGGACGCGACCAGCGCCGCGCCGCGCGACAGTCGGTGTGCGTTCCCGACCCGCGGCATCAAAGGAGACGAACGATGATCTGCGGCCGCTGTGGATGGTTCACCCCCCTGGCCGCCGCGGACAACGCCCGGCAACACATCGAACGCGACCTTCACGACGGCATCCAGCAGCACCTGGTGGCGCTCTCGCTGCGCGTGGCGATCGAGCGTGGGACTCATTTGGAGAAGACAACATGACTCTGCTCGCACCAAAGCCGGAAGATCTGAGGCCGGAGGAGACCGAGGGACCAGCGCAGGGCAGGGTTCCGGACAATCGGGCCGCCGGCACACCAGAGTCCCTGCGGAGGGACCTCAGTCGGATCCTCGGCGACAGCAAAGTGCTGCACACAATCGCCGACCTCGTGAAGTATGCGTCGGATGCCAGTCCATACCGATTCGTCCCACAGGTTGTCGTGATCGCCGAAGACGTAGCGGATGTTTCCGCAGTCCTCGAGTATGCTCACGAAAACCAGAGGCAGGTAGTATTCCGCGCTGCGGGAACTTCCCTGAATGGCCAGGCACAGGGTGAGGACATCCTCGTCGATGTACGCCGTCACTGGGCCGGCATGGCAGTACTGAACGGTGGCGCTCGGGCGCGGATCAAGCCCGGTACCACAATCGGACGGACTAATGCAACACTCTCTCACTATCGGCGCCTGATGGGACCTGACCCCGCTAGCTCGAGTGTTTGCTGCGTTGGGGGAGTCGTCGCCAACAACGCCTCTGGGATGACCGCCGGAGTCACCCGCAACTCGTACAAGCTGCTGTCTTCTGTCACATTGGTGCTCCCGTCGGGCACGGTTGTGGACACTGCCGACCCGCAAGTGGATGAGAAACTGCTACGCGCCGAGCCCGAACTGTGTGCCGGCTTGCTGGATCTCAAGCACGAGATCGAACAAAACCAAGAACTCGTTTCGCGAATCCGGTCGAAGTATCAGCTGAAAAACACCAGTGGCTATCGACTCGATTCCTTTCTGGATGGTGGTACGCCGGCGGCCATTCTGCGAGGCTTGACGGTCGGCTCAGAAGGGACCCTGGGCTTCATCGCAGAGACAGTGTTCGACACTGTTCCACTCGACCGTTACAAGCACACTGCGATGCTCTTCTTCCCCACGCTGCGGGACGCGGGAGCGGCAGTGCCCCCATTCGCTGAAGCTGGCGCCCGCGCGATCGAGATCATGGACGGCAATACGCTCCGCGCCTGCGCGAGCGTCGAAGGCGTTCCGAGCGACTGGGCGGATCTTCCGCAAGATGTCACTGCCCTGCTCGTGGAGTTCCGCGCACCAGACGAAGACGCCCAGCGGCGGAATGTTGCGGCGGCGCACCGCGTGCTTGCCGAGCTGGATCTCGTGACTCCTGTCGACTCAGTCACCAACGAATTCATCAACGACGCTTCAGTGATCAGTACGTATTGGCATGCTCGTGAAGCATTCATGACGGCCGTCGGCAAGGCTCGCCCCACGGGCACGACGCTGATTACCGAGGACTTCGCTGTTTCGCCCTCGCAGTTGGCGGACGCTTGCGTGGCGCTCAAGGACTTGCAACGTAAGCACGGATTTGATGCCGCAGTGGCCGGCCATGCTGCGCACGGCAACCTGCATTTCCTCCTCGCCTTTGACGCGGCGAATCCTCGAGATGTCGTGCGGTACGCAGAGTTCATGAACGAATTCTGCGACATGGTGGTACGTCGCTTCGACGGTTCACTCAAGGCCGAGCACGCTACCGGCCGTAACATGACACCTTTCCTCCAGATGGAGTGGGGTCCAGACGCCACAGATCTGATGTGGCGAATCAAACAGCTCTTTGATCCGGCCGGCGTGCTTGCGCCGGGCGTTGTGCTCAACCGCGATCCCAACGCACATCTGCGCGGTCTCAAGTCCATCCCCAGCATCGAAGCGATCGCCGATCCCTGCATCGAGTGTGGCTTCTGCGAAGCAGTATGTCCGAGTCGTGATCTCACCACCACTCCGCGGCAGCGGATCGTCCTGCGACGCGAAATGCTTCGCCAACCCATCGGCTCGACAGTGCTGGAGAGCCTTCTCGACTCTTACGGTTACGACGCGGTCGACACCTGCGCCGGAGACTCGACGTGCAAGATCGCTTGTCCGGTCGGCATCGACACGGGGGCCATGATGAAGGGCTTCCGCCATCAGCGGCACTCCGCGCGAGAAGAGCGAAGCGCAGCTCGGGTGGCGAAATCCTATTCGGCAATCGAGTCCGCGGTGCGAGTAGCCCTGGGAGCTGCGGATCATCTCCCGGATCGACTCCTCGAAGATGTAACACAGCTCATCCGAAAGGTGGTCTCTCCAGACCTGATGCCCGAATGGCTGCCCGAGATCCCCGGGCCGGCGAGCCGCCGGCTACCGCAGACGGACCGAACCACAGCGACAGCGGTGTACTACGTTGCCTGCGTCAACCGGATTTTTGCCGGTCCGGACGGTGAAGCCCAGCTTTCGTTGCCGAAAGCGATGGTCGCGCTATCTAACCGAGCCGGAAGGCCGGTATGGATCCCTTCGGACATGGGAGGATCGTGCTGCGCGACCATCTGGCACTCCAAGGGGTACGACGAGGGCAACCGCGTGATGGCGAACCGTATTGTGGAGAAAGCATGGGAGTGGACCGACGAGGGACGGCTTCCGTTCATCTTGGACGCGTCCTCATGCACCCTCGGCGTCAAGGAAGAAGTCAAGCCATACCTGACTCCGAAGAATCGGCGAAAGCACGAGCAACTTGAGGTTCTGGATTCGCTCAGGTGGGCTACGACCGAACTGTTGCCCAATCTCGAAATTACCCAGAAGTCCGCGAGTGCAGTGCTTCATCCCTCTTGCTCGATGCGGCATCTGGGCGACGTCGAGGACTTGCAGCGCCTGGCCGCGGCCTGTGCAGAGGACGTGCAGGTACCGGTCTACGCGGAGTGTTGCGGTTTCGCAGGCGACCGAGGAATGCTGCACAAGGAACTGACGGAAACGGCGACAGTACACGAAGCAGAGGAAGTGCGGTCGCGGGAGTTCAGTGCACACTTGTCGGCAAATCGCACCTGCGAGATCGGCATGCAGCATGCTACGGGTCGTCCGTATTACTCGGTCCTGATTGAGTTGGAACGCGCGAGCAGGCCGCGCCGAGACGCATCGTGAAGAGTGGAGCGTCGCACGCTTCGCAG
The DNA here is from genome assembly GCF_039526725.1 of Pseudonocardia aurantiaca. Classification (NCBI taxonomy): domain Bacteria; kingdom Bacillati; phylum Actinomycetota; class Actinomycetes; order Pseudonocardiales; family Pseudonocardiaceae; genus Pseudonocardia; species Pseudonocardia aurantiaca. Next base: position 3,639 of record NZ_BAAAJG010000001.1, read on the forward strand.
GTCGAGACCCATAAGTGGAAGCGAGGAACACCATGACGAATAATGTGTCGGCCGACGATATCCGGGCGCGCGCCTTCGCCATGCCGTTCGCAAGCCCCGCGTACACGGCTCCGCCGGACAGGTTCCTGGACCGGAGCTCACTCACGATCAGCTACAGGTCCGATCTCGACGCCGCCGCTGCGCTGGTACCAGAACCCCTGGTCGTCTCGGACCCTATCGTCAGCATCGCCTTCCTCTACATGCGCGCGCCTAAACTGGGCAACTACTATGAGGTCGCACAAAGCATCAAGACTGAACTCAACGGAGAGACGATCAGTTTCCGCCCAGCGATGTTCGCCGGCAGTGTGGCAGCCATTCTGGATGGCCGCGAGATATGGGGACTGCCCAAAAAGTTTGGGCAGCCGATGCTCCGCATCGATCACGATGCTGTCGTGGGCACACTTGAGTACAGCGGGTCGCTGGTGGCGCAAGCAACAATGGGCTACGGGTATGAGCAGATGGGGCGCGAAGAGGCGCTTCAGGCAGCAGCCTCGCCCGGGGCTGTCCTCAAGATAATTCCGCATGTAGACGGGAGTCCGCGCGTCCTAGAACTTGTGCGCTTCGATTACGGAGATGTCGAAGTAAAGGAGGCCTATAAGGGCCCCGCAACCCTTCAACTCTTTGCGCATGCCTTGGCACCCCTGGCGGCGCTGCCAGTGCGCGAGATCATCTCAGCGAACCACACACTATCCGACGTCACGCTCCTGGAAGGTAAAGTTGTGCACGATTACCTCGCATAACGTAATTTATAGTGAGCAGCTGCTGATCAATCTGATCCGACACTTGCTCGATCATCTCGATCATTGCTGGTCGTTCCCCCGAGCTACCCGGCGTGTCGGACCGGTTGCACCGCTCGTCAGATTGTCCCCGGGGAACCCGGGGGTGGTTGCTCGGATTTGGCGACTCGGATCGCCCCGGTGGGTCGACGAAGGCCTGCGCGGGTGGTGTTGTTGCTAGGTGTTGTTGGGCCGGGGTAGCGAGTGTGAGGCGCTCGACCGGCTGCTCGAGGCCGTCCAGTCGGGTGAGAGCCGCGCGCTGGTGGTGCGGGGCGAGCCAGGCGTAGGCAAGACGGCGCTACTTGAGTACCTGGTCGAGCAGGCGTCGCTGTGTCGAGTGGCGCGCGCCGCGGGCGTCCAGTCGGAGATGGAACTGGCGTTCGCCGGCCTGCATCAGCTGTGCGCCCCGATGCTGGACCAGGTCGAGCAGCTCCCCACTCCGCAGCGCGACGCGGTACGCATGGCGTTCGGGCTCAGCGACGGACATGCGCCGGATCGCTTCCTGGTCGGTCTGGCGGTGCTGGGCCTGTTGGCAGAGGCGGCGCGAGAGCGGCCGCTGGTCTGTGTCGTGGACGACGCGCAGTGGCTAGATCGGGCCTCCGTGCAGGCGCTGGCGTTCGTGGCACGCCGCCTGATGGCCGAATCGGTGGCGATGGTCTTCGCGGCACGGGGGCCCGGTGGGGTGGCGGAGCTAGCGGGCCTGCCGGAGCTGCTGGTGGCCGGGTTGCCGGACGATGATGCGCGCGCGTTGCTGGGGTCGGTGCTGCGTGGGCCGGTGGACGAGCGGGTGCTCGACCGGATCCTCGCCGAGACGCGGGGCAACCCGCTGGCGCTGTTGGAGCTGCCGCGTGGGTTGACGCACGCGGAGCTGACCGGCGGCTTCGGGCCGGCAGGCGCGGTGGCGCTGCCGAGGCAGATCGAGGACAGCTTCCGACGGCAGCTTGCGCCGCTCGAGGCCGGCACCCGGCAGCTGGTGCTGGTCGCCGCGGCGGAGCCGGTCGGTGATCCGGTGCTGGTGTGGCGGGCGGCCGAGCGGCTCGGGATCGGCATCGAAGCGGCAGCCCCCGCAGCCGCGGCGGGATTGCTGGAGATCGGTGCCCGAGTGCGGTTTCGGCATCCGCTGGTGCGCTCGGCGATCTACCGGGCGGCCTCGCCGGAGGAGCGGCGGAGCGTGCATCGGGTGCTGGCCGCGGTCACCGATCCCGAAGCGGATCCCGATCGCCGCGCCTGGCACGCCGCCCAGGCGGCACCCGGGCCGGACGAGGACGTCGCCGCGGATCTCGAGCGCTCCGCCGGGCGGGCGCAGGCGCGCGGCGGACTCGCCGCAGCCGCCGCGTTCCTGGAGCGCGCGGCGGAGCTCACCATCGATCCGGCGCGCCGGGGGCAGCGCGCGCTGGCCGCGGCCCACGACATGCACCAGGCCGGCTCCCCCAACGCCGCCCTGAAACTGCTGTCCCTCGCGGAGGCGAGCTCGCTGGACGAACTCCAGCGCGCCCGAGCGGACATGCTGCGCGCCCAGATCGCCTTCACCGTCAACCGCGGCAGCGATGCGCCCCCGTTGCTGCTCAAAGCCGCAAAACGACTGCAACCCCTCGATGTGCGGCTGGCCCGCGAAACCTACCTGGACGCCCTCTACGCGGCGATGTTCGCCGGCCGCCTGGCCACGGGAGGCAGTGTGCGGGAAGTGGCCGAGGCCGCGCTTGCCGCGCCCCCCTCGCCGCAGCCTCCCCGCGCGGCCGACCTACTCCTCGACGGCTTGGCGGTGCGGTACACGGACGGGTACGCCGCCGCTATGCCGATGTTGAGCCGGGCGCTGAGTGCCTTCCGCGCCCCCGACCTCTCCGCTGAGGAAGGTCTCCGCTGGCTCTGGCACGCCCACAGCACCGCCGTGCACCTGTGGGACGACGAGACCTGGGAGGTGCTCGCCACCCGCCATCTCCAGCTCGCCCGGGATGCCGGCGCGCTCACCACACTTCCCGTTGCCCTGAACTCACGCATCGCCGCGCACGTATTCGCCGGTGAGCTGACTGCGGCCGCGGCGCTGGTCGAGGAGCTGCGGGCGGTCACCGAGGCGACCGGGAGCCGCCTCGCGCCGTATGGCGCCCTGCTGCTCGCCGGCTGGCGGGGCGCCGTCTCCGAGGCCGTCGAGCTGATCGAGGCCACTACGACCAAGGTGCTGCGCCGGGGCGAGGGGATCGGGCTGACCGTCGCGGAGTGGGCGAATGCGTTGCTCTGCAACGGCCTCGGCCGGTATGAGGACGCGCTGGCGGCGGCCCGGCAGGCCGGCGAGCACCCGCCGGGGCTGGGCCTGTCAACGTGGGCGGCGCTGGTCGAGCTCATCGAGGCGGCCACCCGCAGCGGACAGCCAGAACACGCCGTCGACGCCCTCGCGCGGCTCTCGGAGACGACCCGCGCCAGCGGCACCGACTGGGCGCTGGGCATCGAGGCCCGCTCCCGCGCGCTGCTGAGCGACGCCGAGGCCGCCGAGAGCGCCTATCGCGAGGCGATCGACCGGCTCGGCCGCACCCGCATCCGCGGCGAGCTCGCACGCGCCCGCCTCCTGTACGGCGAGTGGTTGCGCCGTGCGCGCCGCAGGCTGGATGCACGCGAGCAGCTGCGCACCGCCCACGAGATGTTCACCGAGATGGGAGCGGCGGCGTTCGCCCAGCGCGCCGCGCGCGAGTTGCAGGCCACCGGCGAACGCGTCCGCAAACGCACAACAGAGACCGCCACCGGTCAGCTCACCGCACAGGAGGCCCAGATCGCACGCCTCGCAAGCGAGGGCCTGTCCAATCCCGAGATCGCCGCACGGCTCTTCCTCAGCCCCCGCACCGTCGAGTATCACCTGCGCAAGGTCTTCGGCAAGCTCGGCATCAGCTCGCGGCGACAACTCTCCTGACCCGAAATCAAGCCGGGGACGGGCAGCCGGGTAGTCCGCGCCGAGGTGTGTCCTGCGGATCGTCGGTCGCACCCCCCACCGCCCGCCTCGCCAGGTGACCGGTGTGTCACACCGATACCGACGCGCGCCCGACGCCCTTCTCCCACGTGCTCATGGCGTGCTGCCCAGGGCATGTGACCGGGGACGACACGGACGCGACCGCCGCTGCGCCACGCAACAGTCGGTGTGCGTCCCGACCCGCGGCATCAAAGGAGACGAGCGATGATCTGCGGCCGCTGTGGATGGATCACCCCACCTGACCGCGAAGCGCCGTCCGACAACACACCACCCACAACGCCGGCCACCGTCCCCAGCACAGACTGCTCACCCGACTTCAACGCCAAGGTGAGCAACTCACCAGACAAAAGCCCCGAACGGCTCGCCGCGTCACGCGCCCGGATCCTGGCCGCAGCGGACGACACCCGGCAACGCATCGAACGCGACCTCCACGACGGCGTCCAGCAGCACCTGGTCGCGCTCGAGTTAGGCCTGCGCGCCGCAGAGGCGATCCTGCCGCCCGAGCTGACGCAGGTCCGGACGCAGCTGGCGCACGTGGTCACCGAGCTGGGGCATGTGAGCGAGGACCTGCGGGAGATCTCCAGGGGCATCCACCCGGCGATCCTGTCCGAGGGCGGCCTCGGTCCCGCGCTCAGGACCCTCGCCCGCCGCTCGGTCACTCCGGTGGGACTCGACGTCGACGTCCCGGAACGGCTGCCCCAGCAAATCGAGGCAGCGGCGTACTACGTCGCGTCCGAGGCACTCACCAACGTGGCCAAGCACGCCCGAGCGTCATCGGTCTACATCCATGCGGCCGTGCGTGACGGCAGCCTGTACCTGTCGATTCGTGACGACGGTGCCGGCGGCGCCACGCCGGGCGCGGGCACGGGACTCGTCGGCCTCACCGATCGGGTCGAGGCGCTCCGCGGAAGCATCTCGATCTCCAGCCCTCGCAACGGGGGCACAACGCTGCGGGCCGACCTGCCGGTCGGCCGGTCGCAGGCCGCTGACTGACAGTGATCACCTGACCCGCCCCTGGCAAATCGCAATACGTGTGGAGGCACATCGAGTATGGACTCAGTCGAGGGTGTAACCCACCACAGCGCACAGCTGAATGGAATTAAGCAGCATTGGGTCAGTATCGGGTCAGGCGCGCCGGTCTACCTGCTGCACGGATTTCCCGAAACCTGGTACGCGTGGCGAAAGCAGATCCCCGTTCTTGCCGAACGCTTCACTGTCGTCGCTCCGGACCTGCGCGGCTATGGTGACACCGAAAAGCCGGCCGCTGGATACGACAAGCGGACAATGGCGAACGATGTGCTTGCACTGATGGATCATCTAGGCCACGAGAAGATCGCACTGGTCGGCCACGACCGCGGAGCACGGGTAGGAACACGCTTCGCCAAAGACCACCCCGACCGCATCGACCGGTTCGTGGCGATGGACAACATCCCCACTCGAGTGATCGCCGAGACCTACAACGCAACGCTCGCACGCAAAGGCTACTGGTTCTTCTCCTTCCTTGGCGTACCCGACCTGCCCGAAGCTCTGATTGCCGGACGGGAGGAGTTGTGGCTCACATACTTCTACCGGACCTGGTCTTACAACCCTGACATGCTCTCGCCGGAAGAAATCGCAGTCTACGTTCGCGCCTTCCAGCAACCGGGTGCGGTGCGTGGGTCCTGCATGGACTATCGAGCGGCACCAGAGGACACGGCGCAGGACCTCAAAGATGTCGATAATCTGATCGACTGTCCCACTTTGGCGCTGTGGGGAGCGGACTTCGAAATCGTCGGGAAGGCGTACGACGTGCTCGGCGTTTGGAAGGGACTCGCGCGATATGTTCGCGGCCGCGCAATCTCTGAATGTGGTCACTTGTGCCAGGAAGAACAACCCGCCGTGGTCAACCGAGAGCTCCTCCAATTCCTGGACGACTGGGCCGGCTGAAAGTAGCCGTATCCCGCCGATCACCTGTAGCCCAAACCAACGCGAAAGGACCATGCCATGCGCTTTGCCAGAGTGGGGTCTATCGGCTCCGAAGTACCTGTAGTGCTCCCATCGAACGGCAGCGACGAGGCCTTCGATCTTCGCCCCTTGACACCCGACATCAACGGTGCTTTTTTGGCGGACAACGGGCTTTTGCGTTCCGTCCAGGCTCTCGAGGCAGGGACGCTCGCTCCCATTAAGCTATCCGGCCAGCGGTTGGGTTCGCCCATCGCTCAGCCTCAGTCCATTTACGCCATCGGCCTCAACTATCGAGACCACGCCGCGGAAACGGGCATGGATCTACCTACCGAGCCCCTGGTGTTCCACAAATCTCCCAACAGTATCAGTGGCCCCAACGACGACATCTTGTTCCCACCCGGAACCGAAAAGGGTGACTGGGAAGTCGAGCTCGGTGTTGTGATTGGGCGCCGGGCTGTGCACCTCCGTGACGTCCAGGCAGCCGAATCCGTGATCGCGGGCTATCTGACCCTCAACGATGTCTCGGAACGAACGCTCCAGTTCGATCGCGGCGGCCAGTGGACCAAGGGCAAGTCCTACCCCACCTGGAATCCGGCCGGGCCCTACCTCGTGACCCCGGAAGGGATCCCGAACATCAACTCGGTAAGCCTGACGCTGCGTGTGAACGGCGAGACCATGCAGCACGGAACCACCGCGGACATGGTCTTCGATCCGGCCTCCATCGTGTGCTACCTGAGCCAATTCCTACGGCTGGAGCCTGGCGATCTGATCAACACGGGGACACCAGCAGGTGTGGGGCTAGGCATGTTGCCTCCACGTTTCCTGCACGATGGCGACGTCATTGACGTGGAGGTGGGACAACTTGGGCGGCAGCGGTCTCGGGTGTGCATCCCGGCCGCAGGCGCACGACCCCTGCTCCGCGGAGCCGAAACAGCTCCAATGCAGGGTCTCGGTTCGTAGTGATCACCTCGCAAACCGCAAGAATGGTTCGCACGTGACTAGGTTTCGGTAATCCAGGCTGGCCGCAGAAGAACGAGTCGGAGGAAACGAGTCTCCTCTGCAGTTCGCGCCAAGGATGAGTCATGCACCTGAGGAGACCGTGTGACCTTCAATTCTGCCGGGGAGCACTGGGAGAGATTTTCCCGATCACCGTTCCTTCCAGCGGCGGTGATCGGGATCGTCGCCGCCCTGGCGGCAGGCCTGTTCGCAGGTTCATACGCGTACGCGATGGCCGATCCGACCCCGCGCGATATTCCAATCGCCGTTACCGGCGCCTCGCCCTCCGACGCCACGCAGGTGGCCTTCGTCGCCGGCATGGATCGGGCGATAGATGCGTCGCTGCACCTACACCGGTACGACTCCTACGCCGAGGCCCGCGAGGCGGTCGACCAGCAGCGGGAGTTCGCCATCCTGCAGTTGCCTGCGGGCAGTCCCGAACTGGATGTCTCCAGCGCCTCCGGCTCCTCCGTTGCGCAGCTGCTGACCCAAGTCGCCCCGCAGGTGAGCGCGTCGCTCGGCGTGGCCGTGACAATGCGCGACATCAATCCCTTGCAGGCAGGAGACCCACACGGACTGGCGATCTTCTACATCACGATTGCGTCAGTGGTGGTGGGGTTCGTGGGGGCCGCCCAACTCAGCGTGAACGCAAAAGACCTACGATTCGGGCAGACGCTGGGCTTCACCGCGGGCTACGCAGCGCTGGGCGGATTGACGATCATTGCGGCCGTCGAATGGGGGTTGGGAGCGCTGCGGCTGCCGCTCGCCGAGTCGTGGCTGATCCTGTCGCTGACCATGTTCACCTGCGGCGCGGTCTTCCATATGTTCAACTCCCTGTTCGGGCGATGGGCGCTCGCGCCGACGTGGATTCTCTTGGTGATGCTCGGCAATCCCTCGTCCGGCGGTGCGGTGTCCTGGCCCCTGCTGCCGTCGCTGCTCAGCACAGTAGGCCAGTGGCTGCCACCGGGTGCCGCAGTGAATGCACAGCACACGGCCAGAACCAGAACGCGTTCCCGTTCGTGGTCCTTCTTGCATGGGCAGCGGTCGCATGTGCGGTCTTCGGGTTTCGCCGGCGAACGAGACGCCTTCCGGGCTCCAGGTAGTGCGTTCGGACGCATTCCCCCGCCCTATCAGGTCGCTGTGGCCTACATCTCGATCCGACGCCCGTCTCATCAATCCGCGCCAACCACACTCGGCCGTGCTATTGATCCTAGATCAATTCCAGCGAAGGAGAAATACATGACGCTTGTTGACGCCAACCCGGACGGGCTGCACGCACTGCCCGGAGTGGTGACCCACGTCGTAACCCTGCCTGACCTGGGGCTCGTCTATACGTCCGGGCAGGTGGCCTGGGACAGGGACGGTAACCTGGTGGGCGGGCCCGACTATGCCAAACAGGCAGAGCAGATCGTGCGCAACCTCGACATCGCGCTCGCGTCGGCGGGCGCGACCCGCGACGATCTGATCAAGCAGACGATCTTTGTCGTCGACTACCGTCCGGAACTCGTGCCGCTGATCATGGGCCCGCTCCACGCGGGGGTGCGACGGTGCGCGGCGAGTTCGCTAGTCGGCGTCCAGACCCTTTTCGCCCCGGGCTTCCTCATCGAGATCGAGGCCGTGGCCCGTATTCCCGCGGCGTGATCCGACGCCGGCCCGGCCGGTCTGGGGATGGCTGATTAGATGGTGATCTACCCGATCCGCAACGACGTCGACGGCAACGGGAACCAGCTGATCAACTGGGTCGCGGAACTGGAGACCCCGCAGCGCAGTGGTCGGGACTGGACCCGGGACGGATCGGTCGACGACATGATTGGGCCCTTCGCGGAGGGGGACTTCGACTGGCTGGACGTCCCCGGCCTCATCAGGTCGGCCACCCAGGTCCTGGAGTACCCGATGGTCGACCAGATCCCGGTTGATCGCCTGCATGATCGACGTGGCCGTCTGGTGCCCGTGTCCGGGCACGAGGGCGAGGAACGCGTGCAGTGCCTGCGCGTGCAGCGGCGTGTAGGTGCGGTAGCCGTGCGAGGTGCGTGCGGCGGCCGGAAGGATGCCGGCCGCCTCGTAGTTCCTGACCGCCTGTGTGGACAGACCGTGCGCTCGCGCCAGGTCAACCGGCCTGAGCTGTCCGCTGCTTTGAAGGTTCCGTGTCATCGCTCTGCTGATATCGACGAGAAGTTTCCGCGCTGGTTCAACGATACCGTTTAGCGGTATGACTGCTGGTATCTCAGACGCCGCCCATGTCGTCGAGCCTGCTACCGCCATGGGCTTGCTGCCGGCCAGGCCGCGGCTACTCGCCCTGGGCGAGCCCACCCACGGCGAGGACGATCTGCTCGACATGCGAAACGATCTCTTCCGGCAACTCGTCGAGCAGGAGCGCTACCGGACGATCGCGATCGAGAGCGACTGCATGATGGGCCTGATCGTGGACGACTACGTCACCTCGGGCACCGGCATCCTCGTCGACGTCATGGAGCGCGGCTTCAGCCACGGGTTCGGCGCGTCCGCGGCCAACCGCGAGTTGGTGCTCTGGATGCGCGCGTACAACGACGGCCGGCCCGCGTCGGAGCAACTGCGCTTCGCCGGTTTCGACGGCCCATTGGAGATCACCGGCGCCGCGAGCCCTCGGCAGGCCCTCACCGCACTCCACGGCTACCTCACCGCCTGGGTTGACGCCGACCTGCTTCCCTGCACCGCGGAAACGCTCGACCGCCTGCTCGGCGCTGACGACCGATGGACGAATCCCGCCGCGATGATGGACCCGTCCCAGTCCGTGGGGCAGACGCCCGGCGCCGAACAGCTGCGTCTGCTCGCCGATGATCTGGTGGCCCTGCTCGACGCGCAGACGCCACACCTGATCGCGGCGTCCTCACGGGAGGACTGGCACCGAGCACGCCTGTACGGGCGTACCGCCACCGGGCTGCTGAGCTACCACTTCTGGATGGCCGACACGTCACCGAGCCGCATGGCGAGGCTGCTGGGCCTGCGGGCTTCGATGATGGCCACCAACCTGCTCGCCATCGCCGAACGAGGGCCTGCGCTGGTGTACGCCCACAACGCGCATCTGCAGCGGGACAAGAGCTCGATGCGGCTGGGTGACCTGCCGGTGGAATGGTGGAGCGCCGGCGCGATCGTCAGCGCCCACCTGGGCGCGGAGTACGCCTTCCTCGCCACAGCCCTCGGCACGATTCGCCACCAGGGAGTAGACGCTCCGCCTCCGGACACCATCGAGGGGCTGCTGTACGCGCTCCCGGAGGAGCGTTACATCGTCGACCCCCTCCGACTTGCCCCTGCCCTCGCCAACGTGACGCCCGCTGCCCGGGTGTCCCCCTGGTTCGGTTACTCCCCGCTTGATCCGGCGCACGTGGCCAGCACCGACGGGATCGTGTTCGTCAAGGACGCCCGGCGGAGCTAGCCTCGGGCTTTCACCGAGGTTGATCTTGTGAGCGACACACTGTCCCTCGATGCGCGAACCTGATCCCGTTGTCCGGGTGGCCTCCCGGCACACGGTTGATCCTGCGCAAGGAACGCCCGCACCCCGGGGCGCAGCTGCGCACCACCGACGCCGACGGCATGCGGCTCACCGGGTTCCTCCTCGGCAACCAGGTCGAACTCAACCGCTACCTGGAACTGGCGGAGACACTCATCTCCACGGTGGCGGGCGTGGATGAATTCTGCATCACGAACGTCATGTGGCACCGCGAGCAGCAGCGAACCCGAAGCTGACTGCGGTGTCCGTTCATGCCGCATTGAGTGCGCAATCCCAGCGGCGAGTTGGCTCCTGGTAGGAGGTGCTGTAGGCGCGGGCTGCTGCGTGGAGTTCGGATCGTGCCACATCACCGCTGTTCGGCGCGCCGGCGCGGGCCGCGAGCGATGGGTTGTCATCAGGATCTCGTCCACCGCCGCTACCATGATCCACACGATGCGGCAAACAAGGCGATGCCGACGGAGGGCTGAGCAACCGATGAGCGACCGCGCCGAGCGGCCGGAGGGCCGACGGGGCCTCCGCAATCGGATCCTGCTCACGCTGCTGGTGATCGTGGTGTTTCGTCTCGGGCAGAACCTGCCAACCCCTAATGTGAACGTCCGGGCGCTGGCGGAAGTCCCCAAGGCGGACAACCAACTGCACTGGGTGCTCGATCTGCTCACCGGCGGCGCACTGCTCACGCTGTCGGTCTTCGCGTTCGGCATCTTCCCTTGTCTGGCAGCCACGATGGTCCTGCGCACGCTGATCAACCTGATCCCGCGACTGGCCGCCCTCAAGGCGGAAGGTGAGGCCGGCGCACGTCTGCTCACGCAGTACCGGCGGCGGCTCACAGTCGGGCTCGGCCTCCTCGGGGCCGTCGGCGTGGTGGCGGCCGTCGCCGGCCACACGTCCCCCGGTGCGGCCGGCCAAGGCCGGGACATCCTCGACGACCATGGCGTCCTCCCCCTCGCCGTCATGGTGGTCTGCATTACGGCCGGCACCGCAGTGGTCATGTGGCTGGCCGAGGCTATAACCGACCGAGGATTCGGCGACGGCGTCCGGATCCTGTTGCTCGCCCAGGTCGTGGCGGTGCTACCGGCGGAGTTCCTGCGCCTCGGCCAAGCCAAGGGCGGTGCCGCCATCGCGGTCATGACCGTCGTGGCGCTGTCGGTCGTGGTGGTCACGATCTTCGTGGCGCAGGCGCAGCGCCGCATTCCCGTGCAGTACGCCAGGGAGATGGTCGGCAGGCGGCCGTACGGCGGAGCCTCGTCCTACGTTCCGTTGCGGATCCCCCAGTCGAACGGCCCCGCCGTCCTCGCCTCGATCCTGCTGTACCTGCCGGTGTTGGCGACTCAGTTCTGGCCCGACGCGGCCTGGCTCAAGTGGGCCACCTCCGGGCTGCGCGACGAGGGAACTCCCTGGCGGATGGCGGCCTACTTCGTGCTCGTCTGCCTCTTCGCCTTACTCAGGACCGCGGGCACGATCGATCCCGACCGGTTGGCTCACGAAATAGCCAGGGTGGGCGGATTCGTCCCCGGCGTCCGTCCCGGCAGGCCGACGGCCCAATACCTCGGCTACGTGCACCACCGGATCACCGCCGTCGGATCAGTCTATCTGGGGGGCGTCGCCCTTATTTCCGCCCTGGGGTTGGCACTGCTGGACGCCGGCCCGCGATTCCCCTTCGGCGGTGTGACCATTCTGGTGGTCCTCGTCTTCCTCGTCGGTGTCACGTTGGACACCGCGCAGCAGATCGACGTGCGGCGCGCGCAAAGCGATTATGAAAGGCTCCTGCACTGATCGAAAAACAGTCTGGTGGGAGCGCCGGATCAGAGGAACCGGAAGCGTCTGCCCGCGTCGTCGAGGTCCATCGTGTGATCGCGTCGAGGTGGAAAACGTCGCAGGCCAGGATCGCGTGGGCTACCCGTAGGACGTGCGTCATCCTCCGCGTCAACCGTTGAGGATGTCGGCCTCGTGGTTGTCGTAGACCTGGTTGTCCCCCACCGCGACCGACGAGCTCCTCAGCATGACGCCCGCGCGGCTGCCGAAGATCGTGTTCTCTGCCATGTCGACGGCGCCGTCGCTGTCGACGTAGACGCCGTACCGGCCGTTCTCCCCGATCACGTTTCCGCGCAGGGTGCTCTGCGTGGCCTCGCTGACCACCCGGATGCCGTCCTGCTTGTTGCCGCGGATCTGGTTCTGCTCCACCACGTTGTCCGCGGCGGTCTGGGCGACGCCGATGCCGGACTCTCCGTTGTCATAGACGCGGTTGCCCCGCACGGTGTTGCCGGACGATTCGTTGAGGTTGATGCCCTGCGCGGCATTGCCGAAAGTGTCGTTGCCTTCGATGACGTTCCGATCCGAGCGCAGGTAGAGCACGATCCCGTGGTGCTGGTTGGCGTACACGATGTTGTTGCGGATCACGCTGTCGGCGCAGTCCTCGGCGAGGATGATCCCGTGCTTGCCGTTGTGATGGACCCTGTTGCCCTCGATCACCATCCCGTGGGAATGAGTGTGCGGGTCGACGCCGTACAGGACGTTGTCGTGGAACTCGTTGTCCTGCACCACGAGCCCGCCGACCTCGAAGCTGTAGAGCCCGTAGTAGAGGTGTGACACCACGCTGTTGGTGATCTTGCCGGTGGTGCCCTCGGTGCGCCACGACAGCCCGTAGGACTCCACCTCCCCGTAGCCGAGGTACCGCAGCTCGGCCCGGTCGATGGTCATCGTCGCGCCGTCGCGGGCGAGCAGGAAGCCGCGGCCGTCGGCGTACTCGGTGTCGACCCGTCCCTGCGCGTTATCCCACGAGGTGACGCAGGCGCCGGTGATGTCGATGCTCCCGCCGAACGCCTTCACCGACGCGAACTGGGGCCCGCTGCTGCTCAGCTTCAGCCAGTGCACCGTGGGCGCCGCGATCTGCAGCGACGCCCCGGCCTGCACCACGATGTTCGCCGCCAGCAGCCACTCGCCGGGGGCGACCTCCCGCAGTGCGTCCGGGTCGTTCACGGCCCTGGCCAGCGCCGGCAGCGTCACACCCTCACCGGAGTTGATCTCGATCGTGTTCGTGGGGCGGTCGAAGCGGAAGCCCGGCCGTACGTCCGGGCGCTGCTCGGCAGGGGCGTCCGACGAGATCCGGCTGCATGGCTTGGCGGGGTCCGTCACCGCGTTCGGGGGCGCGTCCTGCCGGACGAGGGCGGGCGGCTCCGGAACCGAGCACGCGCTTGCCAACAGTGCCGCCACTGCGGCCAGCACGGCGAGCGTCATCCAGCGGAGGCCGCGACGGGCCGGGTTCTGCACGTTCATGGGATCTCCGCCCAGCCGTCGTCGCGGCCGGTTGATCGCAGGCATCGTCACGATGCACCGGTTGTGCCGCAGTCGCTGTCGTCGCGGTCCGCCGCGTCCGGCCCGCCCGGCGGCAGCGCATCGGTTCCCGGCGCAAGCGTGAACGCGGCGTAGTCGGCGTGCTGGTCCACCGGGCTCGCCCACGAGCTGTCGTCGCCGCCGAAGAAGGTGGAGAAGAACAGGCCGTCGATGCGCAGCTCGTCGGTGGTGCGGAACTCCAGGCCGGGCCGGTCCAGTACGAGTTGGTCGTCCTGCCACACGGTGATCCGGCCGTCCCTCTCACCGGGGGTGTTCAGCTGGACGCGCTGGCGGATCGTGTTCCACGAACCCGAATCGAACATCCAGCAGCCACGGCCGAGCGAGGTGCCGTGCTCCTCGGACGTCGGGAGGTAGGCGTAGACCTCGCCGTCGCCGTCCGCACGCCACATGTAGCGGGTGGAGAAGCCGTTGGTGCCGTCGGGGATGCGCTTGCCGCTGGTGACGGTGCCGCCGTAGAGGCCGGGGAGCTTCCCACCCTTGACGAAGTCGAAGTCCGCGGGGAACCGGACCTGGTAGCTGAGGTCGAGCACGTCGACCGGCTCGGGGAGCTGCATGTACGCCTGCATCCCCCCTTCCGGGCCGTCGGTTCCGCGGCTCGCCGACCCCGCCGGGTAGGGCACCCGCAGGAGCGTGCCGCCCGGAGCCTCCGGGTCTGTGACGAGCTGGGCGATGTCGAGCCCGAAGTCACCGTCGCTGGAGAACCGGAGCCCGCCGCCGAGGAAGCGCTCCAGGTCAGCGGGCTCGATGCCCGGCCCCACCGCAGACACGGACCCGCCCGGCTGGGCGTCGCCTACCGGCGGCTCCGCGCTGCACCCGGCAGCACCGACGATCAGCACACCGAGCACGGCCGTGGCCGCGCGGCGGGCGAGCGCCTGCCTTTTCGCACGGGTCACGTTCACGGCCGTCACCCCCCTCCCACCGGGATGGGCGGCAGGTGCCGCCTGCGGGTGCCGCCGAACCGGCGCTGCCGGAAGGCGTGCACCTGCTCCAGCACGAGGGCCAGCAGAATCAGCGGCACACCGATTGCCCCGAGGATGTTGAGCGGCGGCAGGCTGAAGTCGTTGACCCCTTGCTGCTCGATCACGCCACGCAGGGCCTCCAACGCGTGGACACTGGAGTTGCTCAGCCGGAACGGGCTGCCCGGCAGGGCGTTGACGCCCACGTCGGTCGCGTCCACCTGGACCTTGTCGGCGTGCACGAGTTCCGGCGAGCGCGAGTGGATGCCCTCGTTGGATCCGGCGATGGTGGTGCCGACGATCGTGGCGGCTGCCGCGACGTCGATCCCGGTGGCGCCGCCGTTGATGGTGCCGCCGACGATCTGGGCACCGGGGCTGGCGCTGCGCACCGCGTCGTACCCGACGTTGTTGGCGACCAGGTCGGTGACGACAACGCCCGTGGTGCCCGCGGAGGCGACGATCCCGTCCCTGCCACCCTCGACCGTCAGCTTCGTGAGCTGGACGTCGCCTGCGCCGCGCTCGACGCGCACGCCTGCCCTCGAGTCGGCGACCTGCACGTCGGTGAGCCGGACTTCCTTGCCGCCGATGGCGACCCCGGCCACCCGGGCGTCCGCGATCGTCGAGGCCCTGAGCTCCAGCCCGTGGGTGCTCTTCTCGACGACGAGACCGCGGCGGCCGCCGGTGGTGCTGAGGCCCTCGATCAGGACGCCGCTGCTGTTGACGTGCGTGAACACGCCGATCGGTTGTTCGGTGGCGGTGAAGTCGGTGACGACCACGTCGGTGACCCGGCTCAGGCGCAGGCCGCCCGCCTTGTCGCCCTCGGTGACGATCCCGGTGACCCGCGCCCCGGTCTGCCCGACGACGGCGAGGCCGTAGACCCCGTTTCCGCTGGTCGAGAACCCGGTGATGGGGCGGTCGGAGTTCTCCCCGGTGACGAGCACGCCGTTGCCGCCGTTGCCCTCGGCGCGCACCCGGTCCATCGTGGTGCCGCGGTCGCCGCTCAGCACGAGGCCGTCGCCCGTCGACTCGCTGACGGTGACCTCTTCGAGGCGCACGTCCGTCGACGCCGAGAGCACGAGCCCGATGGTGTTGCGCTGCACGGTGGTGCGGACGAGGGACCCGGTGCTCCCGGTGTTGAACCGCAGCCCGGCGTTGCCCTCACCGGCACCCACCGCGGGGCTTCCGAGGTCGCTGAACCCCGAGTCGGTGGCGTTGAGCCTGCCGCCGGCCGAGACCTCGACGAAGGGGCGTCCGGCCGCCGTGTCCGGTAGCGGGGCCTTGGTCTCCCGGTCGGCCGAGGTGATCGTGACGCCTGTGAGAGTGAGCCTGCCGCCGCCCGTGAAGATGGACGCGGCGTCACCGGGCTCCGGGCCGCCCGCGAGCTGGATGGTCTTGGTGTCCTCGTCGATCTGGAGGTTGGTGCCGGTGGAGAGCACAACCATGGCGTCGACGAACGCGGTGTCGCCGTCGACCGTGATCCAGTCGTCCGGCAGGTAGCGGTCCAGCGCACCGAACGTCACCGCGCCCGGCGTCCGGGGGACGTTCCGGACGAGCCGTCCCTCGGTGATCACCTCGACGCGGTCGGCCCGGACGATCGCCAGCTTCGCCGGCCGCCCACGGGAATCCCATGACGCCCTGGCCTCCTGGACCGCCGCGGCCTGCTCGGCCTGCGCGGCCGCGAGCTCCTGGGCCCGCTGGATCGCCTCGGCCTGCTCCCGAGCGGCCTGCTCGGCGTGCTTGGCCTGCTCGGCCAGCTCACGGGCGACCTGCTCGGCGTGCTTGGCCGCCTCGGCCTGCTCCCTGGCGATCTGGGCAGGGTCGGGTGACGCCGGTGGCCTGGTGAAGCCGGGGAAGCCGGGGCGGGGCTGGGTGGGGTTCGGAGCCGGAGTCGAGCCGGGCGGATTCGTTCCCGGCGGGTCGTTTCCGGTCGGCGGGTCGGTGGCGGGAGGCGGGTCGTTGCCCGGCGGCGGGTCGGTGGCGGGAGGCGGGTCGTTGCCCGGCGGCGGGTCGGTGCCCGGAGGCTGTGCGGGCAGCGCGCCCGCCGTGCCCGTTGCCACGGCCGGGCCGTCCGCCGAAGCGGCTGCCGCCACACCGGGCGCGGCGAGAGCGAACACCGTCGCGATCGCACATCCCGCGAGCAGCCGCCGGACCAGGGGCCGTCGTGTACGCGAGGCCGTCATGCCGACACCCGCACGATCGGAATCGTGTCGTCCGGTCCCGGACCGCCGGCGGAGCCGGGACCCGGCATCCCCCGCTGGGGGCCTCCTCGACCAGGTGGCCTGCTGCCTGCGGGAACGCCGCGGGCCGAACCTGCATGCGCCGGAACCCGCCGATCGGGAACCGGAGCCCCGTGAACAGGGGCGACCGGGCCGCGTGGGCCCGCCGGAGGCAGGTCGGCAGGCGCGGCGCCGTCGGCCGCCGACGCGGTGCGGACGACCTGGCCGTTCTCGACGGCGACCTGCCGGGTGAGCCAGCGCTGCTTGCGGATCGTGAGCAGGGCCTGCAGCTTGATCAACGCCATGATCCAGGACACGAACACGTAGCCCGGGATGAAGAAGAACGACGAGGGCCGCCGCCGCAGGTGCGGCAGCAGCTTGGCCGAGCGGCTGATCTGCCACCACAGCGCCAGCACACCGGCGAAGATCCAGTTCTGGTTGATCAGCGAGATCGTCATGAAGATCGGGCCGAGCAGCAGCGTGAACGAGCTGATGCCCTTGTCGATCATGGTGAAGGCGAGGAACGGATGCCGCCAGACCCACTTGCGCGAGAGCGCGCGCAGGTCGGAGCGCCAGGTGTTGCGGGCCCAGCGCAGCCGCTGCCGGAAGAAGATCTTCCACGTGTCCGGGAAGGTCGACCACACCTCGGCGGTGCGCTGCATGTAGGTCAGGTGGCCGCGTTCGAGGATGAGCGTGGTGAGGCGCTTGTCGTCGCCGGAGAGGCACTGGACGCCCCAGAACGTCTCGTGCATGAAGTCGTCCTCGATCTCCAGCAGCAGCGCACGCCGGTAGACGGCGGTGCGGCCGGAGAGACACGAGACGGCCTTGCCGAGGAGGCTCTGGCTCGCGTTCTCGTCGAAGTACCGGTGGTCGAGGAACATGTCGGTGATGCGGGCGAGGAAGCCCTTCGAACCGTAGACGCTCTGCCGGGTGCCGACACCGCCGATCCGCGGGTCGGCGAACGGCTTGCACACCTCGGCGGCGACGTCCGGCGCCCAGATCGTGTCCGAGTCCACCAGCGCGACCAACTCGGTGCGCGATGCGCGCCAGCCCTTGCGCAGGGCGTCGCGTTTACCGGGGACGTCGGTGATGACGACCTCGACGGGGTAGCGGCGCGCGATCTCCTGGCAGACGGTGTCCGACTCGTCGATGACGAGGATGACCTGTTCGACCCCGTTGGCCAGCCAGGACTCGATCGCGGTGGCGAAGACCTCCGGATCCTCCTGGTAGGTCGGCACCACCACGCTCATCGACAATCGGTGGTTGTTGACCACCGGCCGGTATAGCACTGCCGGGATGCGCCGTACCAGCCAGAATCCCCAGCGGATCAGGCCGAGCACGCCGAGCGGCGTGCCCAGCACGTAGTAGTAAAGCGGGAGGGTCATGCCAGTTCGACATCCGAGGTCGTCCGCTCCGAAACCGCCTCGACCTCACGCTTGACCACTGCTTCGAGTCGGTCGTTGGTTTCGACCACGGCACGCAGCAGCGGCATGTCGACGCCGACGCCGTCCGCGTAGCCGAGGAACCCGTTGGTGTCCTTGGGCAGGCACACACCGCCGTACGGGGCACCGCCGCGGATGCCGTATTGGGGGTTGATCGAGCCCTCGGCCGATAGCGCGACGGTGGCCGCGATCGGGTCGAGGTCGAGCCTGACCTCCTGGGCGACGAGCCACATCTCGTTCCAGAAGCTGATCTTGGTGGCGTTGAAGATGTTGTGCGCGCACTTGATGAACTCGGCCTCGGCCGGCTCGGAGAACGTGCGCAGCTCACCCCCGAACGGCGACAGCAGGTCCTGCAGCAGGGCCACCGTCTGCGGATCACGGCTCGCTATCACCGTCATCCACGGGTTGGCGAAGTCCTGCGCCGCCGAGACCGCGCGCAGGAACTCCGGGTTGGACGCCAGCCCGAACCCCTCCCCTGCGGTCAGCCCCGAGCTCTCCTCCAGAACGGAGCGCACCAGCCCCTCGGTGGTGCCCGGCGACACCGTGGACCGCACCACAACCGTGTGCCGGGCAGGCGAGGCGGCCAGCGCCCGGCCGACGGACGCCGTGCCGGCGGTGAACGCCGATAGGTCGTAACGCCGCCCGTCGTTCGGCGTGGGGAGAGTCAGGAACACGAACGAGTCCCGCTCGGCGGAGAGGTCCAACTCGGTCCGCGCGTCCAGACCGCGCTCAACCAGCTCGTGTACGCGCGCCACGGACGTGTCGATGAAGGTCACGTGGTGCCCGGCGCCGACGAAACCCTCGCCCGTGGCCGCGCCGACCACGCCAGAACCGATGATGAAGATCCTTGACGGCTGCATGGACTGACCTCCCCCATTTCGGGCAATCCCCCTGATCGCCCCACAAGGGAATGTTCGCGCAGTCCCAGACGGACGGGAGCGCAGGTCCGATTGGTGACATTCCGTAATGGGTGCAACCCCTGTTGCGCCCCGGGCGGAGCTCGTTCGCAGGTCAGCGCGTCGTAAGAACCGCTCGCGGCGGCGCCGCCACCGCTGTGAACGTCCGCCAATCAGGAGCCAGAAGACTTGCAGTCACTGTGGGTAATCGTCTGATTTCACTCGCACGGAGCATTTTCTGGAACTTCTCGCTAAAATGCGTAACCTTTTCGAGAGGACCGTTTATCGCTCCAATCTCGCCGCTAGGCGTGGCCCGCGGGTTGCTCGGCGCAGACGAAAGGCGGCCCGGCGACAAATCGTTCCGAGCGCGCAACCTGAGGTGGCTCCGTTCGCTGGACCGGTCCAGCGGACGATCACAAAGAGTGCTCCACCCTCAGCGCGTAGAGGACGACAGCGGCCGTGGCATCGGGAGCGTCACCCCGAGTCGGGTTGGACTGGACGTAGCTGCCGCTCTTGAAGTACCAGCCCGACCCGCGCTCGGGGATGTTCGCCGCGAGCCGCCCGTTGTAGAAGATCTCGACGCTTCCGCCGGCCGCGGTGATCCTCAGGTCGTACGGCGTGCCGAGCTCGTACGCGGGGTCGATGACCACCTCGCCGTCGCCGTCGTCGTACTCGGCGATCAGGCGAACGCCTTCGAGGCGCACCTCGACGACGTCGTCCTCGGCATCGTGGATCTGTGCCGTCACGACGTGCGGCTTCATGTCAGGCAGGCGCGTCACGGCCTGCCGGACGTCGAGGGTGTGGGTGCCGCGCGTGTTCGACCAGCTCGCAAGCTCACCGTTCGCCATCTCACGCAGTTCGGAGCGCGGATAGTTGCTGCCCTCCGTGGTCACCCCGCCCGCGTTGGCCGTGAAGACCACGCCGTCGCCTGCGTCGGTCAGGCGGAACCAGGGGTCACTGAATGTGTCGAGGTCCGGCGGGTAGACGTCGTCCGGGTCGCCCTCGCGGCCGGTGGGGAGCGTGAGGTACCAGTTGTCCAGGTCGAGCACCTCTGCCGGGTACTGGGCACCACTCGTGGGCGGAGCACTCGGCGCCGCACTCGGCGCCGGCTCCGGTGTGGGCGCGACGGTCGGCTGTGGCGGGGGCGGGCCTCCGCAGGCGGTGAGCGCCAGCGCAAGGGCGCCGGCGAACAGGGCTATCCGGCGCACGGTTCCGTCCACGTTCACCTTTCGGCAAGCGCCGGTCGCGCGAAAGCCGTCTGCGCGAACGGCCACGGGACGTCCCCGCGGGCGCGTCAGAGTAGCCGTGCGTCTCCAAGCCCTGCGACCCGCGATCTTCATCGGGGCATGCCGCCCGAGCGGCACGGGTGGTCCGCCGGATCGTCTCGGGCTCGTTCACCGTGCGCAGGGGCCTATTTTGATCAGGCCGTGGTGCGCAGGCATGAACTCACGGACGAGCACTGGCAGGTGATCGAGCGTAGGGGTGCGGCCACAACGGGACCTTCCCGCCAACCACGGGATTCACCGCGAGCCCCCAGGCCAGGTAGCAGGCGGCCACACCGTCGGCGATCAGGACCCAACCACCTGCGGTGCTGAGTGCCTGCGAAGCCGGCGAGCCGACGAAGTTGGCGAGGCCGAAGAACAAGTAACCCACGGCCAACAACACGAACGCGAGAAACGCCGGCATGTTGATGTACCAGGCCGCCCACGACAGCATGAACGTGAAGACGCACCATAGGAGCAGCCACGTCCCGAACGCCGCGGCGAACGCCGCGGGGGCCATCTCGACGGCAAGGAACCTGAGCATGAGGGCGGTGGTCAGGAGGAACGCCGAGTAGAACAGTGCGAAACTACCGCCGAAGACGTTGTTCGCACGGAGCTCCATGAGTCCGCCGATGAGCAGCCCGAACGCACCTGTGCCGAACGCGACCGCTGCGAAGACCCCAACCGCGTCGGCAGTGATGAGTCCCGAGTTGGGGATGCCGAGCATCAGGACGGAGAACCCGAAGGTCCCGACTGCGAGCGGTATCCCCACACCGGCTTCGGGCTTGAAACCGACTATCCGTTCTTCCGGCGGCGCGCTTACCGCGGTGGTCTGCGTCGACATCCCGAAACCTCCTACCTTGCGAGAAGCTCCTTGAGAGCCTGATCGATGAACGCGGTATCGGTGGGATTCACGCCACCCCCGGCGAAGTGCCCCCACACACCCGGGATGACCCGCAACTCGGCGTTGGGCATGTGCGAGACCGCGAACTCCTCGTCCTCGGGCGGGAAGTACAGGTCCTTCTCTGCCGGCATTACGATGGCCTTCGCTCGGATCGAGGCCAGCGCGCGCAGATGGTCTCCCGCGAACCCCGGCGTCCGACCGATGTCGCCGTTCTGCCAGGTCCATAACATCGTCAACAGGTTGTTGGCGTCCTTTGCCAGGAAGAGACCCTCCCAGAACCCGACGAGGAAATCCTCCAGCGTGGCGAAGTCGAAAGGATCCTTCTTATAGAGCTGCTGCCAGTAGAAGGCCTGCGAGAGACCCCAGCCGGCGTAGACTCGCCCCACGGCGCGCAGCCCCTTGACGGGCTGCTTGTCGTACATGCCCTCCTGCCAGGCCGCGTCGGTTATGATCGCGTACTTGACGCCTTCGAGGAACACGATGTTGTGCTCGGCAGTCTTCGAGGAGCCGCAGAAGGGAAGAATCCGCTGCACCATGTCGGGATAGCTGACCGCCCACTGGTAGGTCTGGCCAGCGCCCATGGACCAACCAGTGACGAGAGCGAGCGACTCGATACCGAAGTGATTCGCCACCAGTCGGCGCTGCTGCTCGACATTGTCGTAGAATGTGACTTTGGGGAAACGACTCCCCTGGTGCGGCGGGGGAGTGTTGCTCGGCGACGTCGACAAGCCATTGCCAAGCATGTTGGGGACGATGATGAAGTACCTCGAGGGATCGAGCGCCATGCCCTCACCGATCAGCCATTCATTGTCGTAGTGCTGTCCCGAGTACCATGTCGGGTAGACGATGGCGTTCGACTTGTCCTCGTTCAGCGTCCCGTACGTCTTGTACGCGAGTTTGGCATCGCGCAGTGTCTGTCCGGTACTGAGCCGGACGTCACCCAACTCGTAGATCTCGTAATCCACCATCTGAATCTCCTGTCTGCCTCCAGCCGATGGCAAAACGTCGGACGGCACGAGCCACCCTCTGAGACATGAACACGGACTACCCCGCAGGCGATGGACTCCTATAGCACCTTGGAGGCCAGTTGTCAAGGCTCATCTGTCTCGGACGCAGGCCGGGACCGAGGGGCGCTGTACTTCAAGCTCTTCTTCGAGGAGGTTCGCGACAGGGGTGGTGGACAGCGGCGGATCCGCCGGCCGACTTGATTTCCTTGGCAACACCTCCCACGGCCGCCCGCTGCCGCCCGGTAAGAAAACCGCGGCCCCTTCGCACGCAAGGGCCGCCGAGGACGCCCTACAGGACGCGCTGCTGGCCGCGTGGCAAGGTCTCGGAGGATTCGAGGGGCGCGCCTCGATCCGCAAATGGCTCTACCGCATCGCCATCAACCGGTGCCTCAACGTGCTTCGCTCAGCCGACCGACGCCCGGCCAAGGCGTGGGACATGCCCGCGGTTGAACCGCCCGAGCCGACCTGGCTGGGCGAAGTCGCGTGGCTCGAGCCGTTTCCCGACGCCCTGCTCAAAGGAGCGATCGACATGCCGCTCGGACCCGAGGCCCGGATAGAAGCCTGATCTAGGACTCGGCGCGATACTCGGCCAGCGCACGCAGCACCGGGATAGCGTCAAGCTGCCCCGGCTCCAAAGCGCGCCAGTCCACGCCGCCCGGCGGCTTTCGGGGCGGGCAGGCAATGACCCGTTCCGGTGACACGATGTAGTCCACCGTGAAGTCGTGCGGCCGTTGCGGCAACGGTTCGTCAAGCAGCTGGAGCTCGTGGACTGTAGTGACGATGATCGTCTGCGGCCGCAACAAGCCATGTTCGACGAGCAAGGCTACTTCGATATCGGTAGCCGCTCCTTTGCCAATCCGGACGCCGTCACGGTTAACTGCCAGGCTGCCACAAATCACGAAGTCGATCGGCGGCATGGTGTCGACAGCCACCGTCGGCGCAACTTCAGCGGCGCGGTAGCGGTCGGCCAGACGCTCCGGGCTGACTTTAAACACGGCCGGGTCAAGGCGATAGAACGGCTTCGACCGCGCCAGTTTCGGCACCGCCATAAACAGCAACTTACCATCCCGAAGCGCATGCGCCCGTACTGGCTGCTGCGCTCGGTCGGGGTTGGCTTTGACGCTACGTGCCCGTCGCCAGCCTGGCAGATTCCGCACCCGATCAGCCGCCGCGTCGCTGCCGACGAAATTGGGAATACGGCCACGCGCCCCACCCGGTGAGGCTCCGGCCGCGTCAAGCGCCGACCAAACCCGTTCCCGAAGCTCAGCCTTCTGCGCCCGTTCGTCTGGCACTTGGTACCGCACCTCGTTTCAAGCTCGAACCATCAGGCCAAGCAACCGGTCATGGACGTCTTGGACGGCGGCCGTGTCGCGCCACGGATACAACTCTCGAGCCGCACCGAACACCACTGACATACCGCCACCACCCCGGCTCTGTTCCAGCAGGTCAATCGCCCGGTGCAACGTCGGGCCGGCCGCGTCAAGCTGCCGTTGCCGGATGTAGCTGAGCGCCAAGTTGCCAAGCACCAGCGAACGGGTCTTCTGTCGGTCGTGCAGCAGGCCGACCGTGCCCGCCAGCAAGGATTCGGCCCGTTCCGGGTGGCCAAGGAAAAGGTAGCAGGAACCGGCCAGACGGCCGAACTGCGCCGGAGAGAACACGTCGGCGGCCACGTCATCCGGCCGCATTTTGCCGAACGCGGTTTCTGCCGAGCTCAGGGCTTGTTCGCACTGGCGGTACTCGCCAAGCATGGCGAACGCCTCGCCGATGTGGAGCTGGGCCAAGCCATACAGGGCATAGCTAACCGGCTGACTCTGGTAGGCGGCGGCCTGCGCCCCGATGAGGCCTGCCCGGGGGTCACGGCGCTCCTCCAAGCCGTACAAGTGGACGTAGGCCTTGCGCAGTTCGGCGTGCGCGATGGCGACCGGGTCACCGCACTCCGTCGCGTGCCCGATTGCGGCCTCACAGTAAGTCGTGGCCGCCGCACCATCCCGGCGGCCGGAGGCGTCCCAGACCAGTTGGCTGAGCCAACTGCCGTTGCGTGTGCTCGTTGCCGCCCTGCGCCAGCAGGAACATCGCCGAATCGTGGCTCTGCCCGGCTTCGGCCACGAGCGCGGTGGACGGCTCGGTTTCGTAGCGCTTGGCGATAGCGGCTACCTGGGTCGTCAGCGAGCGGATGGCCGCCGGGTCAACCCGGCCGGAACCCGGGCGCACGAACCCGCGGGACGCCACGTCGATCGGTTCCGGTACCAACAGTTCGGCGAGCCGGTCAGCGGACACGCCGAGCATGCGAGCCAGCTTCGGACCTATCCAGGCCTCCGGCTCAGTGACGCCGGACTCCCAACGGGCGACGGTCGTCCGATCATTGCCCAAGGCGTAGGACAGCGACTCTTGCGTGAAGCCAGCCGCTTTGCGTTGCGCTTGCAAGCGCGGACGTCGACCATACATCCCCGCTCAGCCCCCAAGATCGGACGAAGTTCCGAAAGCCCACGGTAGCGGACCCCCTGGCCAGACGGGTTGATGCGACGGCCGCGCAACAAACTCGCGACACGCGTGCCATGTCACCCATGGCCTGCCGCCGGTTGGCTGAGGCCATGGCTCCGGAAGCGGCCGACGGCAACCAGCAGAGCCAGCCGCCGGAGCAATTGACACCGACCAGCGCGGGATGCCCCGACTGCCCGCGCTGGTCGGTTCCAGGTCGGCACGACGTCGCCAGGTACGGGGATAGCGGCATGGGCAAGGCTCCCGAGATAGACCCGATCGTGGCATTTATGGCCAGCGATGGAGGTATCGTTACCCGCATCCTGACGGAACACGTCAGCGACCGTTCCGGCCGTTGCAGGGTTTGCGGCTTGGGCGCGCAAAGTGGAAACCAGGAATGGCCGTGCCGGTTGCACGGCTACGCTTCGCTGGCGTCGAAACTGCTGCCAGCCACGAAGCGGCAGAAGCCCGAAAGCGCCCGGCCTGCCAAGCGGGTTGAGGCTACGGCGCCAGTGCCTCCCTTAGGCGGCGACTTCGCGTGGCGTCGTGACGCTGACGCGACGTCGACCAACCGTTCATCCGGCGGATAGCCGTGTACGGCCCGTTCACGACTCCGGTCACTGACCAGTTTGACGAAGGATGGGCGCACCAGGTGCCCGACCTCTACGCCACCAACCCTTTGCCGGGTTATCGCGTCCGCACCCTGTGCAGCCGGTCGATTACCCCGGCTTCGATGACAACGCCCGAAGGCAAGCCGTGTCCTTACTGCGCCGCCAAACTCGGCGGTGTGCGGCAAGATAATTCTCGGCACCGCTAGATCAGACCAGTTCTATCCAACCCTCTACGACAGTAAGCCTTCCCAGTAGTAGCAGGTCTGGGTGGCTCGGGCGACACGCCTAGGACGCGAAGATGATCAGGATGGGCGTAGGATCTCGGTAGAAGAGGCGGTCCGGCTGCGTCGGGTCACCCTCTGTCCCTGCCGCATCGGCATGATCACCACCGCGGCGGCCTTGGTCCTGCTCCACCACGAGCACGACCGGAAAACGTGATCAACACAGCAGAACGCCAGCTACTGAGAATGGTTCTGTGAGCACTGTCCGTCCCTGCTGGAACAGCGTGGGGAGCCGCTCCCGTGTCGTCGTTCCCTGGGTGGCCGGGACTGGTGCCGAGCCGACCGCCACGCCCTTGCCTCCGCAGCCCCCGGGCGAGAGCACCTGTCACACCCAGCTCTCGCACGAGCGCCCGTCACCCGTTGGCGACTCCTCCTCTACAGTGGATCACGCCTGCGCTACGTTTTGCGCAGCACTCGCCTGCCGGAGGTTGACATGGCCGAGCCCAGCTGGCTCGAAAAGAAGATCGCTGAGAACGCGCAAGCCGGCGAGAGTCAGCCTTGGACTCTCGACCTCAGCAAGCCTTCGGTAGCGCGCGTCTACGACTACCTGCTCGGCGGCCACAACTACTTCGAGGTCGACCGGGCCGCAGCCGACGCGCTGAACGCGAAGTACGACAACGGGGCCACCGAAGTCTGTGTAACCAATCGGCGGGCCCTCCAGCGGGCCGTGCGCTACCTCGCCGCCGAGGCCGGCATCCGGCAGTTCATCGACATCGGGTCAGGTCTGCCGACACAGGAGAACGTGCACGAGATCGCGCACCAGCTGGACCCGACCGCGCGGGTCGTCTACGTCGACAAGGACCCGATCGTCCTCGCCCACGGCCGCGCCCTGCTGGCGGACAACCGCACCACGTCAGTGGCCCAGGCAGACGCCACCGACCCGGACTCGATCCTCGACTCCCCGGACACCACCGACCTGGTCGACCTCGACAAGCCGTGGGCAGTGCTCATGGCGAGCGTCCTGCACCACCTCACGGACAGCGAAGACCCGGCCGGGGTCACGCGGCGCCTCATCGAGAGGATGCCGTCAGGGTCCTACCTGTTCACGGTCAACCTGCTGCGCGAGGACCATCCGCAGGCCGACGCGCAACTGGAGGCCGAGGTCGTCTCGCAGGTCGGTAGCGGATACATGCGCACCTGGGATCAGCTCCGCGCCTACTACGAGGGCCTGGAGATGGTCGAACCCGGCCTCGTGTACGCGAACGAGTGGCGCCCCACCGATCCCACCAAGGCCGAAGGGCCGTGGGCCACGGTGCTCGTGGCCGGACTGGGCAAGAAGCCCTGACGGCCTCCGCGCCGTTTTCGTCTTCGGGTGAGCACACGGCGCCGGAGGTGGGGTCTCCCCCGGCCGAAATGCGACGACTCGGCCGATGATCAGTTATTCGAGATGTTCGCGCGGGTCCACTCGATGGCCTTCTCGAAGAAGACATGACCGTTGGGATGCAGGTTGATGTTGTGGCCGGTCTCGCGGACGATCAGGCTGTCGTAGCTGGAGACCTGCGGAAAGAGCAGCGGCTCCGCATTCCACGGGCTGAGCGGCGATGAGCACGGGATGAGCTGGCAGAAGACGAGGTCGTTCTCGCCCATCACGTTGAGCACCGGCTTGCGGAAGTTGAGTGTGGAGAGCAGTGGCAGGCCGATGGTGGCCAGATCCGTCGTACTCTGCACGTCCTTGGTCGCCTCATCGATCGCGACGACCTGGGGATCGACCGATGGGCCGTAATAGAAGTCGCCGCGTTGCCCTGGGATGGTGGTCAGATAGCCAGGGTCCAGCCCGCTGAAACGCCCCCCTTCCAACCACGCCGGGTGGGAGAACGTCACCAAGATCTCGACCAGGCCAGGTAGGTCGGGGCCTCGGGAAACGCCGGTGGCGATGACGCCGTCAACGAGATTCGGATCGGCCCCCACCGCGGCGTAGGTGACCAGTGTTCCGTAGCTGTGCCCGACGAGCACTACCTTCTCGAAGGACTGCCCCAGCGATCCGGTGCGCAGCGCCTGGGCGACTTGGCGCACGACCTCGGCGTGCGAGAGCAGTGACATCTCCAGCGAGGCGGGGCGATTGCTGCCGCCTGTCCCCAACTTGTCGAGCCTGAACGTGGAGATTCCGGCATCGCGCATCGCGCGGACGTAGGAATAGCGCTCCGGCTGGTAGGGAAAGTCCCAATAGCTGCTGTTGTAGGTGGCCCCGGGAACAAGCAGATGCACGACCCTGTCGCCTGCGGCGGCGCACAGTTCGCCGGAGACACGGGCCGGGCTGCTGACGACGAGCGGAACGTTGGTGGCGGTGAACGCGGTGCGGCGGCAGTCCTGTTCATCCTCGACAGTGGGGACGGCGACCGCGGCCAGCGACGCACCTGCCAAGCCGACCGAGCAGAACGCAACGGCTAATCCGATCACAGCCGCTCTGAATTTGTGGCGCACGGAAACCTCGCAGGATCAGCGTTGGTGGGCGGGTCACGACGTGGCAGGGACGCGGCGTCTCATGCGGGCCCGCGCAGCGCGCAACAGCACACCCGGTTGGGCAAGGGAGTTGGGGTGGGCGAGCATCGTCGTGACCATGCTCAGTCGCCGGTTGAGCTCCCGGTCGTCCGCCGACGTCATGAAGATCAGGTCGGCGATGCCGGCGAGGAGCCGGTACCCGGGCGGGTAGGGCCCGTCGATGTGGGGAAGCGCGAGGTCGGCTGTGGTGGAGATCTGCCACGCTG
This sequence comes from Pseudonocardia aurantiaca, assembly GCF_039526725.1. NCBI lineage: Bacteria > Bacillati > Actinomycetota > Actinomycetes > Pseudonocardiales > Pseudonocardiaceae > Pseudonocardia > Pseudonocardia aurantiaca. The sequence continues at coordinate 31,946 of NZ_BAAAJG010000001.1, forward strand.
CATCGATGACGACTCGGATCGCCGTGAAGTAGTCGGTGGCGGGCTCGTCGAGGCGCGGATCGCGGCGCAGGTATGCCGACAGCGCCGAGGCGTGCAGTGCGGCCGCGGCCATACCCTGGCCGTAGACCGGGTTGAACGACGCCACGGCATCGCCGACCGCGATCAAGCCGGCGGGCAGCCGGTCGAAAGCGTGGAAGTCTCGGCGTCTGCTGTCGGCCTGGTGGTAGGTCACGACGTCGCTGATTCGCTCGCCGTTTTCTGCGAGGTCGCCGAACACGGCCGGGAAGTCCCGGCGGCACCGGGTGGTGAAATCGGCCGGGTCGCGGCTGGGCCGGTCATCGCCGTACCCGGCCACCAGCATGATCCAGCGGTCGCCCTCGACGGCGGTGATCCCGCCGATCCGCGCGGCGCGCCCGGGCGCCGGCAGGGTCTGCGAGAACGCGACGTCGATGTCGCTGATCTGTGGGTCGCGGCGGAACAGCGCGGTTGCGTAGGTGAGCTTGATGGGCATCCGACGCATGGGCGGGGTGGGCAGTCCATGCTCGGTAAGCCAGTCTCCGAGCCTGCTGGAACGGCCCATGGCGTCGACCACCAGGTCAGCGGGCTCGGTCAGCGTCTCGTCGGCCCGGTCGGTGTCGGAGGGCGTGTCGGGGGCGGGGTCGGCGGCGCCCGGGTGGTAGCGCACACCGGACACCCGGCCCCCGGTCATCACGAGCCCGGCCGCCCGCCCACGCACAATCTGCACGTTCGGAATCCGCGCGACCCGCGCGCGTACGAGCCCTTCCAGGAACGGTCGCGTGGTCGAGAGCGCCCTGCCGCGGATGGTCAGATCGTTCGCGTACCGCCGCAGGGTCCCGTTGACGTAGTGGCGGACAGCGGAGTGATCAGGGACCAGGGCGCCGGCGGCGACGGCGTCGTCGGCGAAGCCAGGAAACCACCGCTCCAGCTGCAGCTGCCCCGACGGGAGCAGGGCGTGCACGTGGGCGCCCTGCGGCACGCCCGGTCGCGCCTCGACGCCACCCGCTGCTCCGATGTCGTCGCGTTCGATGATGACGACCTCGTCGGCGTGGTCGCTCAGGACCCTGGCGGCCAGCAGCCCCGCCATGCTTCCGCCGAGAACCACCGCGCGGCCCATCACCTGTCGCGGATGATCCGGCACGTGCGTCGTGCTGAGCTCTGCAAAGGCGCGGGACGGATTCGGCACCGGTTTCCTCTTCACAGACGGATTGCGAGTGGTCGAAGTAGCGTGCGGTGCAGCCGCAGCGGGACGGCGCCCCGCCCAGCGGACGTGAGGTCGCGCCGGGTGGGGTGATTGTCCAGGTACCGACTGTGATGGTGATTTGATCACATGGAGCCCCTGACGGGTGACCCAGGTCTCCACCAGACACCGGTAGTGGTTGGGCTGGTCGGCGTACGCCAGGTTGCTCTCGGCGTCGGCGGCGAGATCGTCAGCGTTCAGTCAGGAAGACCGTCTCACCATCGCCCTCACGATGCCTCGGCCTGCCGCACCAACGCCCCCAACGCCGACCGGTCGGGCACATCGAGCTTCGTGCAGGCCCGGTAGATGTGGCCCTCCACGGTGCGGACGGAGACCACCAGACGCTTCGCGATCTCCAGGTTCGACAGCCCGGTCGCCACGAGCGCCGCGATCTCCCGCTCCCGCGCGGTAATGGGCAGCCGTCGGGCCGTCGCCCGCAGCGCGGGGGTGCGGGCCGGGCCGCAACTGTTAACCCACCGCTGTGCCCGGCCCGCCGCAACGTGCGCCGAGCCCTTGAGCCCGGCGCGCTGGTAGACCTCGGCGGCCTGCGCAGCGGCGTCGGCGGCGAGCAGCAAGGCGCCCAGCTCGCCCCACCGCACGGACACGTCGTCCAGGCGCCCGCCGTCCGCCGCGGCGAGTGCCGCACTGTGAAGCGCGGCCAGCTCGCAGCGGGGGCCCTCGACCTGGCAGGCGAGCTCGGCGAGCCTGCCCGCGACGTCCCGGGCACCGAACCGCACCGCGGTGTGCAGCGCTTCCACCTCGGCGGCCAGCCGTCCAGATCCGCGGGCGAGGGATGCCGCCTCGTGCGCCGCGGCGACGGCCTCGGTGAGAACGCCCTCCGCCGCCGCCCCCCACGCCGCGGCCAGCGCGAGCTCAGGGGCGAACAGCGCGACCGTGGGCCCGTATCGGGCCCGGGCCTGCTCCAGCGCCACCTGAGCGGCCTCGGCGTCGCCCGCCATGCCGTGCGCCGCGGCCATCGCGACGAATGCCCGGAACCCCCAGTTGTCGGGGTCGTTGCCGTGCAGCCCCGCTGCCGCCTCGCGCAGCAGGTCCACCGCGGACGTCAGCTCCCCCCGGTCGAGCGCCACCACGGCTTCGATCAGCGTGCCCTTCTCGCGGAGCACGGGCACCGACCCCGCGGCGGCACGGTACCGGCGCGCAGCATCGGCGGCCTCGGTGATCAGCCCGGCCTGCCGCAGTGCATGAACGTGGCCGAACCACACCATCGGACGCAGGTGGGCCGCGTCGGGCGACCGCGCTGCCGCGTCGAGCGCGACGGGCAGCACCGCCCGCACCTCCTCCGCCCTGCCCAGCGATCCGAGTGCGCCGACGAGTGCGGCCGCCGCCCGCGCGCCCATCGGGGTGCCGCGGCCGGCGACCCGGCGGGCGGTCCGCTCCGCCTCCACGGGCCGACCGGCGAGCAGGGCGAACGCGGCGCCGGTCGTCTCGGCCTCGTCCTCGCCTGCCACCCGGTGCAGCGCCCGTTCGGCTTCCTCGGGGCGCCCGACCCCGAACCGGTGGGTGGCGGTCGCGATCGCGGCGTCGAGCCGCTGTGCGCCGGTCGCCGCCGAGGCGCTGGCCGCGGCGGCCAGCGCCTCGGCCGCCCCCGCACGCCCCTGCCCGGCAAGGGCCTTCCCCAGCGTCAGCTCGGCATCGACACCTACCCCTGCCCTGGCCAGCCGGTCAGCGAGGGGCAGCTCGCCCCTGCGGAGCGCCTCGGCGGCCGCAGCGGCGAACAGGTCCGGGTCCGGGGCGACGTCGCTGTCGAGCACGAGCCCGGCGCGCCGGACGATGTCACCGCCTGCCGGCGAGAAGGCCAGCACGCCACGCAGGCGACGCGCCCGCACTGACTGCATCGCTGACCGGAGCACGTACCCGTGCAGTGGAACAGTCAGCCGGGCCCGCAGCCTGCCGTCGGAACCGGCGGCGACGCTGACCAGCTGCCGCTGCTCCACCTCCTCCCACGCTGCCGGTTCGACCAGCCCGTCGAGCAGGCCGACGTCCAGCGGCTCGGCCAGCGCCAGCAGCTCCAACACATGCCGGACCGGCGCGCTCAATGGCCCCATCCGCACCGCGACGAGCTCCATCAGTGACGCGGCCGGCTGCGGCTCGCCCTGCCACCGCCACACCCCGAGGGTCGTGGCGAGCCTGCCGGCAGCACGCTCGTCCTCGACGAGATGGCGCAGGTACTGGGCGTTGCCTGCCGTCGTCTCCCAGAGCCGGGCCGCGGTGTGGCTCTCCACGGGCCCCTCGAGCACGGCGGTCAGCAGCTCGGTGACGTCGTCGAGTGACAGCGCCACCAGATCGAGCCGGGCCAGCAGACCGTCCTTCCACAGGGCGGTGATCGCATCCGGGGCCGGCACGCCGGCGCGCAGGGTGACAACCAGCCGGGCCGCGGACCTCGTGGCGATGCCGTGCACGAAGGCGGCCGACCAGTCGTCGAGCAGGTGCGCGTCGTCGATCCCGAGCACCATCCCGGCCTGTCCGGCGGCGAGCAACTGCTCGACGGCGGCGTGGGGCGCGGGGGCCGATCCGATGGAGATCAGGTGCGCGAACGGGCCAAGCGGTACGTTGCTCGCCGCCGCCGTCGCGACGGCCCAGCCGGTCGTCGCGCCCCGCCGGGACGCTGCGTCGAGCACCTCCAATGCGAGCCTCGTCCGGCCGACCCCAGCGCCTCCGGCCACGACCACACCGGCCCGCCCGCCGTCCGGGTCGATCGCCGTGGCGGCGCTGCCGAGCTCGCCGCTGCGGCCGACTATCGGCCAGCGCCCCGCGACATCCACACCCCATGCGGTGCCGGCACGAATTCTCGACGTCGATCTCGGCGTACATGTCGCTGCGCGTGACACAGCCACCCCTCCCCCTCGAATGGCCCCCGCCCACGCAATAGAGGGGATCCGGTCGCCGCGGATACATCGTTTGGCGGCACGACCGGTGGAGGGATTTCGGCCGCGGCTCAGCGGCAGTCGTAGGTGAACCCCCCTGCCGCCTCGACCGGGTTCGGAGCCAGCACCCGGAGCGTGGCGGTCGCGGCGTAGCGCCCTGTGCCACTGAGGGTCCACAGGAGGTGGACGTCGCTCGTCGAGGTCCCATCCGGAACCGTCTGGGTCAGCATCGCGGTGCTTTCGCCGTCGCTGCGGAACCACTGGTAGGTGATCGTCCCGGCGCGCCCGTTCGTCTGGACCTTTCCAACGACGTCGACGGTCACGTCGCACGCCGGTCCCGGCTCGGCGGCAGGCGCGACGGCCGCCTCCAGCACCGCCAGCTCATCGGGTTGGCGCTGAAGCAGATAGAAGAGGACAGCGGCGACGATGACGAGGACGGTGCCGAGCACCCCGCCCAGCGAGCGGCGCGCGCGGCGGCGCGGCGCGCGAGTCCGGGTCCCGGGCGGCTGTGGCGGGGTCGGCGACGTGGTGGCCACGCCGGGACCGAACCGGACGGTCACGCCGTCGGCGCCCGCCGGTGGCTGTGCCGGTGCCGGTGCCGGTGCCGGTGCCGGTGGCGGTGGCCGCCGACCGCCCGCAGCGACCGTGACGGCGGTGTCGGGGCTGGTGATCCCCAGCACCGAGCGCGCCGAGGCGGCGAGCTCGCCCACGGTCGGGTAGCGCTCTCCCGGATCCTTGGCCATCCCCGTCGCGACGACCGCGTCGAAGCCGGCCGGCACGCCCGGGCGTCCGGTGCTCGGCTGCGGTGGCGGTCTGTGCAGGTGGGCACCCATCAGGGCGGGCAGGTCACCGGTGAACGGCGGGCCCGCCGTCAGCGCCTCGTAGAGCACGCAGGCGAGCGAGTACACGTCCGACCGTGGATCGCCCTCAACCCCGTCGAGGCGTTCCGGGGCGATGTAGCTCGGCGAACCCGGCAGAGCGCCCTTCCGCGTCAGCACCGCGGCTTCCGGGCCGACGGCTCCGGTGCGCGGCCGAGCGATCCCGAAGTCGAGCAAGGAGACGAAGACCGTCGAGGGATCGACCACCGAGCCGTCGGTGTTGCTCAGCATCATGTTCGACGGCTTGACGTCGCGGTGCACGAGCCCGTGGTGGTGTGCGGCGTCGAGCGCCTGGGCGACCTGGCCGATCACCGCCACGGCGGCATCGGGCGGCATCGGGCCGTACTCGCGCAGCCAGGCACCGAGGTCGACGCCCTCGACCAGCCGCATGTCCAGGTACAGCTGCCCGTCGATCTCACCGAAGCCGTGGATCGGGACGACGTGCGCCTCGTTGATCCGCGCCGCGCTGCGGCATTCGCGGCGGAACCGCGCTGCGTACTCCTCGTCGGCGCTGAGGTTCGCCCGCAGCACCTTGAGCGCGACGACCCGATCTGTCACGGAGTCGTGCGCGCGATACACCTCGCCCATCCCGCCCCGGCCCAGCAACCTGTCGATCCGGTACGGGCCGAACGCCTCCTGGGTCATCGGGCCGGCTCCGCGACGCGGATCCGGGCCACGACCTGGTCCAGCTCGTCGTCCTGGTCGGCGTCGTCGGCGTGCACGCGCAGCAGGGTCACCGACTCGTCGGTCCCGCCGGTCGGCTCTGAGTCCGCCGCGGTGACGAGGACGGCGGCCGCACTCTCGGCGTCCTCGTCCGCGGCCTCGACGGGTACGCCGGCCCTCCGCAAGGCCGCGATCGCGGCGGCGGCCTGGCGCGCCGCCCGCTTGCCGGCCGCGCCGCCGACGACGAGCTCGTCCTCGCGCGCGAGCGCGAGCTGCGACCCCAGCCGTACCGCCGCGCGGCCGCCCACGTCCCCGTCGACCAGCACGACGACCCTGGGGGCCGCCGGCGATCCGGTGCCCAACCGCACCTCCACGCCGGCCACACCGGCAGGCCTCGGCAACCCGGTGCCGGTGCCGGTTCGCCCCGGCGGGGCCGCCGCGACGACGAGGTCCGCGCCGATCGTCCCGGCGAGCGCGGCGAGCTCCGCCGCCGGATCGGCGGCGAACCGGACGATCACCGAGGCGCGGATCCGACCGTCGGACTCGAGTCTGGTGACGAGCCCGCGCAGCTCGTCACCGGCGGCCGCGATCACCGCGAGCTCGCCGGTCACCCCGCTGCCGACCTCGAGCCGCGGCGGAGCCGGCAGCAGCCGGCAGAGCACGACGCGGACGGGGTCCTCACGGCCGGCCAGCTGGGTGGCCAGTTCGGCGAACTCGGCCGCGCGTTCACCGGGCAACGCGACGAGCACGGTGTAGGCCTCGGCGTCGCCCGCCTCGGCCCGGTCGGCGGCGTCGATCTCCCGCTGGATCACCCGGTCCGGGTAGGTGATCCGCACGAGCGGGCCGGTCATTGCCGTCGTGATCAGCGCCATGATCACCATGAGGGTGAACATCGTCTGGTCGAGCAGCCCGAGCTGGACCCCGACCTGGAGGATCACGATCTCGGTCAGCCCACGGGTGTTCATCAGCAGGCCGATCGTCGTGGCCTGCCGCCGGGGCATCCGCTGGGTGCGGGCGGCGACCATGGCGGCGAGGAACTTGCCGGCGATCGCGGCGGCCATGATCAGGCCGAGCTGCCAGAGGCCGGCGACGCCGACCCTCGCGACGTCGACCTGCAGGCCCGCGACGACGAAGAAGACCGGCAGCAGCAACAGCAGGCTCACCTGCTCCAGGCGTTCGAGGATCTCCCTCGTGAGCCCGGCAGCCCCGCGGCGCGGCATGATCGCGCCGAACACGAACGCCCCGAAGATGGCGTGCACGCCGATCTCCTCGGTGACGAAGGCGCTGAGCAGCAGCCCGACCAACACCGCGGCGAGCATGTCCGGGGTGAGCCTGCCCGCGCGGTCGTACCACCCCGTCATGCGGGCGAGCAACGGCCGCAGCACGAGGAACGCCAGCACCGCGAACACCACCGTGAGACCGAGGATCCGGGCCACCCCCGCGACGTCGCCGCCCGCGGCCACGGCGACCACCACCGCGAGCAGCACCCACCCCATGACGTCGTCGATCACAGCGCAGGCCAGCGCGAGCACGCCCACCTGAGTCCGATGCATGCCGCGCTCGGCGAGGATGCGCGCGAGCACGGGCAACGCCGTGATCGACATGGCGACCCCGAGGAAGAGCACGAACCCGAGCATCGGAACCGGCCGGTCCCCCACGGTGTCGTGGAGCGGGTACAACACGACCGCGACCCCTGCGCCGAGCGCGAACGGCACGACCATCGAGCTCACGGCCACCGCGCTCGCCGCGCGCCCCCGCCCCCGGATCAGCGACATGTCGACCTCGAGGCCGACGATGAACATGAAGAGCACGAGCCCGAGTTGGGCGATCACCGCGAGGGCGCCGCGCACCTCCATCGGGAACAGCAGCATGTCGAGATCGCCCGGCAACAACCCGAGGAGGGTGGGCCCCAGCGCGATCCCGGCAGCGATCTCGCCGAGCACCGCAGGCTGGCCGAACCTGCGGAACAGCCGGCCCGCGAGCCGCGCGGCCGCGACGACGACGGCGACGTCGAGCAGCACGAACGCAATGACGACCTTCGTATCCATGACGGCGCCCCCTCCGGCTAGCGTGGGCGTCGATCACGAGCCCGCCGCCGACTCTCCGGTAATCAGGGCAGCAGGAAACGAGTAGTCGACTACGCTAGATCGTCCCGCCGGGCCGTCCGAGTCTTGCCGCATGATCGAGCATGCGACGCCTGACGGCGCGGTGCGCCGTGCGTGAGGACACCATCCTCCTCCCGGGCGCGGACCGCGCCGCCGCGTCCGACCCCACCGGAGCATCACAGCCGGGCGACCTCACGACCGAACTGATCGAGACCGACTGGTGGTCCGACGAGGCCGTAGCGCGTGCCGGGATCCCGGTGGTCGACGTCCCGTTCGTGTCGGTCGGCGGCGGCATCGGGTCGTTCGTCACTGCGGACTACCTGCGCATCTGCGGGGTGCCCACATCGGCGATCCGCGTGCTCACCCAGCTCGAACACCCGTGGGAGAGCTACGAGTACCTCACCAGGGTCTCCCAGATCCCTCGCGGGGAGCGGCTGCGCTCCGACTCCGCGTCCTGCCCTGACAACATCTGGGGCTTCCCGAGCTACGCCGTCCGCGAGGCGATCGCGGACCGGTCGCTGCGCCCACTCCTGCAGGTGGCGGTCGAGCCGATCTTCGCCGACTACTACACGCCGCGGGCCGGGCATGCGTTTGCGTCGATGGAGAAGGAGTACCACCGGATCTCCTACCCCGACATGGTCGTCAAGGGCCAGGTGCGGATGGTGCGCCGCCGGATCGGCGGCGGGTACTTCACGATCCTCACGCCGCCGGAGAACACCAGCCGCACCCGTCGCATCGCGTATCGCAGCACGTACGTGCACGTGGCGGTCGGCTATCCCGGCCTGAAGTTCCTGCCCGACCTGATGGAGTACCGGGAACGCCACCGCGACTACGGCAGCGTGGTCAACGCCTACGAACCGCACGAGCAGATCTACGGCAGGCTACGAGCCAAGCCCGGGGTCGTCCTCGTGCGCGGGGGCGGGATCGTGGCTTCGCGAGTCCTGCAGCGACTGATCGACGACCGCGACGCGCATGGCCTGCAGACCCAGATCCAGCACGTCTTCCGCACCTTCGTCACCGGCTCGCACGGCCCGAACATCTGGATGCGCCGCCGCGGTCGTGACGGCTGGGCCTACCAGGGCTTCAACTACCCGAAGTCCGTGTGGGGTGGGCAGCTCAAGTCGCGGGTGCGCAAGCTGGAGGGCAAGGAACGCGCGGACCTCTACAAGATCTTCGGCGGCACCAACACTCCGGTCCGCAGGTCATGGCAGGAGCAGCTGAGACGGGGCCGCCGCGAAGGGTGGTACCGCGCGTTCCAGGGCGAGATCACCGCGATGGAGCCGCACGGTTCCGGCCAGGTCAGGGTCGAGCTCAAGACGGAGAACGGCCCCCAGCAGATGACGGTGCTCGGGGTCATCGACTGCACCGGCCTCGAAGCCGACATCGCTGAGCACCGGGTACTCGCCGACCTGCTCGACCACGGCGGCGCTGGACGCAACCCGCTGGACCGACTGGACGTCGACCGCACGTTCGAGGTCCGTGGCACCCGCAGCGATCCCGGCCGGTGCTACGCCTCGGGAACCGCCACGCTGGGCGGCTATTTCCCCGGCGTGGACACGTTCCTCGGCCTGCAGATCGCGGCCCAGGAGATCGCGGACGACCTGGCGCGGGACGGCTTCTGCAAGCGTCTCGGCCCGTTGCGGTCCACCCGCCAGTGGTGGCGGTGGGCACGCGGAAAGCACATCTGAAGGGACACGACGATGCTTCCCACGCTGAACGGGCGAATCCAGACCCGCATATTCCTGCTGACCGTCATCGGCGGTCTCTGGACCCTGCTGATCAGCCCGGTGCTGCCGGGCATCGGCGGTGGCCTTCCCGAGATCTACCGGATGACCTTCACCGTCCTGCTTACCACCCTCGTCCTCGGCGTCGGTTGGGAGTTCATCTACCACTTCATCCAGCAGTTCCGCTGGGAGAAGGACTGGCCGACGTTCTTCGGGCTGATCACCGTCCTCAACGAGGGGGCGCTGGTGTGGGTCCTGCTGGTGCTCGGCGTCGTGCCGGGGCTTGCCGGCGGCGTTCCCTTCGCCGCGTTCGCGATCCTGTTCGCGACGACCTGGGTTCTGGTGTGGCTCGTCGCGAACGGGCCGATGCGGGTGCCGTTCGTGCACTGGCGGTTCCGCGGCGGAAGGTTGGTGTGATGACCGACTTCGACGGGCTCCGCTGCGCGGTGCGGCCAGGGGCGGGCCTCGTCGCTCGCTTCCCCGGAATCGTGTGCGTCGCCCAGGTCGCCGACGACCAGCAGGCGCTGAGCCACCTGGGCGCGCTGGTCGAGCTGTGCCGCGAGACCGCGGGCAGCTCACCGGGACGCGTGCTGGCCAGGCGGCTCGCGAGTTGGCTCGGCGGCATCGGTGACGGCATCGAGCAGCTCCGGTTCGGCGCGGTGTCGGCCACCGCCGACGACGGGCTGGCTGTGTTCCTCGTCGGCGGGGTACGCCTGCTGATCCCCGAGCTGGACACCGAGATCTCCGGAACGGACGCGGCATCGTGGACCGACCGGCTGCTGGTGCGGCCCGAAGCCCCGGTGCAGCTGACGCTCGACGGTGCCGCGCAACCGGCCGGCCCCGGTTCCGAGATGTACGACCTGCGGGCGGGTGTCGTGCCCGGCGCCGGCGTCGTGCTGCGGCACGCGGACACGCTGCCCGGTCACGACGTCGTGGTGCCGGCATTGGCCGCGTTGCGGCAGGCGGAGGCGCCCTCACCGGTGCATCCGCCCCCACCGCTGTCCCCGCCGCCGGCCCCGCCCGTGACGACGGCCCCGCCCGTGACGACGGCCCCGCCCGTGACCACGGCTCCGCCCGTCGCACCGGCGGCGCGGCCGATGCTCGCGCCTCCGCTGCGTGCCGAGCAGATCCTCGGGGCCACCGAAGATGAGCCACGGCCACCTCTTGCGTCCGGCCACAGCGGGATCCATCACCACGAGCCGGCCGGCCCGGGTGGCGACGGCGCGGCCGAGGCTCCCCAGGCGCAGGGCCATCTCTGCTCGCGAGGACATCTGAACGACCCGCGGTCACATTTCTGCGTGCTGTGCGGCATCCGGATGAACGAGCGCACCGGCCTGCTGGTGATCGGCGACCGCCCGCCTCTCGGGCTGCTGGTGTTCGACAGCGGAACGACCTACACGGTCGACGCCGAGTACCTGATCGGCCGAATGCCCGACGCCGACGAACGGGTGCGCAGCGGTGCGCTGCGGCCGATCGCGGTGGACGACCACACCGGCTCGATGTCACGGGTGCATGCCGAGATACGGCTCGAGGGGTGGGACATCATGATCGTCGACAGCGGGTCCAGCAACGGCACGTTCGTCGCGCCGCCAGGAGAGGGCTTCGAGCAACTCGCCCCGGGCGAGTCGCGCCGGCTTGTGCCCGGCACGAAGGTCCGGCTCGGGGAAGCCACGTTCGTGTTCGAGTCGCCGTCGGGTGTCCGGTGACCGCCGCGAGCGCGACGCCGGCCGCGATCGCCGACTACGAGATCGTCCGGATGCTCGCGGAGGGCAACAACGGCCGCTTCTACCTCGCCCGGCCACCGGCCCGGCTGGGCCTGGCCGAGGAGTTCGTCGCGCTGAAGGTCTTCGGGGACCGGATCGGCGAGCAGGCCTACGAGCGTGGCGTCCGGGAGCTGCGGGCGTTCGCCGCGGTCCGGTCCCCGCACCTGGTGCGGGTCTTCGACGCCGTCCTCGACGACCGGTTCGCCTACGCGATGGAGTACCTGCCGCTCGGCTCCCTCGCCGCGCCTGCCCAGCCGCTGCCGATGCCCACGGTGATGGTCGTGCTGGAGCACGCCGCGCGCGCGGCGCACGCGCTGCACGAGGCCGGCCTCGCCCACGGCGACATCACACCGACGAACGTCCTGCTGGCCGACGAGGGCGACGGCCGCATCGGGGGCAGGTTGTCCGACCTCGGGCTCGCCCGGCTGCTCAGCCCGGGCAACACGCTCACCGGGCTGGGCCGGGCGACCTCGGTCGAGTTCATGGACCCCGACCTGCTCGCCGGTGCACGCCCGTCGCGGCGGACCGAGATCTGGGCCCTCGGCGCCACCGTGCACCGTGCCCTGTCCGGGGCCGGGCTGTTCGGGGAGCTGCCCGACGCGCAACCCCTGCTGGCCATCCGCAAGGTGCTCGCAGGCGCGCCCCAGCTGCACCCAGGGCTGCCGCCCGAGGTCGCCGAGCTCGTCGGCGAGTGCCTCGCCGCCGGCGACGCCCGGATCACCAGCGCACGCGAGGTAGCCGACCGGCTCGCTCAGATGAGCAGCACGTAACCGGCCACCAGGGCGGCGAGCACCAGCAGGACGATCACGAGCAGCCAGATCCGTCCACCCCCGGACCGGTCCTTCCGTGCCTCGGCCACCCGCCAGTTCGGGGGAGGCGGGGGCGGCGCGCTCGGGGGGTTCGGGGGCTGGGCCGGGTGTGGCACCGGGTGCCTCCCGGGCAGAGGGGTGGCGCGAGATCCCGTCGACCCGGCCCCGCGCACCGTGGGGTGTTCCTGGAGCGACGGTGGCGGGGCTGCGACCGGCCGACCGGCCGGACGGACGGGAGGTGCCTGCCGCACCGTCTGCTGGTCGGCCTGCTCCGGGACGCGGTGCGGTACAGGCGGTGGCGGCGGGAGCGAGGATGGCGCTCCCGGTCGAATCGTGCGCATGTCGGGCGGGACCGGCACCCGCGACGGCGCGGCCTGCGCAGCCGGGCCGGGCGCCGATGGCGCTCCCGGTCGAATCGTGCGCATGTCAGGCGGGACCGGCACCCGCGACGGCGCGGCCTGCGCAGCCAGGCCGGGCGTCGATGGTCTGGCGCTCAGCGCACGGCGGGCGGCCTCGGCGAGCGCGCCCGCCGTTGGGTAGCGATCGGCCGAGCGCTTCGCCATGGCGGTCGCGATGACCTCGTCGAACGACCCGGGCACGCCCCCGCGGCGGGTGGAGGGTCCGGGTGGCGGGCTGTTCAGGTGGGCGGTCATGCGCGGCGCCAGGCCGTCGAGAGGGAACGGCCGCTCACCGGTGAGGCACTCGTACAACATGCACCCGAGGGAGTAAACGTCCGCGCGGCCGTCCACTGGCATCTCGAGGAACCGCTCCGGCGCCATGTAGTCGAGGCTGCCCAGCGTGGTGCCGGCCCGGGTCAGCGCAGCGGCCGTCTCGCCGGACGTCGCTCTCGCGATCCCGAAGTCGACGAGGTAGGCGAACCGGGCCGGGCCGGCGACGTCCGTACTCAGCAACACGTTCGACGGCTTGACGTCGCGGTGCACCAGGCCGGAGCGGTGCGCGGCGTCGAGCGCGCCGGCCACCTGGGAGACGACGTCGACGGCCTCCGCCGGCGTCATCGGCCCGCTGCGATCGATCAGGTCGCCGAGGTCCTCGCCCTCGACGTAGCGCATGTCGAGGTAGAGCCGCCCGTCGATCTGACCCCAGTTGTGGATCGGGATGACGTGCGGATCGGTCAGACGAGCCGTCACCCGGGACTCGCGGAGGAACCGCTCCCGGAACGCCGGGTCGTCCCCCAACTCCTCGAGCAGCAGTTTCAGCGCTACGACGCGGTCCTGCTCGACGTGGTAGGCCCGGAAGACCTCCCCCATCCCGCCGCGACCGAGAAGCTGGTCGAGTCGGTAGGGTCCGAACAGCCGACCGGCCTCGGCCTCGACGTTCACGGTGGTCGCTCCTTCTCCTGGTGATCTACGGGCCCGCGTCAGTCGTCGACGGGCGCGCCGTCGTCCCCGTTGTCCTCGTCGGCGGGCGCGCCGTCGTCCCCGTTGTCCTCGTCGGCGGGCGCGCCGTCGTCCCCGTTGTCCTCGTCGGCGGGCGCGCCGTCGTCCCCGTCGTCGGACGAGGTGTCCGGCTCGGGCTCGTCGGCCTCTTCTCTGCGCAAGATCGGGTCGGGCTCCGGCTCGGTCGTGGGCTCCGGCTCGGGCTCGTCGCCCACATCGAGGTCGGCCCGGTCGTCCAGCCCATCGGACACGTCGGTCTCCACGCTGCGCACGATCGGGCCGGGCGGGGACGTGGGCGGGGACGTGGGCGGGGACGTAGGCGGCTCCGACGTAGGCGGCTCCGACGTAGGCGGCTCCGACGTAGGCGGCTCCGACGTAGGCGGCTCCGACGTAGGCGGCTCCGACGTAGGCGGCTCCGACGTAGGCGGCTCCGACGTAGGCGGCTCCGACGTAGGCGGCTCCGACTCCGACCCGGAATCCGACCCCGACTCCGACCCCGACTCGGAATCAGACCCGGAATCCGACTCCGACACGAAATCCGACTCGGGTTCCGGCTCCGGCTCCGGCTCGGGCTCCGGCTCCGGCTCCGGCTCCGGCTCCGGCTCCGGCTCCGGGCCGGGGCCTGGGTCGGTCCCGCCACCGGCGGGGGCCGGGGCCGGCGGGACAACCGCGGCGCCACCGGGATCTGCTCCGGCACCGGGGTTGGGCTCGGGCTCGGCCGCGACCTGCGGTTCGGCGGGAGCCGGCTCCGGCACCGGCACCGGGGCGGCGACCTCGTCCGCGGGGACGGGCAGCGGAGCGGCGGAAGTCGGCGCGACCGGGGGGAGCGCGGCGGCCTCCGCATTCACGACGCGGCTGTCCTGCATGAGGCCGATGCCGGCGATCACACCGCCCGCAATGAGGAGCCCCAGCGTGGTGGCCGCGACCGTCAACCGCACCCGCCCGCCGCGGCCCAGCACCGTCGCTCCGATCGCGGTCCCGCCGACCGCCCCGGCAGCCACCGGAAGCAGCAAGGCCAGCAGGGCGGCGCGGCGGGCCAGGCGGCCCGTGCCCCGCTCCTCCCAGTCCTCGCCGTACCCGGCCACCGCCGCGGCCTCCAACTCGGCGAGGAACACCTCCGCATCCGGGGGACGGTCGGCCGGGTTCTTCGCCAGGCCACGAAGCGCGAGGTCCCGCAGCGGCTCGGGAACCTGCTCGATCGGGACCGGTGACTGCTCGTGCATGTGGCGCAGCGTCGCCATGTCCTGAGCCGCGAACGGTGGCCGCGCGGTGAGGCATTCGATGAACGTCGCGGTGGCGGAATAGATGTCCCCCGTCGGGCTGGCAGCTCCGCCTGCCCACTGCTCCGGAGGCATGTAGGCGGGGGTGCCGGACCCGTCACCTGCTCCGCCGGCCCTGGTCCCTACTCCGAAGTCGACCAGCTTGCTCTCGCCGTTCAAGTCGACCAGCACGTTCTCCGGCTTGTAGTCCCGGTGCACCACGCCCGCCGCGTGCGCCGCGCCGAGGCCGAGCAACGAGCCCTTCAGTACCGACAGCGCCGATTCCGGCTCGGTGGGGCCGTGCGCGACAAGGGTGGACCGCAGCGACGTCCCCGGAACCAACTCCATCACGATCGCCGCTCCGTCGCGGCTCTCCACGTACTGGTAGAGCCGGACGACGTGCCGGGAGTCGAGCCCGGCGAGCAGCCGCGCCTCGGCGCGGAACGCCTCCCGGAACGCCTCGTCGGCCAGCAGATCGTCACCCAGGTACTTGATCGCGACGTTCGCGCCGGTGCCGTCGTCGGTCGCATGCACCACCGTGCCGCCTCCGCCGCGCCCCAACTCGCGCACGTAGGTGAACCCAGGAACGCTCCAGATCGCAGGCATGGTGTACGACTCCAGGTGAGAAAGGCCTGGGCCGAGTGTTGAAGGGCGCTCCTCCGTTAGCACGCGTAGTGCGCTACTCGTTCCGCGCACAGCGCACCCGCACATGCGCAACGGCACGATCAACTCAATGCCGAGTCCTGGCTCTCCTCGGTCATGCCTGCGGCCTGCGAGTCGGGCGCAGGTCCCCGTCCTGACGCCACGCTGTCGACGGCGCCGGCCCGGTCAGCGGCTGGCGAGGAGTGCGGCCAGTTTGGCCTGCGCCACCTCGAGCAGCGGGCCGAGCGCTTCCGGCTCGATGCTCAGGCACTCGGCGATGAGCGGGTCGGGCAGATGCGCGTCACGCAACCGCAGGGCGAGCGAGTGCACCGGGGTCAACAGCTGCATCGCCTCGTCCCGGGGCAGGCCGCCTGCTGGTGGATCGGGTGGCATCCCTTGAGGGTGTACCCGCAGTCAAGGTGCAGCGCAGGTAGCTGCCTACTCATGCTCGCGACGGCGGGAGGTACCACCAAGGCGAGCATGGTTCTTCCCGCCGTGAGCCGCCGATCGATTTGGCCGAGGGCACCGGCCCTCCGCACTTCGCCCTCGGCATGCGGTCCGGGCTGACGGTAACCCGACCGGCGCGGTACCGGTCAGCTCTGCCCAGACCCGCCCGGGCTACGCTCCGCGCTGTGCCCGGGGACTGGCCGCTCGTCGGTCGCACCGAGGAGTTGCGGCTGCTCGCCGAGCGCCCCGCCGGCGCCGTTCTCGCCGGGGCGGCCGGGGTCGGCAAGACCCGTCTGGCCAGGGAGATGGTGGCCAACGCAGGCGCGAGCGTCGTCACCCGCTGGGTGACGGCCACGGCTTCCGCTCGGGATCTGCCGTTCGGTGCGTTCGGTGCCGTGCTCGACGGTGTACTGCCACCGGCGGCCAACCTGCTGGGCCACGCGGTCGAGGCCGTCCGGACCGGCGCCCGGCCGTCCGGGACGCTGGTCGCCGTCGACGACGCGCACCTGCTCGACGATCACTCGGCCGCCGTGGTGCACCAGCTAGTGGTGCGCGGCGTAGCGACCGTCGTGCTGACGCTGCGCAGCGGCGAGCCGACACCCGACGCGATCACGGCCCTGTGGAAGGACGGCCATCTGCCTCGCCTGGAGCTGCAGCCGCTCTCCGCGGTCGAGACCACCGTGCTGCTGGAGGCGGTGCTGCAGGGTGCGGTGGAACGGTCCGTCGCCCGCCGGCTCTGGGAACTCACCCAGGGCAACGCCCTGTACCTGCGGGAGCTGGTCGCCGGGGAGCAGGAGGCCGGCCGGCTGCGCCCGCTGGACGGGCTATGGCTCTGGTCGGGCCGCCCGACGCTCTCCCCGGGCCTGGCCGAACTGGTGCAAGCCAGGATCGGCTCGCTTTCGGACGCCGAGCGTGACGTCGTGGAACTGCTGGCATTTGGCGAGCCGCTGGACCCGGCCCTCCTCTGCAAGCTCGCCGGTAACGACGCCGTGGAGCGTGCCGAGGTCCGTGGGCTGGTCGTCGTGGACGTCGTGCGTGACGAGGTCCGACTGGCCCACCCGCTGTTCGGCGAGGTGCAGCGGGCCCGGTGCGGGGTGCTGCGAGCCCGGCGGCTGCGCGGGCGGATCGCCGAAGCGCTCGCGGGCGCGGGCGGTGCGCAGGCCGAGGTGCTGCGCCGGGGCGTTCTCGCCATGGAGTCCGATCTGACACCGGACCCCGACCTGCTCACCGTCGCCGCCAGGACGGCGGCTGGGCGTGCCGACGCGCGGCTCGCCGAGCGGCTGGCGCGCGCGGCCATCGCTGCCGGTGGCGGCTTCGCACCCCGGCTCACTCTGGCTTCCGTGATCGTCGGGCACGCGGGCGGGGCCGACGAGGAGCTTGCCGAACTCACCGCGAACGCACGCACCGACACCGAGCACGTCCAGGCGGCCGCATTGCAGGTCGACGCCTACGCCTTCATGACCGGTCGGCCCGAGCTGGCCGGTGCCGTGCTGGCCCGCGCTCAGGGCGCCGTGGCCGGGCGGGCCGCCTCGACCGAGCTGGACGCGCTGCGCGCCGCCGTCGACGCCTTCCGCAATGGCGGCGCCGCGACCGCTGCGCTGGCCGCCGCCACCCTCGCCGAACCAGGGCTCTCCGACTCCGGGGTCGCCCACGCGAGCTGGGCGCTGGTGGCTGCACACGGGCTGCGCGGCCGGCTCGACGGGCTCGAACTGGCTGAGCAGAGCGGCGTGGCCGCCGCGCGGCGCTCGCTGGACCTGGGCTGGATGGAGATTCCGATACGGGCATGGCACGGGATGGCGCTGCTCCTGGCCGGACGGCTGGCCGAGGTGGAGCTGATCGGCCGGGAGCTCACGGAGCGGTTCGGTGAGATGCCACTCGCCAACGGTGCGTGCAGCCTGGTCAACGGCCGCGTGGCGCTGACCCGTGGCCACGTCGCCGAAGCGCTCCGGCTGCTGAGGGAAGCCCGCGCCGGGCTCGCCCCGTTCGGCCCCGCAGGCGGCTGGATGTTCGCATGCCTGGCCGACATGACGATCGCACTGGCCCAGTCCGGCAGCCGCGGGCCGGCCCGGCAGACGTTTGCCGAACTCGCAGCGCTCCCACCCACCGGGCTGGCAGCGCTCGCTGTGGAAGGTGCGCTCGCGGCCGCATGGGTGGAGGCCGCTGACGGCGCGCTCAGCACCGCGGTTGCCCACACCCGGCACGCCGCCGAGCTGGCCGCGGACCGCGGCGCCCAGGAGGTCATGGCGCTGCACACCGCGGTGCGCTTCGGTGACCGCACATCGGCCGAACGCCTCGCAGCGCTCGCCACCAGGGTGGACGGCCCGTTCGCCGCCGTTGCCGCCGCGCACGCGGCGGGCCTCGCCACCGACAACGGTGCCGCTCTGACCGCGGCCTCCCGTGAGTTCGAGGAGATCGGGGTGCTGCAGCACGCCGCGGACGCCGCCGCGCACGCCGCCGCTGCCTACACCCGAAAGGGGCTGCGGGGCTCGGCACGCACCGCCGCCGCCAGAGCCACCGCGCTGGCCGAACGGTGCCCTGGCGCGTCCAGCCCGGCGCTACGCGGGGCTGCAACTCCGCTGCCGTTCACCGAGCGCGAGCGCGAGATCGCCATGCTGGTCGCCGCCGGCCTGACGAACCAGGCGATCGCCACGCGGCTGACCGTCTCCGTGCGCACGGTCGAAGGACACATCTACCGGGCCTGTGGCAAGGTCGGGGTCAACGACCGGGCCGCACTCGCCGCGCTTCTGCGGGACGGTTCCGAACGCTGACCCGATCCCGGAGTCCTCGCCGACCGCCAGCCCAACCACGACCGTTCCGCAGGCGAGACGCATCAGGGGGTGACGTCGCCCGTCCACTCGCCCAGGCCCTCCAGGTCGCGCACCCGAGCCACGAGCCCCAAGAGCGTCTGGATACTTTCCGGGGAGAGGTCGGCGGCGGCCATGGCGACGGCGCGCACCTCGGGACGGTTCAGCGCCGCGATCAGCTCGAGGTTCCGCTCCAGCTGTGCGGCCACCTGGTCGTTGAAGAAGTAGGCGACCGAGACTCCGAACGCCGCCGCGATGGCCTCCAGCGCCCGCACCTGAGGGCTCTTTCCGGGCGTGCGGCGCAGCGCATGCACGTACGAGGCGGAGATCGTGTGGCCTGCCGCCTTGGCGCGCTCGGCGATCTCCTCGTGCGTGTACTCCCGGTACTGCCCGGGCGGGCGCACGGTGGCGAACAGGTAGTCGATCTTCTCCGGGAGGGTGCGCCTGGCCGGAGGGACGGGGCCGTCGGTGCTCACCGCGCCATCAGTCCCCTCCCCGTCCGCAGCGGCCGCTCCACGGGAACCACCGCCCTCAACCGCCTCAGTCGATAAGGATGAACTACTTCATCCTCTACTGTGACTGGGGCAAGGCTAGCAACCCGCCGGGCCGGATCGCGTCACGACGGCGCCTGCGTGAGCGCCGCGGCGGCACCGAGGGCGAGGGCCATGAGCGCGACCTCGTAGCCGGCCCAGCGCAGCAGCGGAGTGCGCGACGCCGCCATCCGACGGCGGGTGAGCCAGCCGAGCGCGCCGATCGCGGCGAGCGCGGCGGTTTTGGCCAGCACGATCTGCCCCCAGCCGGTGCCGGGAAGCATCTCCCAGCCGGCCTCCCAGCCACCGTGTCCTGCCCAGTGCCCTGCGGCGACGTGGACCGCTGTGGTCAGCCCGCCAGTGGCCGCCACGCCGACGATGCAGGCCGTGGCGACCTGCGAGTACCGGGGCAGCACGGCAACGAGAAGCCCGCGGTGTGGCGCGACCAGCACCAGCAGCGCGCCGAGTCCGCCCACCCATGCCGCGGCGGCGGCGACGTGGACTCCGACGCCGATCACGCTGACGAGCTGATACCGATCGGCAGCGGCAGCATGCCCGGTGACGGCGGGCGTGATCATCGCGAACGCGGATCCGGACAGGAGGGCCCGTGGCGGGACCAGCGCTGGTCGGCGCAACCGGACGACCGCACCGGCGAGCACGATCGCCGCCGCGACGGCGGTCAGGAGCATCCCCTGCCCCGCGCCGATGCCCGTCGACCACGCCGCCAGCTCGGCCACGCCGACCGCGGTGACCGGGCCGGCGGCGGCATCCGCCACTTGAAGAACGATCAGCAGGACGGTGGCGGCCAGCCAGCAGGCGGCGGCGATCACGGTCAGCCGGTCGACCCGGGCGAGCACCGCGGGGGCCCGCTTGTGGCCGGCCGGGAGCATCACGCCGAGCAGGGCGAGCCCGACAACCGCCACCCCGGCCACGACCATGACCGAGCGCGACACCGCGAGCCCTCCCCCGGCGCCGGCCGCTCCCGGGGAAGCGGTGAGCACGCCGGCAGCCAGGGTCGTGGTCACCGCGAGCCCGGTCCACAGGGCCGGCAGCGCCGGGACCGGCCGGGCCGGCACGAACTGCCCCTTCAGCACTGCAACCCCTCGTTGATGCACTCGACCACCTCCGCCATCAGTCCGGGTGGCATGCCGTTGACGAAGTCGCCGTGGTCGGTGGCCGGGTTGTGCTGCTGGTCCGGGAAGGAGTCGAGGGCGAAGGTGCGGCCAGGGGGCTGGTCGTAGGCGAGGATCATCCGCAGTTGCGGGACCGCCACCGTGTCGTTCTGGCAGGCGCCGGTCTGCTCGTCGGGGAACTCGATGTGGCTGCGGTGGTCCTCGGAGTCGAGGCGCTCCCCATCCCAGCAGGACGGGAAGTCGAGCACTCGCAGCAACCGGCTCCCGCTGGGGCAGAGCGGGTACTGCGTGCTGGCCCGGTCCTCGAAACCGCGGCACGTCCACTGCGCGCGGATATTCGCGTCGCCGTTGGTGACCGCCTTCGCGTCGCCGGTGATCACCCGCAGCAGCTGGGGCATGGGCTCCACCGAGCCGGACGCGCTGCCCAGGAACTGCAGGACGACGTTCGCGGGCTGCAGGATCTCCCCTTCGTTGCCGTCCAGGCCGCCCCCGTCATCGTTCGCGTCGGGACCGACTCCGGTCGTGTCCCGCAACACCGGCCAGAAGAACGTGGAGCGGTCGTCGAACGAGCAAGTGGTCGTGGACTCCAGCAGGTCCCCGCCCGAGGTGAACGCATCGGTGGCGACTGAGCCTACGTAGTCGTGCATGTGCTGCGCGCCGTTGACCTTCCCCGGTGCGACGATCCAGTTGTCACTGTTGCGCAGGCCGGGCTCCGGCGTCCCGCACTGGGCAACGTAGCTCCCGGTGGAGGCGGCAGCCCGCGCCACGGGCTCGGCGAGGACGTCGGTGACGTCGCCGATGTCGGCGAAATCGTTGCGCCCGGGAGGCGCAGCGTCCTCCCGGCCAGGGAACTGCTCTGCATCCCCGTTCCCGTCGTTGTTGTTCCCGTCGTTGTTGTTCCCGTCGCCGTTGTCTCCATTATTGTTTCCGTTGTCGTTATTGTTCCCATTCCCGTTGTCGTTGTTGTTTCCGTTGTCATTGTTGTTATTGCTACTGCCGCTACCCTGCTCGTTGTCGGCATTCTTGTTGTCGGCGCCATCTTGCCCGTTCGCGTCGGCTCCGCTGTTCCTGTCGCCCCTGTTGTCCCCGCTGTCTCCGTCGTCGCGGCTGACGGCGGCCAGGGCTAGGACGTGGTCGGGGGCGGGATCGAGCGCCGCGAAGCCGGCCGCGACGGCTGTGGACCGGGACGGCGACTCCGGCGGGGTCGCGGTCGTGGCGCGCGTCAGGATCGGAGGCAGGACCACAACCGCGACCAGGAGGATCGCGAAGGCCACCGGGCCGGTGGCCCGGCCCGGCGCACGACTGCGCGGGTGCGGGCCGCGTGGGCGTGCGCGCGGCGGCGGAGGTGGGCCGGGAAACGGCGGCGGTGCGGGGTAGCGCCGGGCGGGGTGCCCCGCGGCCGGGCCGGCCGGCGCCGGGCGGGAGCGGCCCCGCACGACCATGTCGAGCAGGGTGCCGGCGCCGATCACCGCGGCGAACGCCACCACGGCCGCGAGGTACGACGAGAGCGATGCGTCCCGGACCGCCGCCACCACAGCACCGAACGCCCCGGCGGAGGCCGGCGCGGCGCTCGTGTTCGCGGCGGGCGCTGGAGATGACGGCGGGGTGGGAGTACCGGGAGGTGCCGGGAGCGCCGCGAAGTCCACCATGCCAGTGCTCTCGAGGTACTCGTGGTGGCGGGTCACGAAGGTGGCCGCGGTGGTGGCGAACTCGCGGACGAGATCGTTGCGGGTGCCGGAGCGCACCTGCGCGACGACCGGGAGCACGTTGCCGTGCGCGAGCCGCAGGAGGTTGACCGCGGTGCGGTCGTAGTCCGGGCCACTCGCTGCGGTGATCTGCTCCATCCAGGTCTGCTGCTGGGACGAGGGTTGGCTGGGCAGTGTGACGCCGAGCTGGTCGGCGGTCTGACGCACGATCGCGTCCAGCTCGGTGTGCTCGGTGGCCAGCCGCCGTCCCACGTCGGCCACTACGGCCCGGCCGGCCCGCTGCTGCATCTGCTGCCCGGTCGGGATCTCCCACAGGCCGGCCTGGCGCACCTTGACCAGCAGATCGACGTCCGACGGCGCGAGCGGACCGAACTCGGTCTGTGCCACGTCCGGGGTCACCGGTCGGGTCTCGTTCGGCCTCGACCCGCCGGAGCTGAACACGGCGACCGCCACGATGACGGCCAGCACGAGCGCACCGGCCCACCGGACCGCTCGTGAGACAGGTGGTCGCACGGCTTCCCTTCTCCTCTGCGTCTGTATCAGCTGCTGAGAGCTGGCGTCCTAGAACTGCTCGGTGCCTTAGAACTGCTCCGTGTGGAGTCGGTGATCCGGCACGCCCAGATCGCCGAGGTCGCGGGCGACACGCTCGACGAAGGTGGGGGGACCGCAGACGAAGCAGTCGACGCCGGCCCGGTGCGCCGCGGACGGTAGGACGGCCTGCAGCAATGGCGCGTCGACGTCGCCGGCGGCGCCCGTCCAGCCGGGCGGCGGCCGCCGGACGACCTCGAGCACCGCGAGATCCAACCGGGTGGCGAGGTGGGCCAGCTCGCCGCGGAAGAACAGCTCGCCCGGCTCGCGGGCGCCGCGGACGAGCAGCAGAGGGCGTCGGTCGCGGCGGTCGGCGAGCGTGCGGAGCATGCTCATCATCGGTGTGATGCCGACGCCCGAGGCGATCATCACCGCACCGGCGCCCGGCTGCGGGAGCAGGTCGACGCTGCACGATCCGTACGGGCCGTCGATCCACGCCGGGGTGCCCGGGGTCAACCGCCGCAGCATCGTGCCGAAGTCGCCGGTGGAGCGGACGGTGAACTCGCACGCACCGCTCTCCGCCGACGAGGCGATGGTGAACGGATGCTCCTCCGCGTCGGGGGTGCCGCGACGCGACAGGCGTAGCCACGCGAACTGGCCAGGGGCAAATTGCAGTGGGGCGCCGCGTGGGTCGAGCACCACCGTGCAGACACTGTCGGACTCCAGGCGCACCTCGCGTACGACGTGCTCGCTCGAACGCGTTGCCATGCCGTGCCAGCGGTGCACCAGCGAGGCGACAAGTGCGGCCGCGAGCCATGCCAGCACCCACTGCATGACGGGGTCCTGCACAAGGTCGTCGATCAGCAAGACGTGCAGTGCGGACAACATGGCAGCGGCCACGGCCAGCACCAGGTGCGCCCACCGCCACAGCTCGTAGTCCCGTCGCACCTTCGCGCGGTGGACGCCGAGTGCGATCACCCCTGCGAGCGCGAGGGACGCGCCGACCGCCGCGCGGGCGCGCGGCGGCGCGTCCACCCAGCCCAGCAAGGCCAGGTTCCGCGGATTTGCGGCGATGACCACCGCGATGTGGACCAGGACGCTCACCGCGGACAGGACACCCAGGGCGCGGTGGGCGCTCAGCAATGCCGTGATGCCCGTCGCTCTCGACAGCGCCCGCAGCCGCGACACCAGGACGAACGTGCCGACCAGCGCCGACAATGCGAACAGGCCGGTCAGATCGACCAGCTGGGCCCACGTCGGGCCGCCGATCATCACGCGCACCAGCAACGGCGTGAGCAGCAGCACCGCGAACCCGGCCAGCCACCGGCGCACCAGCTGCGCCGAGTCGAGGGCGGCAGCCACCGAACCGGGCGGCGCCGCCATCCGGCGAGACCGGCCATGGCGGAACCCCATCGTGCTGGTCACCAGGGCTCACCCCTCCGCGCGAGGCCGCCGCGCCGACCGATGGCCGTCCCAGTAGCCACCCCAGTAGCCATCTCAGTAGCCATCGCCGGACCCGTAACCAGAACCCGGGCTCGGCGCCCGGCTCGGCTGGACGTTGCCAGCGGCTCCACCCTGAGGAGCGCGAGTCGCGCTGCCACCGCTCTGCGTGTCCTGCGGCGGCGAGCCGCTCGACCCGTTCGACCGGGCGGTGCCCGCGCCGGCACCGGTCGGAGCGTCACTGCCGGCGCCAGTGCCGGTAGCGGCCTCGGCCTGCACGATCAGGGTTCCGGTCATCTCGGGGTGCAGCGTGCAGCTGTACGCGTAACGCCCAGGCTTCGTGGGCGCAACGAAGGTGGTCGTCTGATTCTGGGCGATGTTGTCGGTGGCGAAGGAGCCGTCGTCGGCGGTGACGTTGTGGGGCGCAGTGTCGGTGTTCTGCACCTCGACAGTGGCGCCCGGCGCCACGGTGACCGGCTGCCCGAACGCGAAGTTGGCGATCGTGATCGATGCGTTGGCAGCCGTTGCAGCGGGCTCTTCCACCTGCACGCCGTTGTCGCGGGCCGCCCCGGAGCCGGCGCCGGCTGCGCTGTCGGAGTTGCTGTTGGCGTTGTTGTTGGAGTTGTTGCTGCTTGCGGCGAGTTCCTCCGGGCTGATCCCGAGTGCGTCGAGCAGCTGGCGCAGAAAGTCGAGGACCGCGTTCCGCTCCACAGCCCCTGCGCTGTCGTCGGCCACGCTGTCGTCGGCCGCACCGTTGCCAGCCGCACCGTTGCCAGCCGCACCGTTGCCAGCCGCACCGTTGCCAGCCGCACCGTTGGTGGAGACACCGGTGTCGGCGGAGGCACTGTCGTGGCCCGCGGAGGCGCCGTTGTGGCCGGCGGAGGCACCGCCTCCGGAGTTGCTGGGCGAAGCGCTGCTGGTGGACGGAGCACTGTCGCCGGAGGACGCGCCGGTGCCGGACGAACTCCCGGTGCCGGACGCCAGCACCGCATTCGCAGTGGTCGGCGCGGCCCCCGGCCCCGCCGTCGGCACCTCGCCGCCGGCCATGACGAGGAACACCACGGCTGCGGCGGCCAGGGCGGCCATCACCCACCGTCGGTTCTTCTTCGGATCCATCGCATCGGCCCCAGGTCCTCGGGCTCAAGGTGGCCCGCAGTAGAGGATGTGAAGATCTAAGCCGTACATTATCAAGGATAATGGTGAATCGGTAGAGGTCAGGGCGGAGCCGGCGGCGGGGTGGTCGGTCGAGGCGCACCGAACCCGTCGGCGACGAGGGCCGCGAGGAAGTACCAGGCGTCTCGGGTACTGCCCTGCCACAGCGCCGGGTCGATCCGGCCACCGGTCGCGAGATGCGGGTCCGGAGGGATGTCGACCACGGCCCGGCACCGGGCCGCGAAGTGCGACCGGATGCGGTCGTGGGCGACGTCGGGGCTGTACCGGTCTCCGCACAGCGCGACCACGGCCTGCTCCGCCACGGCCTGATATCCGGAGTCGGCCAGGAAGTCGAGCGTCCGGCTGGCCCGGTTCGCACCGTCGACGGTCGGTGAGCCGACGATCACCAGGCTGTCCGCGGTGGCCAGGGTGGCCTCCATGGCCGAGTGGACCATCCCGGTGCCCGAGTCGGTGATGATGATGTTGTAGTAGCGGACCAGCAGGTCGGTGACCTCGAGGTACTCCTCGGCCGAGAACGCCTCGCCCATCATCGGTTCCTGCTCGCTGCCCAGCACGTGCAGCCGGCCGGCGGACCGGACGTATCGGGTGAGCTCGCCGACCGAGCCGAGACGCGGCATGTCCTCGTACAGGTCGCGCACGGTCGGACCGCCGGGCCCGGTCAGGCGCTCGGACAGCGTGCCGGCGTCCGGGTTGGCGTCGAGCGCGACGACGCGGTCGCCGCGCACCTCGGCGAACCCCAGACCCAGGCAGGCCGCGACGGTGGTTTTGCCGACTCCGCCCTTGACCGAAACCACGGCGACCCGGTGCGGGGCGAGCAGCGGCCGCCGGATGCGGTGGATCAGTTCGAGCCGGGCCGCCTCCTGCGGGCTCTGCCCGGGGTTGATCCGCCCGCCCGTCAACGCGAACAGCGCGGACCGCCACCCCGGATCGGTCGGGGCCGGACGCAGCCGGCGGATGAGCGTCGAGTCGGTGAGCTCGTCCGTGACCGGGCCGAACGCGGCTGCGGTACCGAACCCCGAGCCCGGTGCGAGGCCGGACGGCGGGGGGAGCCGGCTCCAGCCCGGCACCGCGACGCCCGGAGGCGGAGCGGGAGCCCACCCGCCGCCCGCACCGGGGGCGGCCGGGACCACGGGGATGGGCTGCGTGGGGGGATCCTCCTCGACGTGGTGGTGGGGCCAGAACGGACGCGACAACCGCGGTCCGGGCGCGGCGGTAGGCACCCCGCCTTCCCGTTCCCGCTGGTCGGCCCGGATGGTCGGACGGTGCACGGGCACACGGAGGGCTGCTGCCGGACCGAAAGCGGGGCCCGCAGCCGCATCCATGGCCGGGTCCGGGGTGGGGATGCGCGCACTCGAGCCGGCTCTCGTGTCCATCACGAGCCCTGCTCGCCGGCGTCGGCGCTCAGGTCGTCGGGCTCATCGCCGTCCGGAAGAGGCGGGACGACGATGACGGCACCGATGTCCACACGCCACCGGTCTCGGCCGGCCAGCAGCGGGATCAGCAGCTCGTACCAGTAGGAGTCGAGGCCCTCCCACTGCGGGTGAGCAGGCGCCGGCGCGCCTGCCGGGAACGGGAGGAGGTCCCGAGAGGTGTGGGTGCGCGATCCTGCTGGCACGTCAGCCCGCCGTCGGAACGGGGTGACCCGCACCCGGACGTGCACCAGCACCCCGTTCGGGCCCAGGCGGACGATCGTGCCCGGCAACGCGAGCTCGGCCCGCTGCCGGCCGCGGCCCGCCCAGCCTGCGACGGCCAGATCCTCCTCACGTGCGGACGGGGCCGCGTACGACGAGAGCGCCCGTCCTCGGCGTGCCGGGTCCGCCTCGTCCCAGGACAGGAAGTCCGCGGCGAACGCCGCCGCCAGCGCACCGGCGTCGGCGATCTCGCCTCGACTTCGCTGCGCGGACGTGGCGTGCGGTTCCCCCGTCAACCCGTCAGGACGCGCCTGCCGGTATCCGGCCGCTCGCGGCGGGGCGCCGGCTCGGTACGCCGACTGCCCCGGGTACAGCGGCGGGACCGGGCGCGGCCGGGCCGGCAGCGCGGGGTTCTGCGGCGGTGGTGCCGGGGGCTCCGGTGGCCGCGGGCGGTGCCGCGCCCGTGGCCACCGCCAGGGACCCGGCTCGCCCTGACCGGACCCCATTCCGGTACTCATCCCCGCGTGCCATCACCACGTCCGGCGGTGGCGCCCACGCGCTCCAGCACCGCCGCGATGCTCTCGATGGCGCGGTCGTCGGCGCCCGATCCGGCACGGTCGGCGGGACCGGTGCTCTCACCCGGACGCCGCCCGCTCAGCACGGACTGCTGACCCCGCACACTCTCCTGCGCGCTGTCGTCGACGCCTGTCGAGCCGGCTCCGTCGAGGCGGCCGCCGGCCTGAGCGCCGGAGTCGTCCGGCTGCGCCTGTGAATCCGTGCAGCTCGCCTGCGCGCCCCCGACCTGGCTGCCCTGACTCGAACGAGCCGATCCGGTGCCCAGCCCGGCGTTGCCGGATGCTTCGCCCGTCGCGTCCGCCTGCGAGGCACCCACGCCGTCGGACGGTACGAACCCCTCGTCGGCCAGCGCCGCAGCGAGACGGCGGCCCGCAGCGTTGGTGTTCCCGGCCAGCGCATCCGCCAGCGCCTGCGCCAGCTCGTCGGCCGATGCAGTGGCCGTGTCGCTGCCGGACCGCGACACACCGCCCGTCGCCGCATCGCCCACGCGCTGCTCGGCATTGGAGCCCGCGGAGGCGGCGCCGTCCTGCGCCGCGGCGCGAGCCCGGGACGCGAGCGTGCCGGACCCGGACGACTCGCCCGACCCATTGGCCTCAGCGCTGTCCAGCACGCTGCTCAACGATGTCGATGTACGCGGCGCCGCGGCGGCGTCCACGCAGTTCACCGGCGACACACTGACGACAGGGGGTGCCGCGACAACAGGCGGTGCCCCGATCGTCGAAAGGCCGCCCACCGCGGCCCCGGCCGCTGCCAGAGCGACGACCACGAAGCTCCTTGTGGCCAAACTCAGCACCCCCTCGCGGTATCCTCAGTGATGGACATAATGATCTTTTTCATCCTCTATCCAGGATCTCGTGGGTGTCAACGGGCGCGGCAGAATCCGCTGTTGCGCTACAGGGTCGGTGGCCGCCGGCGGTCGGCCGCGGCGTAGCGCTCGATCATCCCGGCCACGACGGCCGCGGCCACCGGATCGAGCCGGGCGAGGCCGATCACCAGAGCGGCCACCGGGTCGGCCAGCCTGGCCGCGAGGTCGAGGTCCGCGCGCACCTTCGCCTGGGCCGGCCCGCGCAGCAGGGACGACGGGTCCACCCCCCGCGCCTCCGCGGCATCGGCCAGCTCGCTCACCGTCAGGCTCCCGACGTCGCTGATGCCCGCGTCCGCACCCGGCGGGTCGCCTGTTGCGGTGCCGTGCTCCGGGACGGGCGACGGCGCGCGGCGCACCGGCGGAGTCATGGTGGTCCAGACGGCGCTGTGATCTCCGGTGTCGTCGCCGACCGATCGATGCGCCCTGGTCATGGTCCTCCCCGCCGGTCTGTGCCGTCGTGCGCTCCTGCTCGAACGAGCCGACCCAACATCACCGCGGCCGACGCCTGAGCGGGCGGCTGCGACACTCGGTGACGCTACGACTTCCCGCCGTGGGGTGGGCCCGATTCGGATAATTGGCAGTGGTGGTGGCAGCCGGGCCTCCTTGCTGAGGCGTCCGCGCACGCGCCTGCCGCCCGACGGCGCAACTTCCCCCAGATCCACCAACCGTGCATTGACCAGGACCCGCGGCAGCCGTAGGACATGCGCCGGGACGGGTGTCCCGTCGGCGTTCGGCCTACCCTGGCGGGCGCCGACTCCAGGGCGGCCCCGTCCCGGGATCCCCTATGCGACCAGCGGCGGAGCAGGGCGGTACCTCGGAGGACGGCACCGACGTGCCGCCCGCTGTAGACATGCGCGTGGTAGGAACCGCGCGGATGGCCGGCTGGTCCGGAGTGCTCTTCGCGCTGTTGTTCGTCGTGGCGCTCGTCCTTGTGCAGCAGGCGCCCGGCCTTGCCGCTCCGGACGGCGACTACCAGGCGTTCTACGCGCGGGGCTCCGGCAGCGTGCTCGTGGCACTCGGCCTGTACGTCGTCCCGTTCGCCGGGATCGCCTGCCTCTGGCACATGATCGCGACGCGGACGCTGCTGCAGGTGCTCCGTCCGCGGTCGTGGTCGGAGATCCCGCACTGGCTGAACCTCGCCTCCGGCATCACGTTCGTGTGCATGCTGTTCGGCGGCACCGCCGCTGTGGGGGCGATCGCGCTGCTGACCGAGTTCTCCGCCGCGCCGCTGCCGCCGCCCGACGTGGCGCGGGCCCTCAATTCCGTCGGCTACGCGCTGGTCTTCGTCTTCGGGGTGCGCGCAGCGGGCATGTACATGATCACGGCGACCGGGCTTGCGCGTTCCGCCAAGATCCTGCCGCGCTGGCTTGCGCTGGTGAGCTATCTCGTAGCGGCGTTCCTGCTGGTCAGCGTCACCTTCCATCCCGCGATCCTGCTGGTGTTCCCGGCGTGGGTGCTGCTGATGAGCGGCCTGCTGCTGGTGCGCCCGCCGACAGGGAGAACACCATGACCGCACTCATCGGCCTCGACGAGATCCCCGGCCCCCGCGGGCTGCCGCTGCTCGGGAACCTCTTCGACATCGATGCCCACAGCCCCTTGGAGCAGATGGCGCGGATGGCCGGGGAGTACGGCCCGCTGTACAAGATCACGATCCCCAGCGGGGTCCGCTTGCTCGTCTCCGGCGCGGAGCTCGTCGACGAGGTCTGCGACGACACCCGCTTCGACAAGCTCGTCAGCGGTGGACTGGCGAACCTGCGCAGTAGCGCGGTCGGCGTCGGGCTGTTCACCTCCGACACCGACGACCCGCTGTGGCACCGGGCGCACAACATCCTGATATCGCCGTTCAGTCTGCAGTCGATGCGCGACTACATGCCGAAGATGCTCGACATCGCCGAGCAGCTGATGGAGAAGTGGGCGCGGCTCAACCCGGACGAGGACGTCGACGTCCCGGCCGACATGACGCGGCTGACGCTCGACACGATCGCGCTCTGCGGGTTCGGCTACCGGTTCAACTCGTTCTACCGCGACACGCCGCACCCGTTCGTCGACGCGATGGTGCGCACCCTCCTCGAGGCGCAGAACCGAGCCCGGAGGCTGCCGATCCAGAACCGGCTCAACATCCGCGCACAGCGGCAGGTGGAGGAGGACCAGGCGTTCATGGACGACCTGGTCGGCAAGCTGATCGTCGAACGCCGGGAGCAGGGCGACACGGCCGACAACACCGACATGCTCGGCCGCATGCTCACCGGCGTCGACAAGCAGTCCGGGGAGAAGCTGCCGGACGAGAACATCCGGGCCCAGTGCGTCACGTTCCTCATCGCCGGGCACGAGACGACGTCCGGTCTGCTGTCGTTCGCCGTCTACTACCTGATGAAGAACCCGGCCTTCCTGCAGCGGGCGCGCGCCGAGGTCGACGAGGTGCTCGGCAACACCGCGACGCCGACGTTCGAGCAGGTGCACCGGCTGCGCTACATCAGGCAGGTGCTCGACGAGTCACTGCGGCTCTGGCCAACGGCTCCCGGCTTCACCCGCTACCCCTTGGAAGACACGGTCATCGGCGGCCGGTACACGATCCCCGCCCGCACGCCGCTCACCGTGCTCAGCATGGCGCTGCACCGCCAGACCTCGGTCTGGGGACCGGACGCCGAGGACTTCAACCCGGACCACATGGCCGCGGAGCGGGTGGCGGCCCTGCCCCCGAACGCCTACAAGCCCTTCGGCACGGGGCAACGGGCGTGCATCGGCCGGCAGTTCGCGCTGCAGGAGGCAGCGCTCGTGCTCGGGATGCTCGTGCAGCGCTTCGAGCTGATCGACCACCTCGACTACCAGCTCAAGACCAAGACGACACTCACCATCAAGCCCGACGAGTTCCGGATCCAGGTGCGGCCGCGGCCGGACGTGTGGCTCGACACCACGGCGGCGCCGGCTCAGACCGACGGCGCGGCGACCCGCGCTGCCGAACCGGCCGCCCCGAGCGCGCCGCTGGTCGCCGCGCACGGGACGCCACTCTCGGTGTTGTTCGGGTCGAACCTCGGCGCGGCGGAGGCGATCGCCACCCGGCTGGCCCAGGAGGGCACCGAGCGCGGGTTCCGCGTCACGCTCGGCGCGCTCGACGACCACGTCGACGACCTCCCGGAGGGGGCCGCGATCGTGGTGTCCTCGTCCTACAACGGGACCCCGCCCGACAACGCGGCAGCGTTCTGCCGGTGGATCCGCACCGCCGACCCGAGGGCCGCCGCTGGCCTCGCGTACACGGTGTTCGGCTGCGGCAGCACGGAGTGGGCCAGCACCTACCAGGCCGTGCCCGCGCTGCTCGACGCCGAGCTGGATGCGCACGGCGGCCGCCGCGTGCACCCCCGGGGCGCCGGCGACGCCGCCGGGGACTTCGACGCCCAGTACCGCGACTGGCACGGTGGCCTCTGGCCCGACCTCGCCGCTGCGCTGGGCCTCCCGGCCGAGGTCGGCGCCACCGTCGACGCGGGGCCGCGGCTGTCGGTCACGCTGACGAACCGGCAGCTGACCAACCCGGTGATCACCTCCTACCGGGCCCGCCCCGGCCGGGTCACCGCCAACCACGAGCTGCTCATGGGCAGCAACGGGAAACCCGCCGAGCGATCCACCCGGCACATCGAGATCGCGCTGCCCGCGGACACGGCCTACGAAGCGGGCGACCATCTCGGAGTGCTACCGCGCAACAGCATCGACCTGCTCCGCCGGGTCATGACCCGGTTCGGGCTCGACGCAGGCCAGTACGCCACGATCATCCCGCGCAGCGGTTCGCACACCCACCTGCCGATCGACGAGCCGACGCCGCTCCTGGGGGTGCTGGGCTGCTGCGTGGAGCTGCAGGACGTCGCGACGCGCGGCGACATCGAGACGCTGGCGCGCTACACCGACGACCCCGCCCAGAAGGCGATGCTCGAGTCGCTGACGGGCGACGACGAGCACAGCCGCGCCCGCTACGCCGAGCAGGTGGGCAGCGTGAACCGCTCGGTGCTCGACCTGCTCGAGGAGTTCCCGGCCTGCGCGGTGCCGTTCGAGATCTACCTCGACATGCTGTCCCCGCTGCGCCCACGCTATTACTCGATCTCGTCGTCGCCGCTGGTGGATCCAGGGGTCTGCAGCGTCACCGCCGGGGTGCTCACCGCCCCGGCCCGGTCCGGGGTCGGCGCGTTCACCGGCGTCTGCTCGGGCTACCTCGCCCTCCTCCCAGAGGACGCGACGGCGTTCGTGTTCGTCCGCAAGCCCACGATCCCGTTCAAACCCCCGGAGAACCCGCACATCCCGATGATCATGATCGGGGCAGGGACCGGGGTCGCCCCGTTCCGCGGGTTCCTGCAGGAACGGGCCGCGCAGCGCGCGCAGGGCGTGCCCGTCGCGCGGTCGCTGCTGTTCTTCGGCTGCCGCCACCCGGACAGCGACGTCCTCTACGCCGACGAGCTGCGCAGCTTCGAGGAGATGGGCGTGGTGCGGGTGGAGAACGCGTTCTCCCGCGCGGACACGCGGTGCCGCTACGTGCAGGACGCGATCCTCGACTGCGCCGACGAGGTGTGGCAGCTCCTGCAGGAGGACGCCGTGGTCATGGTGTGCGGCAACGCCAACACGATGGCACCGCCCACGCGGTCGGCGATCCAGCAGATCTTCCGCGAGCACACGGGAACGAGCGAGTCCGACGCGGCCGCATGGTTCGCCGGGCTGCGCAGCGCAGACAGGTTCCTCGAGGACATCTGGGGCGGCTGACCCCGGTCTAGAGGAGCGCCGGCGGCGGGTCAGGCGTTCTTGGGCGGCACCACTGGAATCGGCGCCGTCGGCGCGTCGGCGGTGCCGGGCTGCGCAGGCGTCGCGCGGTTCGGAGCGCGGTACGCCAGCCGGGACGGGAGATCGAACAGCCACGGGGCGCCGGCCGCCACGAGCACCCGGCGGGTCAACAGGCACACCGGCGCCACCACCACAGCTATCACCAGCGGGGCCGCGTACTGGGCCGCGACCGGGAGGGCGAGGTGCTGCACGCCGGTCATGATCGCGGCCACGAAGAAGATGTGGATCAGGTAGACGGGCAGTGTATGCCGCCCGAGGAGGGTCAGCGGGCGCCCGATCCGGTACCGGGCGATCCACGCGGCGAACAGCACGCCGAAGGTCACCGCGAGGACATTGAGGGCGAGGGCGACCCCGGGGATCCCGCGGACGTTCAGCACGACCGAGGCCGCGGCGCCCCCGGCAGCGGCGACGGCCGCGAGGACCACCTTCAGGCCGCTGCTCGACCGGGCCACGCTCTCGATCCGGTGACGGGCGTGGTAGCCGAGGAGGAAGAAGAACAGGTAGCGGGCCATGAACGTCCACGAGAAGCTCTCGAACTGCACGATCTCGGCTCCCACCAGCGCCGACAGCACTCCCGAGGCGCCGAGCTGCAGCCACATCGGAGCGCGCCGGATCAGCTTGCCGACCACCGAGAACACCGCGAGCGCGTAGAGGAACCACATGCCCGGCCCGGGGAGCACCAGCGCCCAGGCAAGCCCCATCGGGTTCGCCGAGTCGTAGGGGTCCGTGACACCGGGCAGCGCCAGCCAGAACAGGAACCGGATGAACGTCCACAGGACGTAGAGGTAGACGAAGAGCGCGACGCGCTTGTGCAGCACCGTGCGCCACGGGGCCGCGAGCGGGGCGGCGGCGAACAGCCCGGACGCGACGAAGAACAGCGGCATGCGAAACGAGGCGAGTGCGGTGTTCGCCGCGACCAGAGGCGCCGGGGCCAGGCCCGCGTTGTCGAGGAACCACATGGTGTGGTGGACCACCACGAGCAGGATGGAAATGGCTTTCGCCGCGTCGACCCACTCCACACGGGAGCCCACCGGCCGCAGCCGGTCCGTCGCAACTGCCTGTGTCATCGTCCACCCATCGGTTGGCGATCAACGGCGCCCGCGCGTCCAGCCCACGTTCAGCCGCCTGCGTTCCAGGCGGCGTGATCGCCGCGGGTGGGGAGTCCCGCGACGGCGTCCGCTGCCGTTGTTGGAGGGAACCGTGCCATGCGCTTCCTGTGACACCGCTGAAAGCCCTCGTGGCACCGCTCCAGAGCGTAGGGGCCGCGCCGACGGCCGCGGGCACCGGTGGCGAGCGGCGTCCAGGCGCCCAGTAGGGCCGAGTTGTTCAGGGCGCTTTAGACCTAGCTTCTGTCTCGCAGCGCGGGGAGCGTCTCGTCGAGCCAGTCACGCAGCTCGGGCGCGGGCGCCACCCCGTAGCGGCGGGCGACGATCTCCCCGCGTCGCAGCATCAGGAGCGTGGGGACCGAACGCACCGCGAGTCGCTCCGTCTCCCCCGGCGCGCCGAGCACATCCACCTCCACCAGCTTGAGCTCGCCAGGCCGCGTGAGGGCAAACTCCTCGACGACAGGGCGCGCCAGCCAGCTGAGCCCGCACCAGGGGGCCCACACCTCGACGAGTACAGGCAGCGAGGACTGCTCGGCCACCGCTGCGAAGTCGTCGTCGCGCGCGGCGGCGATCCAGGGAAGGGCGTGCCGGCATCTCCCGCACACCGGCACGCCCGTCCCCGCTGCGGGTACCCGGTTGCGCCGTCCGCAGCGGGGGCACCCGACGACGCCAGAGCGTGTCTCGGCCGTCGCGACGCTCGCAGCCAACCGTCGGAAGATCTGCTCCAGCACCGCCAGGCACTCGTCCCACGTCACCTCGACGACGACGAGCGGATCGCGTGCCGGCGCGGTGACGACGGGGCCCTCCGGAGTCATTCGCCCGGGTGCGGTGGCAGGGGGAAGCGGAGGGTCGCGGCGGTGACGTGCTCGCGCAGCGGCGTGCCCGCCGCGACGTGCTCAAGGCTCAGGACCGGCAGCCCGTCAGCGTCCAGCCGCAGGATCCGGTCGACCGTCTCGGTTTCCAGCATCGGGGTCCTTTCAGCTGACCGGCAGCTCGCCGAGGGTGATCGTCAACGTGTGCGGCTCGGCGGTCGGTGGGCGGGTGATGGTGAGCCGGATGACGTCACCCGGCTGGTGGGTGGCGACCGCGCTCTGCAGGTCCTGCGCCGTCCGGACCGGCGTGTCGTCGACCTGGATGATCAGGTCGCCCACCTGCACACCCGCGCGGGCGGCCGGGCCGTTCGGGTCGGGCGCGGCAACTCCGGCCCCGACCGGCTGCCGCTGCTGGTCGGTCACGGTGACGGCTCTGATCCCCAGCGAGGCCCGCCCGGAGTGCACCACCCGGCCGTGGTCGACGATCTGTTGGGCCAGGTTCTGGACGATGTCGCCCGGAATAGCGAAGCCGAGCCCGGGCGCCGCCCCGCCGATCCCCTGGTTCACCGCGGCGAGGGTGGGCATGCCCACGACCTCACGGCTGAGGTTCACAAGGGCGCCGCCGCTGTTGCCCGGGTTGATCGGAGCGCTGGTCTGGATGGTCTGGCGCAGGACGGTGCCGGGGATGCCGTTCTCCGGATCCGGCGGCTCGGCGACGGTGCGGCCCAGCGCCGACACGATGCCCTGGGTCACGCTGCTCTCCAGCCCGAGCGGGCTGCCCATCGCCATCACGATCTGGCCGACCCTCAGGTCAGCGGTCTTGCCGAACCGCGCCGGGACCAGCCCAGTCGGGTCCTGCACGCGGATCACCGCGACGTCCTCGATCGGGTAGGAGTACACGAGTGTGGCTTGGCGGACCCTGCTGCTGTTGGCCAGCCGGACCTCAAATGCCGTCGCCTTCCCCACAACGTGGGCATTGGTGACGATGTGCCCCTGGTTGTCGAACACCACCCCGGAGCCGACGCCCCCGGGCTGGCTGATCTCCACGACCGAGGGGAGAACGTCCGAGACGACCGAGGTGAACTCCGCCTCGACCGCCTCGGCCGCTCCGGGCAGCCGAGGTGCCGGTGTGTCCTGGGCAGTGGTGCACCCTGCCAATCCCATCGCAACCACCAGCATCGCTAGCATGGTGCGGCGCGCGGGGGTTCGTCGTGCAGGCCTCATCGGTCCGCCTCCGGTTCCGGGCAACAGAAGACCGGCGCCCTGCACCGGCGGCCCTCACCGTGCCAGCGCGATGCGCCCCGCTGCTCGGCCCCGCGTGGCCGAACTACCGGTCCGCTGTCGACCCGGCGGGTCGAGGATGTGGCGGCGGGGCCTCAAGAGCATCCCCAGCGCCCACCCCGTGGGGTGCCGCGGGAGCATTCCGGCGAATGGCCACGCAAATGTCGCGCGTCGCGCATTCCGTTACGCGTGAAATTGTTGTCGGCAATTTCGCTGGCAGTGCCCAGCTGGCAAATGTCCGGACCGACCCCCCAATTTAGGGGGCCGGCCCCCCTGGCTGGGGCTACCGGCTAGTCCGCACGTCTCGGAATGGTGGGGCCCGTCTGTCCGGCTCGAGGAGGATTTCCATGCCGCTCGGCTCCGAGCTGTGCCGACGCCTTGCCGCGGCCATGCTATTCATGCTGAGCGGTCTCGTGCCGGTACTGGGTCTCACACCCGAGGCGGCAGCCTGCCAAGAGGCGCGGGCCGCCGCGGGCGACCCGCGCTGCACGCCTGCCGGGCCAACGCCTCTCCTCCCCGTCGCGGAACCCGGAACCGCAGGTGGCGATGTAGATGGCGGGGCGGACGGCGGTGCGGACGGCGGTGCGGGCACAGCACAGACCAACGCTCCGTCAGGCGGCGAGACCGAGCCCACCACCACCTCGCCGACCACGTCGCCGCCGACCACCTCGCCGAGCACATCGGCCACTGCGCCCGGCGACAGCTCCGACGGCAACACTTCGCCGGACCCCACGGCCTCCTCGAGCCCGACAGGTTCGACAGGTTCGACGGGCAACAGCGTCGTCGGCGCGGACGGCGGAACCACGGCCGCCGAAACCCACGGCTGGGGTCTGCCCAGCCGCGTCGAAGGGTTTGACGGCCCGCTCGGGCCGGAGTGGAACCTCTACAACGGCCCCGGTCACGCAGGCAAGGGCCGCCGGTCCCCCGACGCCGTCAGCATGGCCAACGGCATCATGACGATCACTGGCGATTCATCGGGCAAAACCGAGGGTATGGGCTGGGAGCCGGGCGCGAAGTACGGCCGCTGGGAGGGCCGTGTGCAGGCCCCGGCCTCCGATCCCAGCTACAACGCGCTGTTGCTGCTGTGGCCCGACGCCGAGGACTTCCCCGTCGGCGGCGAGGTCGACTTCATGGAGATGATGGACCACACCCGGCAGGAGACACATCTGTTCCTGCACTACGGAGCCAACAACTCGCAGGTCAGCGGCAAGGTGAAGATCGACGCCACGAAGTGGCACAACTGGGCCGTC
The DNA here is from genome assembly GCF_039526725.1 of Pseudonocardia aurantiaca. Classification (NCBI taxonomy): domain Bacteria; kingdom Bacillati; phylum Actinomycetota; class Actinomycetes; order Pseudonocardiales; family Pseudonocardiaceae; genus Pseudonocardia; species Pseudonocardia aurantiaca. The sequence goes on from NZ_BAAAJG010000001.1 coordinate 69,429, forward strand.
GAGTGGGCTCCCACCCACATCGCCGCGTTCGTCGACGGCGTCGAGTGGTGGCGCACGACGAACACCTCGATCCTCCCGCCGCGCCCGATGCACCTGTGCATCCAGCTCGACTGGTTCCCCAAGGGGGGATCGGTGCGGCAGTCGTACATGCACGTGGACTGGGTGAAGTACTACCCGCTGGACGGCTCCGGGACGGTCACCGCCAGCGGGACCGAGGGGGGCACGACAGTCGGCGGCACCGGTGCCGGCGTGACGACGACTCCACCGACAGGAAGCGGGAAGACCACCCGCACGACGACGCCTCCCACCGCCACGCCCACGACGACACCCACCACGCCCACGCCGACACCCACCACGACCCCGACCACAACCCCGACCACAACCCAGCCAGCAGTGACCCCGCAGACCACGACCCCGCGAGTCGCGCCATAAATGCGAGCGAGTCGCGGGATCCGTGCGCGCGAGTCGTGCTCTGCGTGCGCGCGAGTCGGGGCCTGAGTGCGCGCGAGTCGGGGCCTGAGTGCGCGCGAGTCGGGGCCTGAGTGCGCGCGACTCGCGGTGTGAGAGCACCTCTGTCTCCGACCGGGCGGCAGGGTTCCGCCGGGATCCCTCAGCCGGATTCGCGCTGATCGACTACCCGGCGGGACCCTGGGGCCTGCTGCGCGGGAGCGCCCGGAACTGCGGGGGCTCAGGAACTCACGGGACTACGAGCCGGCCGTTCAGGCTGACGAGCGGCGCCGCAGTTCCGGCCGGGGGTGCCCCGGCACCGCTCGTCGGAGCGACCGCCCCGCCTGCGGGTCCGGCCTGTGTCGTGGCAGCCGGCGGTGACGTGGTGGTCTGTGCAGGCGGGGACGTCGGTGGCGGCGGAGACGACGGGGGCGGTGATGGCGGCGGCGACTGAGGGGGTGGCGCCTGGCTAGGAGGCGGTGCCTGGCTGGACGGGGCCTGGCTGGACGGGGCCTGGCTGGACGGGGCCTGGCTGGGCGGCACCTGGCTGGACGGGGCCTGCGTGGGCGGCGCCTGGCTCGGCCGGGGCACCTCAGCAGGTGGTGGCACCGGGCTGGTCGGCAGTTCCGCCGCCGGCGGCGCGGGCGCACCCTCGCCGAGGGGCGCGGGGAGAAGATCCGGTGCCGCGGCGGCGGGCAACGGCGGGTTCGCCGCGACGATCGCGGGTGTCAGGTCGGCAGGCGGAGCGCGGAACTCCTCGTCCGGCGGTGGCTTGTCGACGGACGCGCCGGGTGGCGGGGCCGGAGGGACCGGCACGATCCCGGGACGCATGCTGCCGGGCAGGGCGGTCGGCCGCGTCGCACCGAGGTAGTCGTCGCCGCTCCACCGGGAATGGGCCACCTGGACGGGCTTGCCGCGCCTCGGTGCGTTCACCATCCGCCCGTCGCCGAGGTAGAGCCCGACGTGGTGCACGTCGCTCGGCACGCCGTAGAAGACGAGGTCGCCGGGCTGGAGTTCCGCGTCCGACGGCACGTGCGGCCCGGCCCAGAACTGGGTGTGCGCGGTGCGGGGCAGCGGGACACCCGCCTCCTTGTAGGACTCGGTGGTGAGCCCCGAGCAGTCGAAGCCGCGCTCGCCGTTCGCCGGCCCGTCCCCACCCCACACGTAGGGCAGTCCGATCTGCGCCATGGCGAACGCGATCGCGACCCGCACCCGGACGAGGTTGGGCGCGGCGTCGGTGAAGACGGCTTGGGTGCCCGCGGCAGTGCCGGCGTCGGCGCCGGCGGTCCCGTCCTCCCCTGCGGGCGTGAGCCGCACGGGCCCCTCGGCGGAACCTGGCTGCTGGGCGGCCTGTGCGGACTGCGCGAGGGCCGGGACGAACGCCGGGTTCGCGTGCGCTCCGAGCACCCCGCCGACGACTGCGCTCAGCACTGATCCGCAGACGAGCCAGATCCGCCAACCGGGGCTTTGCTGTCGCCGCCCGCCATGCTGATCGGTCACGGCCCGTCCACCGGGACGACCGGGGGCGGCAGGTCAGCCTTGACGACCGTCACGCTGTTCGGGGTCGATGCCAGCAAGAACACGACCGGCGCCTTTTCCTCCGCGAGCAGGGCCACCGGATCGGTGCCGGTGCGCTCTAGGGGGCTGTCGGCGAGCACGTATTCACTGCGCCAGGGGCTGTTCGCGTGGATGACGATGAGCGATCGGGGAGGATCTTGCTGCGACCGCTCGCCGGCTAGGGCGACGCGGGCCGGGTGCTGGGCCCCGAGCACGAGCACGAGCACGCCAGGTGTTCGGCTGCTATCGGTCCACAACCCGATCTCCGGGCCCGCCGGGATCGCCGGCAGACCGCCGCCCACCGGCGTGCCGACAGGCACGAGGAGCTCCGGAGGCTGGTTCAGCACCATGGCGGCGAACGGCAACGGCGGGGGTGGCGGTGGGGCTGGCGTTGTTGTCGTCGTTGTCGTCGTTGTCGTCGTTGTTGGCGGCTGTGTTGTCGTCGACGAGGGGACGACCTGCGGGTCGGGTTCGTTCGAGACAGGTTCGTTCGGGGCGGTCTCGATCGGAACGGGATCGACCGGCCCCGGATCCACCAGGCCCGGATCCACAGGCACCGGCTCCACCGGCAGCGGCTCCACCGGCTGTGGATCCAACGGCACCGGCTCCAGCAGCGGCTCGCCGAACGAGCCCGGCTCAGGCAGTAGCTGCGGAGCCGGGTCGGCCGGCGGGTACACGAACTCCATCGTCGGGAGCCCAGGCAGGAGACCCGCGCGGGCGCCGTCGACGCCGGACGCGGCAGCCGCCGGGTCCGGCGTCTGGACGGCCGCGGCCAGCCCGAACCCGACGATGAGGGTGGACATGGCCAGGCCAACCGCGGCGATCCGCCGCTGCAGGCGCAGTCCGTGGCGTGCGCGGTGGGGAGACGGGATGGCCGTCCCCGGGTACTGGAAGCGGACCCACGAGCGGCCGGCGACGGTGTTGCGGCCCCGATCGAGCGCCGCGGGCGGGGGTGGGGCTGCGGCGCGGACGATGTCGCCGTTCGCGGCGACCCACCAGAGCCGGGCCGGGAAGCTCCCGAGGCTCGGGACGGGGCAGTCGCGACCCGCCGCTCGGGGCTGCACGACGTCCGGGGCCGACGGCGCCCGGAGCTGAAGGGGACGGGGACGCAGGGGAACGAGCGCACCGGACGCCGGATCCTGCGGACCGGGCGGCGGAGACGCCGAGGTCCCCGGCCGCGGGCGCGGCGATGACCCCATCGGCCCCCCTTGCAGTGTCGGCTAGCTCGTACGGAGAGCCTCACGCGGGGACGACCGCGGGTCGAGCTTCATCAGAGGGGGCCGGGGGCCCCCAAAACTGGGGGTACCAGCCACGCGGCAGGGCGGCCGTCAGGTCGCGTGGCGCACTGCCTCGGTGGCGGGCTCGCACCACCACTGGCCACCTGCGACCGCCAAGAACACCGCCGAGACCAGCTCTTCCGGCTCGCCGGACTTCAGCAGGTAGCCCACCGCGCCGACCCTCTTCGCTTCGCGCACCACCGGCCCGTCGACGGAGCTGCTGAGGATGAGTACCCGGAGCTCGGGCGCCAGCGCCAGCAGCGCCGCCGTCGCGGCGATGCCGTCCACGTGGGGCATCCGCACGTCCATCAGCACGACGTCGGGAAGCAGCTCAAGGACGGCCGCCGCGGCCTGAAGAGCGCCGCTGCACGTGCCCACGACCGCCAGCTCCGGGACCGACGCGAGGAGGGCGGCCAGGGCGAGCCGGATGGCTTCGACATCGTCGACGACGAGTATGCGGATCACGGGGGCTCCGGTCGGGAGAGCTGTCTGCCGGCGAACCGCGGCGGGATTTTTGCAAGCATGATCGTCACCCCGGCGGACCAACAGTACCGAAAGCTGGGCGTCCGCAGTAGCGGCCCCTGCGCTTTTCCCAAACACAAGGCAAGGGACGCGAACGCATTCTCGAAATGGGTTTCGACGAACCCGCATCGAATGCTTCCGGCCCCAGCGGAACCCCCAAGTCGCGGGGTAGGAGATCCCCCCACTCGCGGCTGCGTCCTTGCTGCGCGCCGCCATCACAGTTGCCGGCACTGCCACAGGTCGGCTTGGACGGCATCCAGGGGAGCCCGATGTTCGAGATTTTCGGAACGACGACGCCACCGGCCCCCGCACGTGTCCTCCGGGTCGAGAACCGCCGGGTGATCGAGGCTCGCGCACCCGACTGACCGCCACGGCAAGGGACGCCGCACGCCACGAGCAGCACTACGAAGCCGCGCCCCTCGATCGCAGTCCCGGGGGCCATGTCCGGCCCAACCAGCCAACCGGAGCCCGTGTCTCGGTCATCGCGAGCCGAGTCCTCGTCCCCGGCCATCCCCGACTCCACCACCGAATCGACAGCCGGCTCCGAAAGGCCGGCAGGAGGCAGCGGAACATGTCCAGATCGAGTCTCATGCACTTCCGGGTGCACCAGGCCCGCCGGCGCCCACCACGGGCGACCGCACCTCCGGCCGGAGTGTTCTACGGACGGCACCGGGCGCATCGCAACGGTGCACACTCGTTCGCGCGCGGTGGCAAGCGCGTGCTCGCGGCGCTCACGGCGCTGCTCCTGCCCCTCGGGGTGATGGCGGCGACCGCGGGCACCGCAGCCGCGCAGGCACCGGTCGGCGCCGGCTTCACGGTCACTGCGTCCGACCTCGCGTTCATCCTCAAGCAGATCAAGATCGCGGAGAACCACTCCGCAACGCTGGCGTCGCTCGCCGGCAACCCCGATCCCTGCGCCGGTCTCCTCGGCAACGGGGCGAACCAGGTCCCGGGCCCGCTGGTGTCCTACGGCCTCCGCACGCTGGACGGGACCTGCAACAACCTGCAGCCCGGCCGCAACAAGTTCGGCGCGGCGGACCAGTTCTTCCCGCGCGCCGGCATCGCGACGTTCCAGGGCGCCGAGCCGGTTCCCCCGGGCTTCCCCGGCGCCGGATCACCGACCTCCTACACCCAGAAGAAGGGTCTCGTCTTCGACAGCGAGCCCCGCGTGGTCAGCAACCTGATCGTGGACCAGACCTCGACGAACCCGGCAGCCGTCTCGGCCGCCGGGTTCCCTGTGCGCACGCAGGGCAGCGAGGGCGTGTTCGTCTGCGGTGCGCCGGGAGCCCCGCCACCGCCGGACTGCGTGCCTGAGCACGAGACACTGTTCATCCCCAACGTCACCACCGACGTCGGCCTGTCCCCGCCGTTCAACGGCCTGTTCACGCTGTTCGGGCAGTTCTTCGACCACGGCCTGGACTTCGTGCGGAAGTCCGGCGGCCAGGTGTTCGTCCCGCTCCGCAATGACGACCCGCTCGTCGCCGGCCCCGACCACATCTTCGGCAACGGCGACGACCTGCCGCCCGACCTGCGGTTCATGGTGGTCACCAGGGCGACCAACGGGCCCGGCCCGGACGGGCGCGTCGGGGACGACCCGGCCACACCCGCCGACGAGAGCGCCGACGACGTGCAGAACGGGTCGAACGGCGTGTCGCCGTTCGTCGACCAGAACCAGACCTACTCCTCTCACCCCTCGCACCAGGTCTTCCTGCGCGAGTACGTGAACAACACCGCGACCCCGTCGGTGCCGGTCTCGACCGGCTCGCTGCTCCACCAGCCCGACGGCGGTATGGGGACGTGGGGCCAGCTCAAGCAGCAGGCCGCCACCCTGCTGGGCCTGCGGCTCGCGGACCAGGACGTGGCGAACGTCCCGATGCTCGCCGCCGACCCCTACGGCAAGTTCATCCCCGGCCCGAACGGGCTGCCGCAGTACGTGACCGCAACCGGTCTCGTGGAGGGCAACAAGGCGGCCCCGGTTCCGGTGCCGGCAAACGCGCTGCGGATCAACGCGGCGTTCCTCGACGACATCGCCCACCACGCGGTTCCGGGCGTGAACCGGGCCACCGGCCTGCCGCAGACCCCTGACGGCGACCCGGGCACCGGGGACGACGGCAACCCCGCCACCTACGACGACGAGATGCTGAACGCGCACTTCGTCGCCGGTGACGGGCGGGTGAACGAGAACATCGGCCTGACCGCCGTCCACCAGATCTTCCACTCCGAGCACGACCGGCTCATCGGCGACATCAAGAACACGCTGTCGAACGATACGTCGCCGGCAGGCGTCGCGGCGCTCGCCGAGTGGAAGTCGCTCACCGGCGCCGCCGGCTGGAACGGCGAGCGGCTGTTCCAGGCGGCGAAGTTCGTGACCGAGATGGAGTACCAGCACCTCGTGTTCGAGGAGTTCGGCCGCAAGGTGCAGCCCCTCATCGAGCCCTTCAGCGGGTACCACGACGACGTCGACCCGGCGATCACGGCCGAGTTCGCGCACGCCGTCTACCGGTTCGGCCACTCGATGCTGACCGACGCCATCGACCGCTTCACCGAGAACCCGGACGGGAGCAAGAACAGGTTCGACATCTCACTGCTCGACGGGTTCCTCAACCCGCCTGCTTACGGTCAGGGCCCGGGTGGCACGCCGCTCACCTCGCAGCAGGCAGGCGGCGCGGTCCTCATGGGCATGTCGGACCAGGTCGGCAACGAGATCGACGAGTTCGTCACCGACACCCTCCGCAACAACCTGCTCGGCCTGCCGCTGGACCTGCCGACCGTCAACATCACCAGGGCCCGCGACACCGGCATTCCGAGCCTGAACAACCTGCGCAAGCAGGTGTTCGCGGCCACCAACGACTCAGCAATGCAGCCCTACGCAAGCTGGACCGACTTCGGGCTCGGGATCAAGCACCCCGAGTCTCTGGTCAACTTCGTGGCCGCGTACGGCAACCACCCGACGATCGTCGCCGCCCCGGACCTCGCGGCGAAGCGGGCCGCGGCTCAGCTGATCGTCGACCCGCCGATCGGAACCGACCCGGCGCTGATCCCGTCCGACCGCTTCGCGTTCATGGACAGCGCGCTGCAGCCGGACAACCCGCAGACGCCCGAGGTCGAGAACGTCGACTGGCGCAACTCCGGCGGCAACTCCATCACCGGTGTCGGCGACATCGACCTGTGGATGGGCGGGCTCGCGGAGAAGACCAACCTGTTCGGCGGTCTGCTCGGAAGCACGTTCAACTATGTGTTCGAGCGCCAGCTCACCGACCTGCAGAACGGTGACCGGCTCTACTACCTCGCCCGCACGCCCGGCATGAGCCTGCGGGCGACTCTCGAGGCCAACTCGTTCGCTGAGATGATCATGCGCAACACGACGGCGCACACCCTGAAGGCCGACGCGTTCGCCACGGCGGACTGCAAGTTCGAGCTCTCGAACCTGAAGAACAACCCGGCGGGCTACGCCACTGACGGTTCGACGGTCGCGGACGACCCGAACTCCGAGTGCGAGGAGCAGAAGCTGCTCATCCGCTCGCCGGACGGGACCATCCGCTATCGCACCACCAACACCGTCGACCCTCCTGGCATCAACGGCCAGGCGGTGTTCAACGGCACGGCGGACGCGAACCCCGTCTACGGCGGGGTCGACAACGACACCTTCCTCGGCAACGCCGGCAACGACCGGATCGAGGGTGGTGACGGCGCCGATGTCGCGATCGGCGGCGACGGCAACGACATCATCACCGACCTCGCGGGCGACGACGTCCCCAAGGGTGGTCCCGGCAACGACGCGATCGACTCGGGTCCTGGCCTGGACATCATCCTCGCGGGCGACGGGAAGGACTTCACCAACGGTGGCCTCAACACCAACGAGACGTTCGGCGGCAACGGCGACGACTTCGTGCGGGCCGGTGAAGGTGCCGACACCGTGTTCGGCGACGCAGGAGAAGACTGGATCCAGGGCGGCGCGGGCGCCGACCTGTTGCAGGGTGACAGCGGCGCGCCGTTCTTCGACGACCCGAACACACCCGGCAACGACGTGATCAACGGTCAGGACGGCGACGACGACTACGACGCCGAGGGCGGCGACGACATCATGCTCGCCGGCCCCGGGATCGAGCGGAACGCCGGTGCCGGTGGGTACGACTGGGCGGCCTTCCAGTACGACCAGCTCCCCGCCGACGCCGATTTGAACCTGAAGATCGTCGCGGAGCCGCTCCCGGTCGACGTCCTGCGGGACCGCAACCAGGAGAACGAGGCGCTCTCGGGCGCGGGCCTGAACGACACCCTCCGTGGTGACGACCTACCCCCGGCCGACGTCGCAGGCGGCGGCTTCACCGGTTGCAACGTGCTCGACCAGGCCGGTGTGAACCGGATCGCCGGGCTGTCCGCCTTGGTCACGTCGTTCCCCCGGGACGCGGCAACCATCATCGCCTCATCCCAGGCCCACAACTGCCCGATCACCGGCACGGTGTGGGGTGAGGGCAACATCCTGCTCGGCGGTGGCGGCAGCGACCTGCTCGAGGGGCGTGGCGCCGACGACATCCTCGACGGCGACCGGTACCTGACGGTGCGCCTATCCGTCCGGACGAATCCGGCCGACCCGGCCACCGAGATCGGCACCACCGACCTCATGGAGCACACCTTCCAGACAGGAAACCCGAAGACCCTGCAGCAGGCCGTGTTCGCCGGGGAGATCGATCCCGGCAACATCGTGATCGTGCGCGAGATCCTGGTCGGCCCCGCCGCCATCGACACCGCGCTGTTCTCCGGCCCGGCCGCCGACTACGACGTCACGGTCAGCCCGGACAACACCGTCGTGACGGTCGCGCACACGCGCGGCACCGCCACCGACGGTGTGGACACGCTGCGGAACGTCGACAGGCTGCAGTTCGCCGATGGCACCATCAGCGCGTTCCCGAACCGGCCCGCCACAGCCGGTCCGACGCTGCTCAACCTCGGGACGAACCCGGCAGTGCCGGGCAACCCGGCGCGGCTCACGCCGCAGGAGAACGCTCCGGTGATCGTGAACACGGCGGGGATCATCGACCCCGACGGGACCGCGGGTGCCACGTTCACCTTCCAGTGGCAGCAGCGCGCGGCCGGCTCGACCGCGGCCTTCGTGAACGTCTCGCCGCACGCCAGTGTCGCCAACCGCGGTACCGCTGCGACGTTCACGCCGCTGCAGACCGCGACCGGCTTCGTCGGCGAGGTCGGACGCGAGCTTCGGGTTGTCATCAGCTACACCGACAACCTGGGGAACCCGGAAACGGTCACCACCGCGCCGATGATCGTCGGCGATGTCTACGCCGGCACTGCAGGCAACGACACGTTCACCGGGACGGCCGCGGAGGACCAGGCGCGTGGCCAGGCCGGCGCAGACACCCTGAACACGGGTGACGGCAACGACCTCGTCTCCGGCGACGCGGGTGACGACAACATCAACACCGGCAACGGTGACGACGTCATCGAGTTCACCGGTGCGGGCGACGGATTCGACATCATCGCCGGGGCCGCGGGGACGGACAAGGTCGTGGCGAAGGCCAACGGCACGGTCATCGGTGTCCGCGGAGCGAACGCGCTGACGGGCGTCGAGCAGGTGAACGCGAACGGCTTCACCGGAGTCCGGATCCAGGGTTCGGCCGCGGTCGACACCCTGAGCCTTTCGACGGTGACGCTCACCGGAATCACCAGCATCGACGGTGGTGGCGGGAACGACACGATCACTGGCAGCGCCGGAAACGACACGTTCCGCTTCACGACGGGGATGGCGACAGACCAGATCAACGGGTTCGACGCCAACCCGGACGCCGGCCAGGACAAGCTCGACATCTCCGGGCTCGGAGTCACGGGCGCGAACTTCACCCAGCGGGTGACGATCGGTCCTTCCGGCGCCGACACAGGGATCATCATTCGCAACGCCGGCGGCACGACCATCGGCACCATCAGGCTTAACGGCGTCAGTCCAGGAAACGGGGTGAACCAGGTCAACCAGAGTGACTTCGTCCTGGCCCCGTAGGACCCGGCGTAGTCGAGACCCCGTGGGGGCCGCGGTTCGCCGCGGCCCCCACGGCCGTACGCGCAGTCGGCCGTCGAAATGTGGAGGTCCCGGCCATGACATGTCCAGGTAGGAGCCGCCCGGCGGTCCCTCCCGGTCGGGTGACGGGGATAGCCTCCGCCGCTATGCAACACCTCTGTGCAGCCCGGAACGCGTCGTCGCGGCGGACGTTTCTGGGGCTGCTGGGGGTCGGCGCGGCGGCCGTGCTGTCCGGGTGCGCCGGGGACCCGCCCGGTCCACCGCCACCCCCTCCCCTGCCACCGGTGCCCGCCCCACGTCCGGGGCCGTCCCAGCTGCTGGACCGCGGGCCCGCCGATGGTCCTCGGGCGCGGATCGCGCTGACCATCGACGACGGGACGTGCGCCGACTGCGTCGCCGGGTACGGCGAGTTCGCCCAGCGCTCCGGGACGCACCTCACGTTCAGCCCGAACGGCGTGCTCGACGGGGCGTGGCGCCCCCAGGCGCGGGCGTTGGCCCCCTTGATCGCAACCGGCCACGTCCAGATGATCAACCACACGTGGAGTCACCCGAGACTGAGCACGCTTCCCGAGGCGAAGGTCCGTGAGGAGCTCGAGCGCAACGACGAGTGGGTCGTGAAGCTGTTCGGGGTCACCACCCGGCCGTACTACCGGCCGCCCTTCGGGGAGCGCGACACCGCTGTGGACACGATCGCCGGGAGCCTGGGCTACACGCGCTCCGTGCAGTGGAGCGGGTCCTACGGCGACTCCCTGGACGTCACACCCGAGTTCCTCATGGAACAGGCGCGGAAGAGCTTCTGGCCCGGAGCGATCGTGCTCGGGCACGCCAACCGGCCGACGGTGCTGGGTCTGTTCGACGAACTCCTGTCGCTGTTGCGACAGCGCCGGCTCGAACCGGTGACCCTCGACGAGATGTTCGGCACGAGCCGCGCCGTGGGGGCGTGAGCCCGCGGCACCGGCCGGCATGACCGGCCGCGGTTGTATGGGAGCGAGAGTTCTGTCGCTCCCACGCCACTCCCCGCGATCACGCACGGGCCCCGGCCTGATCTCAGGAAGGCCCCTAGCCCCCGGCCAGGCTCTGTTCGCCGACGCTGTCGAACAGCGGGGCCATCATCGGCGTCAGCCACGCGCTGTAGGCGGTCGAGATGTGGCTCTCGTCGCGGTACACGAGTATCCCGTTCACGATCGCGGGACAGTCCTCTATCGTGCAGAACCAGGGAGTCGGCTCTACTGCCGTGACCCCGGCCGCGGAGAGCGTCTCCGCCATCGTCTCGTGCCTGCCCTGGTAGGGCCAGACGAGACGGCGCTCGGCAGTGCACGCCCCGACGTCGTCGAGGTTGTTCGCCACGCACTCTGGCATGTTCCGTCCCGGATAGGGCGTGTCGAGGATGTACACCACCCGGATCGGCTGAGCCTGCAGCCGCCTGATGGTCACCACGGTGTCCTCGGCCCAGCGCATGTTGTTGACCGTGCTCCCCGGGACGCTGTCGCTCTGTCCGATCACGACCGCGTCGGGGCGCAGGTCGGTGATTCTGCCTACGACCTTCTCGCGCCACTGCGAGCACTCCGTGTACGGACGGCGGAGCACTGAGCTCTCGACGTCGTACGCGGCGAGCGGGCAGGCTGCCTTCGTCCACGTGACGAGCCGCCAGTTCTTCTGCTTCGCCGCGCTGTGGAGGGCCGGGAACCACTGCTGGGCGTGGGAGTCCCCGGCGAGGACCATCGTGCGCGACCCCTCGGGGTCGCCGTAGATGCAAGGCTTCAGCTCGGTCTCAAGGTAGCCGAGGTGGCAGCCATCCTCGCTGGTCCGGGGATGGTCCGTCGGGACGTCCGCGAGCGGGGGCGTGAGGTTGCTGGGCACGGACGTCGCCACCGTTGCAGCGGCGATGGCATCCTGCACGGCACTGGTGTCCGCCTCCGGGAGCGCGAGGGTGGGCGCCGCGGCGCCGCCGCCGACGAGCGAGGGGAGCGTCGCGAGGATGAGGGCGGCGATGCTGCCTACCGCCGTCGAAAGGACGGCTCCGGTGCGCATCCAGATCGACACGCGCAGCCGCCGGAACCGGACGGGCGACTCCACGACCCAGTAGGTCAGCACGGCGAGCCACAGCCCGAGGACCATGAGCTCGGCCTTCTCCCACCACTCGAACCGCCGGCCGTACATCACTGGAACGAGGACGACCAGTGGCCAGTGCCAGAGGTACCAGCCGTAGGAGACTCGGCCGATGCCCTGCATCGGGCGCCTGCGAAGCACGACCTCGGCGGTACCCGCGGCCGTCCGGCAACCGGCGGCGATGACCGCCGCCGCGCCGAGCACCGGGACGAGGGCCGCGGTCCCGGGGAAGGGTGTCTCGTTGGAGTACGCGAACCCTGACCAGAGGATCGCCCCGAGCCCCGCCCACGACAGCACGACCGCGGCCCACCCGGGTATCGCGACGAGGCGCGCGCCCGCGACGGCCAGCAGGGCGCCGAGCCCCAGCTCCCACGCCCGGGTGTGCAGCGAGAAGTAGGCCAGTGGCGCGTTGGCGGCCGTCTCGACGATCGACCAGTTCAGCGAGGCCGCGCAGACCACCACCAGGACGCAGGCGAGCAGCACCCGCAGCCGGCGCCGGGCGGCGAGCCCGCAGAGAACGACGAGGACCGGCCACAGGAAGTAGAACTGCTCCTCCACTGCCAGGCTCCAGAAATGCTGGAGCGGCGACTCGGGGCCGCCTGCCTGCTGGTAGTTCACGCCCTCAGCCGCCAGTCGGTAGTTGATGGCGTAGATCGCCGTGAACACAGCTGCCCACGCGGTGTCCGCGAGCTGGAAGATCGAACCCCACAGCCGGGCCACGACCAGGGTGACCACCAGGACCAGCGCCGCCGGTGGCAGCAACCGGCGGATGCGGCCGGCGTAGAACGCGCCGAGCCGGATCCGGCCGCCCCGCGCGAGCTCGCGCAGCAGGCCTCCGTTGATGAGGAACCCCGAGATCACGAAGAACACGTCGACCCCGACGTAGCCGCCGGTCACCCCCGGGAGCTCGGCGTGGTAGAGCACCACGAGGAGCACGGCGACCGCCCGAAGCCCCTGGATGTCCGGGCGGAACTCGCGCAGCCCGAGCACTGCCGCGGCAGGTCGCGGTGCTCGGGCCGCCTTTGCCTTCTGGGGCACTCTCCGGTGCAGGACGGGCGCTGGTGTCGGGCCGGGACCCCACCCCACACCGCCCGCCGGGGGAACCCGGAACGCGGCCGGGATGCTCATGCGTTCGCGGGTGGCGCGATGGCCGGGCGCGGGTCCGTCCTCGGTCTGCGGCTCTTGGCGGTACCGAGGGACATGAACAACAGCGGCAGGTGCACGTACGCCCCGAGGACGGCGAGGCCGATCATGGCCCAGTACTCGGAGAAGCCGTAGGTGAGGGTGCCGCGCACCAGGCCGACGTAGATCAGCACCTGGGTGGCGCCGACGTAGATCTGCATGGTTCGTCTGATCGTGACCGCCACCGGGGTGGCCTTGCCGCTGGTCGAGCCGGTCGCGACCCACTCCCTGGTGCGGCCGGTGAGCAGGTGCAGGATCGCCACCGCGTGCGCGTAGGAGTACATCAGCTGCACCCGCAGAACGTCGATGCGCCAGTGGCCCTTCATCACCGAGGGCAGGATCACGAACCACAGGCACAGCGCGCCGAGGAGCCAGATGCTGTTCATCGGCTCGATCCACTGTGGCAGCAGGTAGAGCATCGCGAGCGCCGGCAGCGGCGCCATGAATGCGTTCAGCGCCGTCGAGATGTAGTAGAGGAAGCCCGACCAGAAGCAGGCGCGCTGACGGAAGCTGATCTGGTCGGCGGCGTGGAACGACTGGTTGGCCAGCAAGCTCATCGCCCCGGTGCACCAGCGGTACTGCTGGTTGAGGAAGCCTCCGAGGGTGTCGGGGCACAGACCCTTCGACACGATGATCGGCACGTACCGCACGTAGTAGCCGGCCTTCATGAGGTTGACGCCCGTGTGCACGTCCTCGGAATGGCCGATCTGCGCGAAACCACCCGCGTCCACAAGTGCCGAGCGGCGGTAGAGGGCGCAGGTGCCGACGCAGATCGCGGCGCGCGAACGGTCCCGCGCGGGCTGGATCCAGCGGTAGAACAGCTCCTGGGTCGCCCCGGCGCAGCGCCGGAACCAGTGCATTCCCGGCTTGGCGTCGAAGAACTGCGGGGACTGCACGATCCCGACGTCGGGCTCGGCGAAGTACGGAATGAGCTCCGACAAATAGTCGGGACGCGGCACGAAGTCCGCGTCGAAGATCGCGATGATCTCCCCGTCGCTCTGCTCGTATCCGAACCGCAGGTTGCCCGCCTTCTTCAGCCGGCCCGCGTCCGGCCGGGTGCTGTACTCGAACCCGAAACGCTCGGCGAGCTGGCGTACGTCGGCCCTGACGCCGTCGTCGAGGACGAGGACGCGCAGCGGTCCCGGCCACTCCAGCTTGCTGACGTGCGTGTAGGTGTTGCGGAGCACCTCCAGCGGCTCGCCTGCGGTCGGGAGGAAGACGTCGATGGCGGGGTGCCACGCGGGCGCGTATTCGAGCACTCGGAGGTCGTGGTCGAGGAGCGAAATGCGTTTCTTACGTCCGTTGCTGGCCAGCGACACAATGAGCGTCACTGTGTACAGCGACATCGGGAGCAGGAACAGCAGCAACCGCGTGTCAGCGGTGGCGAAACGCGCGATGCTCCACGCGATCAGCGAGAAGGACAGTGCCTGCGCCACCAGCAGCCAGCGGTGCTGGCGGCCCATGTACCAGTACTTCTCCTTGTCCGTGGGCGGCGCGGGCAGCGTGTAGGGCGGACGGTTGCGCCGGGGCGCGGACCACAGCCGCGTCACCGTTCACCTCCTCTGCCGGGGGCACCGACACCGAGGGTGTGCACCGTCCAACCGGCTGCGCGCCAGGCACTGCGGTCAAGGCCGTGGGGGTCAAGGCCGTGGGGGTCAAGGCCGTGGGGGTCAAGGCCGTGGCGGGCGTCGAGGAGGCGGGGCGTGCGCACCGCCGTCGCGAGCCGGATGGGATCGAGCTCGCGGTCCTCCGCCCATTCGGTGAGATGCAGGACGACGTCGGCGTGCTCACACGCCTTCACCACGTCGATCGCGTACTCCTGGGTCGGGAAACGCGGCCCTGGCGTTCTCCAGGACGGCCGGGTCGTGCACCCGCACCAGGCCACCCTCGAGTTGGATGGCAGCGGCGACGTGCAGCGGCAGGGGAATCGCGCACGTCGTCGCTGCCGGGCTCGAACGCGGCGCCTAGTACGCCCACGCGCCGGCCCCCGAAGGTGCCGGCGACCAGGGTGCAGCCGGGGCTTTCATGGGGTTCACCTCCTGCTCAGTGGGAGGCAGGGCATGTCTCACGACGCGTCCCGCGGGACCGTGACGCTGCCCCGCATGCGTCGTGGAGTCGTCGCCGAGCGAGGCGTCCAGCCTGCCGCCCGTGATTCGCGAGCGCGCCCCCCAAAATTGGGGTGTGCGCATCGTGATCCGGGGAGTAACGAACCCGGCACGCATCGCGAACCTGCGGCTGCTACGGGACACACAGTGGACGAAGGACGGTGGCTCCGAATGCGTGCAGCCATGAGTGCAGCCGTTGGTTCAACGACCTCTTTGGACGAAATCCGGATCATGGTTGTGGATGACCATCGAGCCTTTGCTGATCTTCTGTCGTTCGCTGTGTCCACACAACCCAAAATGACGTGCGTCGGCACCGCGACGAGCGCGGCGGAGGGCGTGGCCATGGCTGTCGACCTGCGCCCCGACGTAATCGTGATGGACATCGAGATGCCCCGGCAGGACGGCCTCGCCGCCACCCGGCGGATCCGGGAGATCGCACCCGACACGGTGATCGTCGTCGTGTCCGCCCACCGCGATCCACAATGGGTGGTCCGGGCGGCCCAGGCCGGCGCCTCCGCGTTCGTCCCGAAGGACGGCTCCCTGGACGAGATGCTCGACGTCCTCCGGCGTGTCCGGCACGGATCGATGCTGGTCGCGCCGTCGGCGTTCGGCGGCAACGCACCACCCCCCCGTTGGGCGGCGGCCGGGGAGCGCCATTTGGTCCCGGCGCTCACCCACCGGGAGAGCGAGGTGCTGGCCTGTCTCGGCAAGGGGCTGGCCCCGAAGGCGATCGCGCGGGTGCTGGGAATCAGCGTCCACACGTGCCGGGGATACGTGAA
Source organism: Pseudonocardia aurantiaca (assembly GCF_039526725.1). Classification (NCBI taxonomy): domain Bacteria; kingdom Bacillati; phylum Actinomycetota; class Actinomycetes; order Pseudonocardiales; family Pseudonocardiaceae; genus Pseudonocardia; species Pseudonocardia aurantiaca. Next base: position 85,432 of record NZ_BAAAJG010000001.1, read on the forward strand.
GGCACTGCTCGGAAAGCTCGGGGTGCGCTCTCAGCTCGAGGCGGTCGTGAAGGCCCAGCAGCTGGGCCTCCTCGACGCCGCTGATGGATAGGCAGACCTTGCCCGGCGCGAGCCGGGTGCGCCGCGAGCTCATGGCGTTCGTCGGGGTCGGGTTACTGGTCCTGATCATAATCTCGAGCGGCGCGGCGCTGATTATCAAACAGGTGGCCGAGCGCCACGCACTGCGTGAGGACGAAAAGATCACGCAACAGCTGGCCGAGTTCGTCGTCGCCCCCGCACTCGACGCGGTGCTGAATGGGAATGCCGCGCAGCGGGGCGAGCTGGACCGAATGTTGGACAGCCGGATGCGCGACGGCTCGATCACCGAGATGAACGTCTGGACCGCCGAGGGCCGCGTCGTGTACTCCGACAACCCGGCGGTGATCGGCAGGCTGTACGAGCCTCCCGCCGAGGTCGTCGCCGCCGTCCTGTTCGGCGAGACCCGCTCCACCCTCGATTGGACGCCGGAGGCGGGCCCACCGCCGTCGGGGCCCCAGGTCGAGGTTTACGTGCCTTTGCGCATACCCGGCCGCGTCCTGGCCTTCGAGGTGTATTTCGACTACCGGACCGCGGAGCAACAGTCGGCCCAGCTCACGGCGCAGGTCGTGCCGCTGGTCGTCGGCGCGCTGGTGCTGCTGCAGCTGGTGCAGATCCCGATCGCGGTGTCGCTGGCCCGCCGGGTGCGCCGGCACGAGGCGGACCGGACGCTGTTGCTGGAACGGGCCCTCTCAGCGTCGGAGTGGGAGCGCAAGGAGATCGCCTCGGGCATCCATGACGGGGTGGTCCAGGACCTGGCCGGGGTCGGCTACGCCATGGGGGCGTTGAGCCGGTACGTGCCACCGGAGCGCCAGGAGATGGCGGACCGGCTGGGCGCGACGGTGCGGGCTTCGGTGGCGGCGCTGCGCCGGCTGATGGTGGACATCTACCCGCCCGATCTCACCGGCTCCGGGCTGGCTGCCGCGGTCACGCAGCTCGCGGAGCCGTTGCGCGGGGCCGGGATGACCGTGCACGTGGAGATCGAGCCGCTTCCCGCGGTCGATCCGGAAGCGGCCGCGGCGTTGTACCGGACCGCGCGGGAGACGCTGACCAACGTCGTGAAGCACGCGGGGGCGTCGGTCGTGCACGTGTGGCTGGGCGTGGACGACGAGCAGCGGTGGCGCGGGGGCGACACGGTCCGGTTGCGCGTGACCGACGACGGGACAGGGCCGCCGCCGCGGCCGTTGGAGCGGCGCGAAGACGGCCACATGGGGCTGAAGATGCTCTATGACCGGCTGGTCGAGATGGGCGGTGACCTGACGCTGCGGCCGGGGCCCGGCGGCGGAACCGTGGCCGAGGCGCGCGTGCCGACGCGGGTCGCTGGGTACCCGATCCCGGCAGTCGCACACCCGCGCGGCTCGCAGAAGCCCCGCAATCTGGGGGGTGACCTGTCCCCCAGGAGCGGCTCCTCCGCCGCGGCGGACAACGGCAATCTCGACCCCGTCACGGCTTCAGCCAGCGCCAACGTCAGGATTCCCATGCCGCGCAGTTCTCCCGAGGCTCCCGCCCCCGGCGGGAACGTCGACGACGCGCAATCGGCGCGGTCGGGCCGCCGCTCGTGGCCGGGCTGGAAGGGGACCGCCCTCTTCGCCGGTGTGCTCGCGCTGTCCGCGGCGACGGGCGCGAAGCTCACCAGCCCCGCGCCGCCCGAGGAAGCCCCTCCTGCGTCGATCACCCAGGTGGTCCTCCAGGCCGGCGAGGACCCGGCAGCAGCTCTCGCGGCCGAGGCCGTCCCCGTACCGGCACCCGGCTCGGCAGCAGCAACGGCAGCCGCACCGGCACCGGAAGCCGGGCGCACCCCGATCGGGACCATGGGCATTCCGGCGCCGATCCTCGCGGCGTACCAGAAGGCAGCGGGGGCAGCGCAGCTCTCCGACCCCGACTGCGGGATCACGTGGCCGTTGCTGGCCGCGATCGGGCGGATCGAGTCCGGGCACTCCCGCGGCGGCCAGGTGGACACCGCGGGGTCCACGCTCTCCCCGATTCTGGGGCCGGTGCTCGCAGGCGGGCCCGGTGTGGCCGCCATCGGTGACAGCGACGGCGGCCGGCTGGACGGCGACGACCGCTGGGACCGAGCCGTGGGGCCGATGCAGTTCATCCCGTCCACCTGGGCGGGGTACGCCACGGACGGCAACGCCGACGGCGTGGCCAGTCCGCACAACGTGTACGACGCCGCCGCCACGGCCGGCCGCTATCTGTGTGCGGGCGGATCGGACCTGCGTACCTCGTCCGGAGCCGCCGAGGCGGTGTACCGGTACAACCACTCCTCCGAGTACGTGCGGTGGGTGCTGGCATACGCCGCCGGGTACGCCCGAGGCGTCTTCTCCCTCCCGGTCGCCCCGACGCCTTCAGACATCTCGGTGAGCCCGCCCACCGTCGCTCCGCAGGCACCGGCCGCTGTTGCCATGTTCGTCCCCGGACCACCGGTGCCTCCCCCGGCCGCTCTTGCCCCGGCCGCTCCTGCCCCGGCCGCCCCTGCCCCGGCCGCCCCTGCCCCGGCCGGCGCCCCGGATGCGCCCGATCCGGCCGCCGCCGCACCGGGTGCCCCGGCCCCGGTTGCCCCGGCCGACCCGGCCGCGCCCGGGCCCGAGGTCCAGACCCCGCCCGTGGCGGCGGGCCCACCCAACCCGGCCCCGCCGCCCGTCACCAACCCGCCCGCCGCGGTGCCGCCGGAGACCGACGGTGGGCCGTTGACATCGACTCCGCCTGCCACCCCGACCACCCCTCCGGAACAGCCGGCGCCACCGACGTCCACACCGCCGCCCGCCTCGCCGAACCCGGCACCGCCTCAGCCCTCCGCGGGGACCGATCCCGCCGTCGTGCCGCCCGCTGCCCCTGGGCTCGCGCCGGTCTGCGCCTCGGCCGCCCCCTCCGACCCGGCATCGATCGCGCCCGATACCTGCCCCTTGACAGGAACGGGCCCCACGACAGGAACAGACCCCACGACAGGAACAGCCCCATGACCGCGCACAGCTTGAACCGCCGGGAACTCGTCAAAGTCTCCCTGCTCGGCGCCGCCGCACTCGCGCTTCCGCTCGAGCGGGTTGTGCGCGCCAAGTCGATCTCGACCATCCCCAGGGACAAGCTGCCGAGACCGTTCACGGTGCCCTTCGCCAAGCCACCGGTGCTGGCTCCGGTCAGCTCTGACGCGACCACCGACTACTACGAGATCACCCAGCGCCAGGAGACCCTGCAGATCCTGCCCGGCTTCCAGACCCCGGTGTTCACCTACAACGGGACGCTGCCGGGGCCGACGATCATCGTGCCGAAGGGCCGCGAGACCGTGGTGCGCCAGATCAACGAACTGCCGGCCACCCACCCCACCCTGGCCTACGTCCCGTCGACCTCCACGCACCTGCACGGGTCGGCGTCGCTCCCGCAGTTCGACGGCTACGCCAACGACGTCACTCTGCCCGGCCAGTGGAAGGACTACCGCTACCCGAACAACCAGGCGGCGCGCACGCTCTGGTACCACGACCACGGGGTGCACCACACCAGCGAGAACGTCTACTCCGGACTCGCCGCCCAGTACCACCTCATCGACCCGGCGGAGACGCTCCCCCTCCCCACGGGGGAGTTCGACGTCCCGCTCATCATCAGCGACGCGATGTTCGCCGCCGACGGCTCGCTGAAGTACGACGACAAGCTCCACTCCGGACTCTGGGGCGACGTGATCCTGGTAAACGGGCGACCGTGGCCCGTTATGAAGGTCAAGCGGCGCAAGTACCGCTTCCGGATCCTCAACGCGTCGACCTCCCGGGGCTACCGCCTCGCGCTCTCGACCGGCGATCCGCTCACCGTGATCGCCACGGACGGCGGGCTGATGCCGGCGCCCCAACAGGTCGCCCAGCTGCGCCATGGCATGGCCGAGCGCTACGAGGTCGTGATCGACTTCGCGAACTACGCGGTCGGGCAGCTTGTCACCCTGCGCAACCTGGGCGTGGAGAACTCGATCGACTACGACGATACGAACAAGGTGATGGCCTTCGATGTCACCGCCGACCCGTTCGACCCGGCCGGCAACGAGGTGCCTGCCGTGCTCAGCCCCAACGACCCGACGATGTTGCTCACCCCGGCGATGTCCACGAGAACCCGGAGGTTCCGGGTCAAGAAGGACGGCGAGATCTGGGAGATCGGCGACATGACGTGGGCGGACGTCGTCGCCTCCGACTTCCGCGCGACGTTCGCCAATCCGGCGGCGAACGCCGTGGAGATCTGGGAGATCGAGAACAGCTCGGGCGGCTGGTTCCACCCGGTGCACATCCACCTGGTCGACTTCCAGATCCTCGCCCGCAACGGGCTTCCCCCGCGGCCCGAGGAAAAGGGGCCGAAGGACGTGGTCTACGTCGGCGAGGGCGAGACGGTGCGGCTGATCATGAAGTTCGAGCACCAGACCGGCCGCTACATGATGCATTGCCACAATCTGCCGCACGAGGACCACGACATGATGACCCAGTTCGAGGTCGGCATGAACGGTCCGAGCCCGTTCGCTGCGCCGGCGCAGCCGCTGCCTGCGCCGCCGTTGCCTGGGACGGCGGCCCTGTGAGCGCCCTCGCGGACGTCCGCCCGGCCGCGCATCCCGCCTCCCGCAGTAGATGGGCCGACGCCGCTGCCCTCGGCATGGTGCTGGCCGGCGCGGGCCACGTCGTCGCGGCGCTGGAGCACCTCGACCACGGGCTGGTGTTCGCCGCGTTCTTCCTCACGGTCGGCGTGGCCCAGCTCGGACTCGGCCCGGCGCTGCGCAAGGGTCCCCGCCCGGCGACCGTCGGGGTGGTGCTCGCCGGCACGATCGGGCTCCTGCTCCTCTACGTCGTGAGCCGGACGGTCGTCCTCGACCTCGGGCCGCACAGCGACCGCCCCGAGGACCCGGACGCCCTGGGCACCGCAGTGGTGATCGTCGAGCTCGTCACGGTCACCGCATTGCCCACTCTGTTGCCGGCGCCATGGCGCCGGGCCGCGGTCGACACGATCCTCGCGGTCGGGGCGGCGGTGTGGCTCGCATGGTTCACGGGCCTGATCGGCTGAACGGAGGCGGTCGGATCACGCCGTTCCGGGTCGTCGCGGTCGTGGCCGTCGTCCTGGCGGGGCTGCTCGTCACCGGGCTGCTCCCGGTCGAGCTGGTCCGGGTCAGCTCGGTCAGCATGGCGCCCACCCTGCACGCAGGCGATCGGGTGCTGCTCGTCCACGACACCGGGGGGCTCCGGCGCGGCGACCTCGTCGCCCTCTCCGATCCGGACGGATCCGGGCTGCTGGTCAAGCGGGTCCTGGCCCTGGGCGGCGACCGGTTCGCGATCGAGGACGGGGTGGTCGTGGTCAACGGCGCCGCCGTCGTCGAGCCCTACGCCGACCAGTCCCGGATCGACGGTGTTTATGCCGGCCCGCTGCCGGTGCCCCGGGGAAGCGTGTACGTGCTGGGCGACAACCGCGGCGAGTCGGTGGACTCGCTGACGTTCGGGCCCGCGCCGGAGGACTCGGTGGTCGGTCGGGTCACGTTCCGGCTCTGGCCGTCACCGGGCCGGCTCTGACGCCTGCCGCCTGGGCAGCCGGTCAGGCGAGGTAGACCGGGACGCCGGTGTGGCGTGCGTTCACCGCGACGAGCGCGCGCGTGGCCCGCTCCACGACGATCTCCAGCGACTCCCCGATGTGCGCGTGCAGGAGCTTCTGCGCCGTCTCCAGCCGGCCTTCCACGAGCCGCTCGGCGATCTCGACGTGCTCGGCGATCGAGGTCTCGATGCGCCCGGGGATGATGAAGTCGTACATCCGGACCCGCCGGATACGTCGGCTGACGTCCACCAGCACCGCCACGAGTTCGGCGTTTCCCGAGGCTCGCAGCAGGGCCGCGTGGTACCGCTCGTCCTCGAGCACGAACTCCGCCGACGGGTCGGGCGGGGCGGCCCGCAGCCCGTACCAGTGCTCCAGCTCGGCACCCAGCACGGCCGCGTCGTGCCGGACGCCGGGGTTCTCGATGCTGCGGCTGATCCCGCGCAGCTCGACGGCGATCCGGACCTCGTAGAGGTCCCGCACCCGCGACATGCTGGGCACCACAACCGAGTAGCCGTAGTCCTCGCGCTGCACGAGGCCGTCGGCCACCAGCCGCGTCAGTGCGTCGCGTACCGGGGTGCGGGACACGCCGAACCGCTTCGACAGCTTCGGCTCGGTGAGCCGCTCCGCGGGCGGCACCCGGCCGTCGAGGAGCGCGTCACGCAGCGAGGTGTACACCTGCTCCCGCAGCGGGACGACACGCCCTGCGCCCGGGCGGCCCGAGGGGATACCTGTCAAATGACGTTCCCCCGTGGCTCAGATGGCCATCGCGGAACGGACGTCGGTGACCGAGCCGGTGCCACCCGTGCCCTCCGCCGTGACGCGCCCCGACGCGAGCACGTAGTAATGGCCCGCGGCGTCGAGGGCGAACCCGACGTGCTGCTCGACGAGCAGGACCGACAGCCCGCCCCGGCGGGTGAGGTCGAGGATCGCCTGTTCGATCTCGGCCACCACCGACGGCTGGATGCCCTCGGTCGGCTCGTCGAGGATCAGCATCCGCGGTCGTGTGATCAGCGCCCTGGCGATCGCGAGTTGCTGGCGTTGCCCTCCGGAGAGCAGGCCGGCCCTCCTGCCGAGGAGGCTGCGCAGCGCGGGGAACAGGTCGAGCGCCTCGTCGACGAGCGCCCCGCCGCCCGTCCGCCCGTCGGCGACGACCTGGAGGTTCTCCATCGTCGTCATCTGCCCGAAGGACTGCTGTCCCTGGGGGACGTACGCGAGTCCGCGCCGCACCCGCTTGTGCGGCGCCGTGCCGGTGACGTCCTCGCCGTCCAGGAGGATCCGGCCGGAGCGGGTGGGCAGCAGCCCGACGGCGGCGCGAAGCAGGGTGGTCTTCCCGGCGCCGTTGTGGCCCATCACCGCCACCACGCCGTCGGGCGGCACCTCGATCGTGACGCCGTGGATCACGGAGGTGCGGCCGTAACCGACCTCCACATCGGACATGGTGAGCACTAAACGCCCTCCCCGAGCACGGTCTCCAGCTCGGCCTTGCTTACCCGCCCCGCCGGCTGCCATCCCTCAGCGGTGTGGCGGCCGGGCCCGAGGTAGACCTCCTGCACACGCGGGTCGGCCTGCACCTGCTTGACGCTCCCCTCGGCGAGCACCGTGCCGGCGTGCAGCACGGTGACCGACGAGGCGAACGAGCGCATGAAGTCCATGTCGTGCTCGACCACCACAACCGTCCGGTCTGCGCCGATCCGCTGCAGGAGCTTTCCGGTTTGTTCCTTCTCCTCGGCGCTCATGCCGGCCACCGGCTCGTCGAGCATGAGCAGCCGGGCGTCCTGCACCAGCAGCATCCCGATCTCCAGCCACTGCTTCTGCCCGTGGGCGAGGATCCCGGCCGGGGCGTCGAGGAGATCGGTGAGCCCGATCGTCTCCAGTGTCTCCGCCACCTCGTCGGGGATGCCGCGCCTACGCCGCATCAGGGTGAGCGGGCCGCGCCGGTGGCCCGCGGCGATGTCGAGGTTCTGCAGCACCGAGAGCTCCTCGAACACCGTGGCCGTCTGGAAGGTGCGCCCCACCCCGAGCCGCGCGATGCGGTGGACCTTCCGCCCGACGAGCTCGTGCCCGGCGTAACGGGCCGACCCCGTGGCCGGAGTAAGGCCGGAGACCGCGTCGATGAGCGTGGTCTTGCCTGCCCCGTTCGGTCCGATGAGGAATCGCAGGTCGCCGGGAAGCACGGACAGGTCCACGGAGTCGACGGCGACGAACCCGTCGAAGCTCACGCTGAGGCCCGTGACCTCCAGGTAGTCGGCTTCCATCAATCCCCTCCCGTCGCGGCCGGGACCGCGGGTGTGGCGGTTACGGGCTGCGCCCGCCCTCCCGGCGTGACGCGGCGGCGCCACAGCCCGCCGAGCGAGGCGAGCCCACCCGGCAGGAACGCGATCACCAGCATGAACAGCAGGCCCTGGATGTAGGTCCAGCCCGACGGGAGCTGCTCCGAGAGCGTGCTGCCCGCCCACGCGACCGCGATGGCACCGAGCGCGGGCCCGAACAGGGTGGTACGGCCCCCGATCGCGACACCGATGAGCATCCCGATCGAGGGGACGATGCCGACGTCGTTGGGCGAGACGATGCCGACGATCGGCACGAACAGCGCACCCGCGACGCCCGCCATCAGCGCGGCGACGACGAACGCCACGGTCTTGACGGTGGCCGGGTCGTAGCCGAGGAAGCGCACCCGCTCCTCGGCGTCGCGGCAGGCGACGAGCAGCTCCCCGTAGCGGCTGACCATCAGCTGGCGGGCGATCACCAGCATCAGGAGCAGCACTGCCGCCGCGATGAAGAACAGCATCATCCGGTTCGCGGGGTCGGCGAGGGCGAACCCGAAGAACCCACGGAAGCCGGAGAGCCCGGTCGACCCGCCGGTGCCGGTCGGGTTGCCGATCAGCAGGATCGCGAAGGCTGCCGCAAGCGCCTGCGACAGGATCGCGAAGTACGCGCCGCGCACCCTCCGGCGGAATGTCGCGAGCCCCAGTATGGCGGCGAGCGCGGCGGGGAGCATCAGGATCGCCAGCAGCGTGACCATTTCGGAGCGCATCGGCTCCCACCACCAGGGCACGCCGTCCGACGAGATCAGCGCCATGAAGTCGGGCACCTTGCCCGGCCCCGCGTCGGCGAGCTTGAGGTGCATCGCCATCAGGTACGCGCCGAGGCCGAAGAACACGCCCTGGCCCAGCGTCAGCATCCCGCCGCGGCCCCAGGCGAGCCCGATTCCCACCGCCACGATGGCGAAACAGAGGTAGCGCCCGAGTTGGTCGAGCCGGAACGGCGACAGCGCGAGTGGCGCCACCACGAACAGCAGCAGCGCGCCGACGGCGAAACCGCCGAGCACCGCCCATCGGGAGGTAAGGAGCCTGCTCACGCCAGGCTCCTTGTCCGGACGGTGAATATGCCCTGCGGGCGGGCTTGGAGGAACGCGACGATCAGCGCGAACACCAGCACTTTCGCGATCGATGCCGTCGTCGAGTACTCGAGGAAGCTCTGCACGATTCCCAGCAGGAACGCGGCGATGACCGCCCCCTTGATCTGCCCGATGCCGCCGACGACCACCACCAGGAACGCGTCGACGATGTAGGACGTGCCGAGGTTGGGTGAGATCGAACCCATCAGCGTCAGGGCCACCCCGGCGACCCCGGCGAGACCGGAGCCGATGAAGAAGGTGAGCCGGTCGGTGGCGCGGGTGGAGATGCCGGCCGTCTCGGCGAGCGGCCGGTTCTGGACGGTCGCCCTGATCCGGCGGCCCAGCGGCGTGAACCGCAGCGCCGCCGCGAGCGCGACGAACGCGGCGATCGCGAGCGCCAGGATGAACAGCCGCGTCCGCGGGAAGGAGAACCCGAGGACCTCCACCGGGCCCGACAACCACGTCGGCGCGGGCACGTCGACGCCTGCGGTGCCGAACACGTCCCTGGCCAGTTGCTGCAGCACCAGCGAGACGCCCCAGGTGACCAGCAGGGTGTCGAGCGGGCGGTGGTACATGCGGCGCAGCAGCGTGGCCTCCAGTACCACCCCGAGCAGGCCACCGACGACGAACGCGATCGGCAGCGACACGAACAGCGAGAGCCCTGCCGAGCCCAGCACGTTCTGGGTGACGTAGGCGGTGTAGGCGCCGGCCATGATGAACTCGCCGTGCGCCATGTTGATCACGCCCATCTGGCCGAACGTGAGCGCCAGGCCGAGGGCGGCGAGCAGCAGAATCGAGCCTCCGGAGAGGCCGTTGAACACCTGGGTGACGATGATCTCCACGTCGGGCTCCCTTCCGGACACGCCCTCGACCTAAGGAGCGTCCTGAACAACTCCGGCCGGGAGACGTCCCGGCCGGCCAGGTGGCACGACGGTCAGCCGGACAGGCTGCCGGCCCAGGGGTAGGTCGCCAGGTACGGATCGGGCTCGATCGGGTTGCCGGAGGACCACTCGGTGTAGATCAGCCCGTCGGGGCCGATCTTGCCGATGAGCGCGGTCTTGGCGATGTGGTGGTTCTCCCCGTTCACCGTGACCGTGCCTTCCGGGGCGTCGTAGCTGACGCCGTCGGCCGCGGTGCGCACGGCGTCCACCTCGAACGACCCGGCCTTCTCGACCATGCCCTTCCACAGCCACAGCGACGTGTAGGCCGCCTCCATCGGGTCGGAGGTGACCCGGCCGGCCCCGTACTCGGCCTTGAAGGCCTGCACGAACTGCTGGTTCGTGGGCGAGTCGAGGGTTTGGTAGTAGTTCCAGGCCACCGGCTGGCCGACGATGTTGTCGACGCCGATGCCGCCGACCTCCTCCTCGGCGATCGACACGCTGACCACGGGCATCGCGGCCGGCGTGAGGCCGAGGTTCTTGTACTCCTTGAAGAAGGCCACGTTCGAGTCGCCGTTGAGGGTGTTGAACACCGCGTCGGCCCCGGCGTCGCGGACCTTGGCGACGATCGTGGCGAAGTCGGTATGGCCCAGCGGGGCGTACTCCTCGCCGCGGATCTCCATGCCGTTGGCCGCCGCGTACGCCTTGATGATCTTGTTGGCGGTCTGCGGGAAGACGTAGTCGCTGCCGACCAGGAACAGGCTCGTCGCGCCCTGCTGCTTGAGGTAGTCGAGCGCCGGGATGATCTGCTGGTTGGTGGTCGCGCCGGTGTAGAAGATGTTCTTCGACGCCTCTAGTCCCTCGTACTGCACCGGGTAGAAGAGCAGCGCGTTGTTGCTCTCGAACACCGGCAGCATCGCCTTGCGCGACGAGGACGTCCAGCCTCCGAACACCGCGGCTACGCAGTCGCTGCGGATCAGCTTCTGCGCCTTCTCGGCGAAGATCGTCGGCTCCGACGCGCCGTCCTCCGCGACAACGGTCAACTGCTTGCCCATCACCCCGCCCGCGGCGTTGATCTGCTGGGCGGCGAGCGACAGCGAGTCGAACACCGTGTTCTCGCTGATCGCCATCGTGCCCGAGCGCGAGTTCAGGAAGCCGATCTTCACCTCGCTGCCCGACGTGTCCACACAGGACGCCGCGGCAGGCGCCCCGGCGCCCCCGGAGTCACCGACGCGCGCTCCGCACGCGGTGAGGGCGAGGCAGCTGGCCAGGAGCGCCACGGCAGCGGCCCTCCGACTGGCACGAACAGGACTCATCACGAATGCCTTCCACGTCGTCGCCGACTGCGGCAGCGTCGAGGCTTTGCCCGCGCGCTCAGGCCCCGAACTGAGCAGCAAATTGGCCTCTGATCTGCTGGATACGCTCTTGTATCCACGGCGGCGTACACTATGGACAGTGTGTTTCCGGCTTCCGCGGCCCACGTAACCGTGAGGTTGCGGGCTTGCCGCGAGGCCGGTCGTCGAGTTGCCGGCCGGACCCGCCCGCCATCCCAGGCTCTGCACACAGATACGCACCGGCCGGGGTCGTGAGAAGGACATGAGAGCTGCTCAGGCAAGATCGAACAGCTCTGGTGCAACTCTGACGCCCCGCCCACGCCCAGCCGGTCGACCGTGACCATCGTGCAGCACTCGATGTCTCGGACGTAGCGGAGGAACGTGTCGGCGATCGAGGAGAACGAGGAGACGCGGGCGGCCATAACCCGATCCTCGGGCCGGGCGCCGGATCACGGAAGTACGCACCTTCGGATCACCGAGTTACCGCGGCGGAACCAGGTGCCCGGTCTCGCGGTCCCGGTCAGCAGCCGCGCAAGTCGCCACGGCCCCGGCTCGCGTCGAACGAGATGTGGACGTGGTCGAAGTGGTTGGCGGTGACGCCGCCGCGGTCCTCCATGGCCGACCAGCCGCTGCCGTAGTTGATCCGCTGCTCCCAGATCACGTACTTGATCCCGAGCTCGTCCATGTTCTTCAGCGCGCAGTTGGCGAGGGAATCACCGGTGGCGCGGTTGACCATGAAGTCGACGGCGAGTCCGCCGGGGTGGTCGGAGGTGCCCGCCCGGCCCGCGACGCCGTACATGTCCGGCTCGCCGTAGCGGCAGCCGAGAAACTGGGCGGCCGTGCGGACGTGTGACCTCACGGCGCCGAGGCCGGGCGTCTTGATTCCGCAGTCCCCGCCGACCGCGGCCCGCGCCGCGTCGGCGCGCTGCCGCGCCTCAGCCTCGGCGCGCTGCTGCGCCGCGCGCTCCTCGGCGGCGGCGCGCTCGGCGTCGATCCGCGCGATGATCTGCTCCGCGAGCTGAACGGCCTTGACGAGGTCGCTCGCGTCGACGACGTCCGGGTCCGGGTCCACCGGCTCGACGGCCGACCGGACCCGGACGCCGTCGGCTGCGGCGGCAAGCACCGCCTGGGCGGCGAGGATGTCGGTGGGCGCCGGGGCCTGCGCGGCCGGGACGACGGGTGCGTCCACCAGCGCTGCGGACGACGCTGGGGACGCCGCCCCGACCAGGGCGAAGGCGCCGCCGGTGACGGCGACGACGGCGGCACCCCGCCGTAGCGGGGTCTCGACGGACCGGTGCGCACCTGCGCCCGTGCGCCGGCGGCCGACAGCCACCGGAATCGGGCCCTGGTGCGCGCCTCGGCCCCGGGGGGAGCGATGCCGAGCCACGACCAACCTTCCGGACCGACGGCCAGGTAGGACGTCCGGCTTCGGGGAGCCGGCGAGTGGGAAGTCCCGTGTCCTGTTCGTGACCTTGCCGTCATCTATCCGAGAGGGAACGTAAGCAACCGACGGCCGGTTCGCGCGTCCTAGGCGGTTCCGATGGGACGAGAGTGCACTGAGGAGCGACGAGCGGCAGGACGGCTCGCCCGTTCGGGGGAAATCGGCTACACCGCTGCGACCAGCGGCGATGCCGGTTCAGCGACCGAACAGGCGGGCCCGTCTAGCCGGACGATGCGCCGACCGCCCCGCGTCACCCGCGTCCACGCAGATGTCCTTGACCGCGGTGATCGGCGCGTCAGTCATGGCTTGTCCCTAGGATCGATCTCCCGGCTCCCCGGGTGGGGCCGTCAGCGCTGCTCCCGGTACCGCACAACGCGCCCGTTCAGCGGCTGCACGTCACGCGAGTTGCCGTCCGGGAAGAAGGCCTGGTGGCGCTCGACGGTCTCCTGGGCCACCCGCACGGGCTCCTTCAGCACCAGCCACGAGACGCCCTCGGTGAACGGCGCGGTGGTGAGCGAGCCGTCGTAGCGGAAGGTGGACAGGTCGGAGGGCAATGCGGCGGCGAGGTCACCGCTCACCTCGAACTCCTCGCCGCATTCCTGCGGCATCTCGCGCAGCACGGCGTCCTGATACGTGCCGCCGCTCCCGCCGCCCGCGAGGAATAGGCCGAGCACGAGCGTCTGGCCGTCCGGGCCGCGGTGCACGAAGTGCTGCTCGATGGGGAACCGGCGGTCGTCGAGCACGTGCTCGGACTGGGAGTGGAAGTGGAACTGGAGCAGTTCGTAGCGCACGCCGTCGAGCTCGACGGCTGCCGCGCCCGCCGGGACCTCGGCCTCCACGACCTCCTCGTGGTGGCGGAGGTTGCAGCCGTTCGGGTCGTCCTGGTCCTTGCGCACGTAGTGGACGTGGACGTCGACGTGGTCGGGGTAGTCGACGACCAGCTCGGGGAGATCGGGGGCGGAGACCGCCTTGTGGGAGCGGATGTGGATCGGACTCTGGCGAGGTGTCGTCGCGAGTGCCGCAGCCCCGGTCGGCACCACCATGGCGGCCGCGACGACCGCGGGAACGCCGATCAGGAACCTTCGTCTCGTTTGCACTGTCTGTCGCCTCCATACTGTATGCACGGACTTGTCCTGAGGCGACGCTACATCGAGTGATGGGCGGAACGCGAGTGCGGGCGGCGATCACCGAACCCGGAGACCCTCAGTCGCGGATATATTCGCAGGTAGAAGCGATCAGCTACGCAGGGGGCCGAACCGCCGAAGGGCCAGTTGGTCGAGTTGCAAAGAGACGAATGGAGGTAGCTCGACAGGGCCATGTGCGCCGGGCTCGGTGACGCTCCGCAGCGGCGCCGGGGACTCACATGAACTGCGGGGCTTCGGCCCGGACGCCGCGTCCACGCGCAGCCGAGCTGACCGCCCCAGGCGAGACGCCGACCACTCGCTTGAACGCGCGGCTGAACGCGGCCTCCGACTGGTAGCCGAGCCGGCCGGCGACCTCGGCGACGGTGGCCCCGTCCTCCGTGAGCCAGGTGCGGGCCACCTGCATGCGCCAGCGCGTCACGTAGTGCATGGCGGGCTCGTCCACGAGTTCGGTGAAGCGGGCGGCGAACGCCGAGCGCGACATCGCGAGCTCGCTCGCCAGCGACGCGACCGTCCAGTCGCGGGCGGGGTCGCGGTGGATCAGGGAGATCGCGCGCCCGATCTGCCGGTCGCGCAGCGCGCCGAGCCACCCGCGCTGGGCCGCGGGGTCGAGCTCGATCCAGGCGCGCAGCGTCTGGATGACGAGAATGTCCGACAGCCGCGTGATGACGGCCTCGCCGCCCGGACGCACCTCGGCCGCCTCGGCCGCGACGAGCCGCAGCGTGCTCTGCATCCACTCCGCGTGCGGCCCCCTCGTGGGTTCGACGTGGATCACCTCGGGCAGCAGCGGGATGATGTGATGCGCGGCCGGGTGATCGAGGCGCACCGCCCCGCAGACCACGGTGGTCGGCGCGCCCCCGCCGCCGTAGCGCAGCACCGCGTACTTGTTGTGGAACTCGTGGTCGATGCTCAGCACGTCGGGCGCGACCGTGCCAGGCGCGCTGCGCAGGGTGTGGCCCTGGCCGTGCGTGACGAGCGCGAGGTCACCGGGCTGCAGCACCCGCGGCTCGTCCCCCGCCACCTCCAGAAGGAGGCGGCCCACGGTGACGATGTGGAACCAGAGGCAGTCCGGCCAGTCCGGCATGGTCAGTCCCCACGGCGCCGTCAGCTCGGAACGGCAGTAGAAGCTGCCGGTCACGCGCAGGAAGTGCAGCGCCTCCCCGAGCGGGTCCTCCGAGTCGAGCGGGTTGAAGTCCATCATGGCTCCGAGTGTGCGGCTCGCCTGCCAGCCCGTCCATGACTCCTGGACGAATGAGCAAGAAACCGCGATATGCGGGTATGGAGAGTCCGATCCGGGGCCGCCAAAGTGGACGCCAGCACAGAGAACCGAAACCACTCCAGGAGGACGAGATGATCGCAGTCATGGGTGCCACCGGCCAGGTCGGGCGGCAGATCGTGGAGAGCCTGCTCGCGCAGGGCCGGCCGGTCCGCGCCATCGGGCGCAACCCCAAGGCGCTGGCCGAGCTGGCCGAGGCCGGCGCCGAGATCGCCGCGGGCGACGCGGGCGACGCCGGCTTCCTCGCCGAGGCCTTCCGCGGCGCGGACGTGGTGCACACGCTGCAGCCCTACAACCCGGCTTCGTCCGACTTCCGCGGCGAGCAGGCGCGGCTGGGCGAGGCGATCGTCACCGCGGTGCAGAAGTCCGGCGTGCGCCGGGTCGTGGTGCTCAGCAGCCTCGGCGCGGACCTCCCGGAGGGCACGGGGTTCATCGCGGCGAGCCTGCACGCGCAGGAGCAGCGCCTCGGCCGGCTCACCGGCGTCGACCTGCTGCTGCTTCGGCCCACGCTGTTCCTCGAGAGCATCCTCGCCGGCCTGCCGTTCGTGGAGGCGATGGGGGTCAACGCCGACGCGGTCGACCCGGACGTCCCCGTGCCGATGATCGCCACCAAGGACGTCGCCGCGGCCGCCGTCGATGCGCTGCTGTCGGACGAGTGGCACGGCGTGGAGGTGCGTGAGCTGCTCGGCGCGCGCGACTACACCTACTCCGAGGCCACCCGCATCCTCGGCGCCGCGATCGGCCGGCCCGACCTGCAGTACGTCCGGCTGCCCGACGAGGACATGATCGGCGCGCTCATGGAGGCGGGTTTCTCACCGGACACCGCCGCGCTCCACGTCGAAATGGGACGAGCGCTGTCGAATGGGATCATCGTGCGGCCCGGGGGGCGCACCCCCGCGAACACGACGCCCACCCGCTTCGAGGATGTCGTGTCCGAGCTCCTCCCCACCCCTTCGGAGGCGTCGTGATCGCGAGTGTGCTACCCGTCCTGACCGTGCTCGGCATCGTGGGCAGCGGACTGATCGCCGGTGCGTTCTTCGCCTTCTCCACATCGGTGATGCCGGGCCTGGCACGGCTCCCGAAGCCCATGGGCGCGCTGGCCATGCAGGAGGCCAACCGCGCGATCCTCAACCCGTTGTTCCTCGCCGTCTTCGCCGGCACGGCGCTGGTCTGCGTGCTCGTTGCGGTTGCCGCGATCGTGACGGGAGCGAGCGGCACGATCTGGCTGGTGCTGGGCGCCGTGGTCTTCGTCGTCGGGGCGTTCATCGAGACCCTCGCGATCAACGTGCCGATGAACAACCGGCTCGACGTCTCCGACCCGGACTCGCCCGAGGGCGCCGCGATCTGGACCGAATACCTCTCCCGCTGGACGGCCTGGAACCACTTCCGGACCGTGACCGCGGCCCTCGCCACCGCGTTGCTCGCCATCGGGCTCATCTGACCGCGAGCCCAGAGATCCACGAGCGTAGGTGCGACGAAACTCGTCGCACCTACGCTCGACGTATTGTCATGCGACATGTGGCTGGTGAGCGGTGTGGACGAGGAGCACCGGTTCCGCGAGTGGAGCGAGGCCGTCGGTTACTACCGCCAGATGGTCGGCGACTGGATCGGCACCCACGGCGACACCGGCGGCGTCGCCCGTTCCCTCGACGGGCTCGCTACTGGCGAGTCCCACCAGGCGGTGTTCGCAGATCCCGAAGGCGGCACCGTGGAGTTCCGGATGGGCTGGGAGACCGCACAGGTGGGTCTGGACCACTACACCGCCTGCTGACACTCCTCTCGCGCACGACCCGACGGCCGCGCAACCGCGGCGGCCTGCTGGGATGTCGGTGATGCTCGACGTGTTCGTACTGGCCTTCGGTCTGGGCCTGGTCTTCAACGCCGCGCCGGGCGCGGTGTCCACCGAGTCGCTGCGCCGCGGTGTGCGCGGGGGTTTCCGCCCCGCGTTCGGCGTCCAAGTCGGGTCGCTCGTCGGGGACGCCACCTGGGCGGTGCTCGGACTGGCCGGGCTCGGTGCGCTGTTCGCCGTGCCCGCCCTGCGAGTGCCGCTGACCGTCGGCGGCTGCCTCCTGCTCGCGTGGCTGGGTGTATCCGGGGTGCGCGACGGCCTGCGGAGCACTGCGGGACCCGATATGGCAACCGTCGATCCGCGGGGCCGCGGCGCGCTGGGCACCGGCGTGAGCATGTCGCTGAGCAACCCGCTCAACGTCGTCTACTGGTCCGGCGCCGCGGGTGCGGTGAGCGGCGCGCTCGGGGACGACGCAACGACCGGCAGCCTGCTCGTCTTCTTCGCTGGGTTCATGGCGTCGTCGCTGCTCTGGTGCTTCGTCTGCGCGGGCGCGATCGCGTTGCTGCGCCGGGTGCTGCCGCCGCTCGCCGTACGGATCGTGGACCTGGCGTGCGGCGCCGCGCTACTCGCCTTCGCCGCGCTCCTGCTGCAGAGACTCGTCACCGACGGCTGATCACTCGGCAGGGACGGCCGTGCAGCCGGGATCGTCCGGCTGCACGGCCGAGCGGCTACGCCTTCGTGCTGTCGGAGCGCGCCCCCGTGGTCGCGACGCTCTGGCAACGAAAACTCGAACGCTTCCGCAGATGCTCTGATCCGTTTTGTTGATCACTGCGTCGGGGGCGTCTCACGCGTCCACCTCCGCGGCGAGCCGCTGCAGGTAGGTGGCGAATCGGGCGCGGTCCTCGACCTCCCAGGACGCCGTTAGCCGGGTGAACGTCTCCTGCTGCACCCGCGCGCCGCCTCGATCAGCTCGCGGCCGGACTCGGTGAGCCGCAGGACGCTGCGCCGGGCGTCGCCGCTGCCCCGCGCACGCTCGACGTATCCGCGTTCCGCCGCCGCCGCGACCAGGTTCGACGCCCTCCTGCGGCGGCTCCGCGACCGCCCGGACGTCCGGTTCGGCTCCGGGCTCGAGCACGGATGGGACCGCGAGATCAACCAGTTCACTGGAGGTCGGGCGTTTACGTCGGCGACCGCGACGGCCACAGGTACGAGTTCTTCACGGCCGTGTCCGACTGACCGCAGCTCAGTGCCGAGTGGGCGGCGTTCGTCACGGGCGTCAAGCGGCGAGTTCGCCCTCGGCTGGCAGACCCGCCGAGTACGGTGTCGGCGTGGCTGCTGACGTGCTGACCGAGGAGGACGACCCCATCGCGGGGCCGCACGCGTGCACCCGGTGCTCGGCCGAATCGCTGCTGAGCGTCGTCGGGTTCTGCGCGGCGTGCGTGGCCGACATGGGCCTGCGGCACCCCGACGAGTACCAGGCCTTCAAGACCGACGTCGCGAAGACATACGGCCGGAAGTAACCGCAAGCTAGCCGTCAAGCTAGCCGTCGCGGCGCCGTCGCCGGAGCAATCCGTAGAGGTGCTCCAGCAACACCCGCGTGTCCCTGCCCGCCGCGGCGGCGAGCCAGCGTTCGTGAATCGCGCGCTCCACAGGGTCTGTCTCGGGCTCCTCAAGTGGGCCCGAATGGCCTTCCCATGCCTTCAGCAGCATTCGAACCCCCAGGTTTCGAATGCCATCGATTGTGCAGTTCGGTCGGCGCTGCCGCGTCCGCCGCCAGGAGGCACCGCGCCTAGTCCTCCCGGACCAGCTAGCTTCGCTAGAAGGCGTAACGCAGGATCCGGCCGACGTCCCGGAAGCCGGGCAGGTGCGCCATCATCCGCATCGCCAGCCGGCCCTTCAGCGGAAGCTCGTCGTTGCCGGGGAGTGCCACGCTGCGCAGGTCGTCGAGGAGCACCAGGCCGTCGTGCGAGCTCTCCAGCGAGCGCGGGTCGCCGATTCCCCAATGCAGGGTCGCACCCGAGTTCCGCACCGCGGGCACGAGCTTCTGCAGCCGGATACCCAGCGGCCCGTAACAGTCGAAAAGCAACTGGCCGCGGGGGAACCGGGCCGTGATCCGCTGGATCAGCGCCTTCCCGTCCTCCTCACGGAGGTACATCGTCAGGCCCTCGAAGACCGCGACGGTCGGCCGGTCGGCGGGCACGGCGTCGAGCCAGCCGTCGTCGGTGACGGACGCCCCGATCGTCCGGTAGTCGGCGGCGGCGGGGGGCGGCAGGAGCCGCTCGCGCAGGGCGATGACCTCGGGGTAGTCGACGTCGACCCAGCGCACCGACGGTGCCGGGGCGAGCCGGTGCGCCCGCGTGTCGAGGCCGCACGCGAGGTGCAACACGGTGGCCTCCGGCTCGGCGGCCAGGAACTCGCTGGTCCAGTTGTCGAGCGTGCGGGCACGCAGCGCCACGCCGGCGGCCGTGCTGTCGTCGATCCCGGCCTTGCGGAAGTCGTAGTCGATGCCCTCCACGGCGCGGTCCGCCTCGACGTCGCCGAGGATGGGACGCCGGGCGCGACTGTCGATCGCCCGCGACCAGAGCGTCGCCAGCAAGGTCTCCTGCGCGCCGGTGAGGGTGATCTTCTCGCGGCTCATGATGCATAGCATGGCGACTCACTTACGGTGACCAGACACGACAGGCCGTGACCGTTCCGCTATCTTGTCCGGCGGATCCCAAATGCGCCCCGGCTCCCCGCCGGCCCCGACTCCCCGCCCGGCACGGGGCGCAGATCCGGAAGGCAGGTCGTGTCTCGGCACCGCTCCCCCGGCGGCCGGTACGCGCCCCCGCGCCCAGAGACGAGCGCGGTCGCGCTGTCCGGCGTGCGCGGCACCCAGCCGGCGCGGCACCGCGCCCTGAGCGAGTCCGCCGTACGCAACGGCATGTCGGCGGCCGCAGCGGCGGGCGGGGTGCTCGCCGTGGTGGTGCCCGCCGTCGCCGTCACTACCCCTGCCGCCGCCCCGCCCGCCGCCGAGGACGCCACCGTGCTGCGGCTCGCCGCAGAGGAGGAGGCCACCGCGAGCGCGGCGGAGGTGCAAGCGGCGACCGGGGTGCGGATGATCACGAGCATCGTGCCGGTCGCGGACATGCCGGAGCCGGACCCGCCGGAGGTCGACGTCTCCGAACTGCTGAAAGCGGTGGGCCTGGCCGACGTCGCCCGCCAGGCCGACGAGCAGCGCCTCGCCCGCGAAGCCGCGGCACGCTGCGACGCCGATCTCGACGGCCTCGGGCGCGTCAAGCCATGGGTGCGGGACGCCGCGCGCTTCTTGAGCTGCCAGTTCGACGAGCCGACGCTGATCGGGGTGAGCCGCCGCAGCCGCGACTCCGACCACCCGACGGGACTGGCGCTCGACCTCATGGTCCGCGGCGAGCGGGGCGACCGGATCGCCCAGTGCGCGCTGTCCAACCAGGAGGCGCTCGGGATCAGCTACGTGATCTGGAAGCAGCGCGTCAACTACGGCGACGGCTGGGAGCGCATGGAAGACCGCGGCAGCGCCACCGAGAACCACTTCGACCACGTGCACATCTCGTTCGAGCGTCGAGCCCCCCGCGGAATCCCCCTCGCGGAGCTCTGCGACTAGCGATCCGGCCGTGCCACACGGACTGTGAGCCACGCCGCACGCTCGGCCTGTCACGCCCGCATCGCGTCCGTCGTCCTATGGCTGACGCTCTTGAGTGTGGCTTTCCAGGCGTCCGGGGATCGCTACTCGCCGATCCGGCCTGGGCTCCCGTTGCGGCCCACGCGCCAGATGTTCACCACTGACGGGCGCGGCTGGGTGCCGGGGCCATCGGGGAAGGTGGTCTTCGGCGTCTCGGGGCTGGCGTCGTCGAGGTCGCCGGGGTGCTGCGGCGAGATGAGCACGAAGTCGGACGTGATCACCGGCCCGCAGCACTCGGCACCCGCGGGCACACTCGCGAACAGCGTGGTGCGCCCGCGCGTCTCACCCTCCAGCGAGACGCCGTACAGGCCGTCGTTGATGTTCAGCGCCAGGCCGGAGTCCGTGGAGATCCACAGGTTGCCGTGGCCGTCGAACGCGATGTTGTCCGGCGAGGTGATCGGGCTGACCTGGCTCTTGTCGTACCCGCCGAAGTAGGTGCTCGGGTCGTTGGGGTCGCCGCAGACCAGCAGGATCGACCAGCGGAAGCCGGTGGCGGTGGGGTCGTTGTCGTCCTCCACCAGCTCAAGCACGTGCCCGTGCGCGTTGTTGTTGCGCGGGTTGGCCTCGTCGGCCGGGGCGGTGCGAGTGGCACCCGCCTTGCCGCGGTCGGTGTTGTTGGTGAGCGCGATGAACACGTGACCCGAGTGCGGGTTCGCCTCGACGTCCTCGGGGCGGTCCATCTTCGTGGCGCCTGCCTTGTCGGCGGCCTGGCGCGTGAAGACGTACACCTCCTGCGCCGTCATACCGTCGACGAAGGAGCGGTCGCCCGCCGCGAGCGGGATCCACTCGCCACCGCCGTCGAACGCGCCGTCGGCAGGAAGGCGGCCGCTGCCGTCGATCTCGGCGGCCGGGCTGTCGCCGTTGAACCGCGCCACGTAGAGCGTGCCCTGCGTGAGCAGCGTGCGGTTGTGCTCGCGGGCGCGGCTGCTCTCACCCTTCATCATCTTGGCGTCGGAGACGAACTTGTAGACGTAGTCGAACCGCTCGTCGTCGCCCATGTACGCGACCGCACGCCCGTCCCGGGCGAGGCGGATGGTGGCGCCCTCGTGCTTGAACCGGCCGAGGGCCGTGTGCTTGACGGGCGTCGCGTCGGGGTCGTGCGGGTCGACCTCGACGATCCAGCCGAAGCGGTTGGGCTCGTTCGGTTCCTGCGTCATGTCGAACCGCGATTCGAGGCGCTCCCACTTGCGGTCGGATGCCTCCTCGGTGATGCCGTAGCGCTGCGCCCTCCCGGCGACGGTCGGGTCAGCGACGGCCGCGTTGGCGAAGTACTGGTTGAAGTTCTCCTCACCGGACAGGAACGTGCCCCACGGCGTGACGCCACCGGCGCAGTTGTTGAGCGTGCCGAGCACGCGGGTGCCGCTCTCGTCGGCAGAGGTCTTGAGCAGGTCCGAGCCGGCAGCTGGGCCGTCGAGCACGAACTCCGACGTCGCCGTGTAGCGGCGGTTGTACTTCTCGTCGAGCACGGCTGCCATCCGGCCGGTCTTGCGGTCACGCTCCACCACGACCACCGACAGCCCGTGCGCGGCGAGGCCGATGCGGATCTGCTCGTCGGTGGGGTCGTCCTCGTCGTAGCCGCGGAACATCAGCGGCTCGATCGTGTACTCGTGGCTCGAGAACATGAGGTAGCGCTCGCCCGAGCCACGCAGGGGCACGAGCCCGCAGAAGTCGTTGTTGTAGCCGAACTGGCCGGCCTGCGCCTCCGCGGTCTGGTTCTCGAAGTCGAACGCAGGCGCGCCGGGGACGACCGGGTCGCCCCAGCGGATCACGACGTTGTGGTCATATCCGGGAGCCAGGGTGATCGCGTCAGTGGTGTTCGCCGCGACGGGCTCATAGTTCAGCCCACGGGGGCGCCGAGCGCCGGCGGCGGCAGGTGCGACCGGGGACGCGGCCGCCTGGCCGGCGAACGCGGTGGTGGCCCCGGCGGCGATGCTCAGCACGGCGCCCGCGCGCAGCACGCCGCGGCGGCTGACGGCCCTGGCGAGGACGTCGCCGAAGTACTCGTTGTCCGAGCGGTTCGGCTCCTCGTGCGCGCACGCGTTGCCGCAGCGGTAGCGGCAGGTGAGCCCCTGCCGTCCCGCGTGTCGCTCGGTCAGCAGCGGCAACGGGACGGGGCCGGAACGGCGGTCGGCTTCATCCGGGCAGGGCTGACTCACGATCTTCCTCCTGGGGGAGCTCGGGAAACGGGGTCACCCCAAGGAGTGATGGGGTTCGGCCGGGTGGCGTCGAGATGGATCCGGGATGAACGACGCAGAAGGACCCTATGCGACAAATCACCCGCCCTCCAGATGCGCCGGCGTCGCCTCGTGACCCTTCCGGCCACCGGTCGTCCTGGTCTGCTTCATCTCCGCCTCGTAGACATGCCTTCGCCCGTCCATCGTCTTGTCGCGGACCCGCTTCTCCATCTCCTTGAACGCGGCGTAGTAGCCCTCATCGAACTCCTCGACGATCTGGAACGTCCAGCGCCCCGGCAGGACGTTGGCGCCGAGCAGTTCCTCCTCGACCTGCTGGGCCAGCTCCTCGTAACCGGCGACGCGGAGCCCCTCGACGACCTCGTCGAGCAGCAGGTCGGCACGCCCGACGAGCTGGTGGAGCGAGTAGAGGTGACCGCGGACGCGCTCGATGTACTCGAGCGCCTCCGAGAGCTTGCCGTTGGCCTCCACCAGTTCGTCGCTCGCACCGTCCGGGCGGGAGTGGGCGGCGTCGACGGAGCGGGGATCGTTCTGCACGGCGGCTGCTTCCCCAACGACCGCGCCGCCAAACCCGCCGCATCGCCCACAGCGAACACCTACCGCCAGCAGCGAACAACCCTCGGCGACGGGCGGCGCCGCCCCTAGCGTCGGACGGACCACAAGGAGAGGAACCGCCGTGATCACCGTCCGCGTGCCGTCCGGGCCCGAACCACACCTGAGCCGTCCCGTGCCGGAACCGCCGTACCGGCCGCAGCCGCTGCCGCCCGCCGTCCGTGCACCCGTGCTGCACACGCCTGTCCCGGGGCCGGGGGCCGATCCGGTCATCGACCGGCTGCTCCAGGAGCGCATCGTCTTCCTCGGCCGCGAGGTCGACGACGAGATCGCCAACCGGATCAGCGCCCAGCTCCTGCTGCTCGCCGCGCAGGACCCCGACGCCGACATCACCATGTACATCAACTCGCCGGGCGGCTCCGTCACAGCGGGCATGGCCATCTACGACACCATGCACCTGATCAGGCCCGACGTCGCCACCTGGGCCGTCGGGTTCGCGGCGTCGATGGGGCAGTTCCTGCTCTCGGCAGGCACGCCGGGCAAGCGCTATGCGCTGCCGCACGCGCGCATCCTCATGCACCAGCCGTCCGCCGGGATGGGCGGCAACGCCACCGACATCGCGATCCGCGCCGGGGTCTACGGAGACATGAAACGCGAGATCGCCGAGCTGATCGCCCGCCATTCCGGGCAGCCGTTCGAGACGATCACCGCGGACTCCGACCGCGACCGCTGGTTCACTGCCGAGCAAGCACGCGAGTACGGCCTCGTGGACCACGTCGCGCAGGGCTGAAAGTCCCATTCGCCAGGGAACGTACCTCGGGGTCGCCTACCACCTCGGCCTCCCGCACACCGAGCTGCCGGCACGGCGGCCACGGCAGACACGACCACCGAGGTCGGCCTGATCACCCCGTTCGACCAGCTGGAGAAGGCCGACCAGATGGCCAAGTGACGCGCATCTCTCGGGGCGGCTAGCGTTGCGGTCTCGCGAACTTCTGCATCGATGGAGAGGGTGCGATCATGCGCGTCGGCGTGCTCACCGGTGGTGGCGACTGCCCCGGACTCAACGCGGTCATCAGGGCGATCGTCCGCAAGGGCGTCCCGGAGTACGGATACTCGTTCCTCGGCTTCCGGGACGGCTGGCGGGGACCGCTCGAGGCGCTCACCAAGCCGCTCGACATCCCCGCCGTGCGCGGCCTGCTCCCGCGTGGCGGCACGATCCTCGGCTCGTCGCGCACCAACCCGTTCGCCGTGGAAGGGGGCGTCGAGAGGATCAAGCGCAACCTGCAGAACCTGGGAGTCGACGCCCTGATAGCGATCGGCGGCGAGGACACCCTCGGCGTCGCCACCAAGCTGCACGAGATGGGCGTCAACGTCATCGGGGTGCCGAAGACGATCGACAACGACCTCGCCGGCACCGACTACACCTTCGGCTTCGACACAGCGGTGAACATCGCGACCGAGGCCATCGACCGGCTCCACACGACCGCCGAGTCGCACCACCGCGTCTTGATCGTCGAGGTCATGGGGCGGCACGCGGGCTGGATCGCCCTGCACTCCGGCATGGCGGGCGGCGCCAATGCCATCCTCATCCCCGAGGTGCGCTTCGACATCGACCAGGTGTGCCAGTGGGTCGAGTCGCGGTTCCGGCTCGACTACGCGCCGATCATCGTCGTCGCCGAGGGCGCGATGCCGAAGGAGGGCGACGAGGTGCTGCGCAGCGGCGAGAAGGACGCCTTCGGGCACGTCCGGCTGGGTGGGATCGGCGACTGGCTGGCCCGCGAGATCGAGTCGCGCACCGGCAAGGAGGCTCGTACCACGGTGCTCGGGCACGTCCAGCGCGGCGGCACCCCGACCGCCCGTGACCGCTGGCTCGCCACCCGCTTCGGCCTGCACGCCATCGACGCGGTCCACGACGGCAACTGGGGGCATATGACAGCCCTGCGCGGCACCGACGTCGTGACCGTGCCGCTCGCGGAGGCGACGAAGGCGCTCAAGCTCGTCGATCCGGGCCTGTACGCGGAGGCCGAGGTCTTCTTCGGCTGAGGTCTTCTTCGGCTGACGTCTTCTTCGGCTGAGTGTCGCCGAGCGACTTCATCCGGCCGCAACAACCGCGCAACAGTGCCGTCCGGCGAGGTCCTCACCATCGATGCATGCGGCGACCTCTCACGCGGCTGGCATGCCACGGCCAGTGCCGGTCAGGCGGGGCGCGTCAGCCCCACCACAACGAGCTGCTCCGGGTCGAGACCGACCCGGAGGCGCTCGTCGACCTTTTCGAGATGGCCGTGACCTGGGCGGAGCTGGAGTACTCGGCGGAGACGACGATCCCCCCGCACGAGTGGCTCGACTTCGCCGAACGGCACCGCTGGCAGAACCCGGAGCGAATGCAGCGCGTCTTCGGCCTGGCCACGGACATCGCGATGCGGGCCACCCCCGGCCCGATGGCACCGGCGGCACTGGAGATGGCGGCAGGCTCAGGCATCTGCCCGACCCTCGACCCAGTCGACCCACCCCGCCCCCGCCTCCGCCTGGCCGGCGGGTAAACCCTTCCGCGAGTTGCTGGAAAAGTGCGCGCGAGTCGCGCGAAAAATGAGCGCGAGTCGGGGCGTGAGTGCGCGCGAGTCGGGGCGTGAGTGCGCGCGAGTCGGGGCGTGAGTGCGCGCGAGTCGAGCCCATGAATCTCCTGGCACGACCAGGACTGTCCTGCTCAGCGTGCGGTTCGCATGCGGTCCTGCCGCGACTCGGACGCATCCAGACCCCGACTCGCGCGCACCCAGACCCCGACTCGCGCGCATTTATCTAGCGACTCGCGGGTGTGTGGGTGGGGGTTAGTGTGGGAGGCCGGTTACTCGGAAGTCGGGTAGGCGCAGGGCCACCTCGCGGGTTGAGCCTGCGCTCAGGGCCAGTTCGCCCGTGTCGTCCAGCACCCCCACCACCGCGGCGGCCAGGTCGCGCTCGGCGAACGCCGTGAGGCATTCGCTCTCGCGGCCGGGCGGCACGCACAGCAGGAAGCCGAAGCTCGGGAAGCAGTTCAGCCACCGTGTGAGCGGCACACCTGCCGGCGTGGGCACGGCGTCGAGGTCGACCGTCACACCCAGGTCGTCGCACTCCAGCAGCATCGCGAGCGACCCGACGAGCCCGGCCATGCTGATGTCCTTCGCCGCCACGCACACCCCGGCGCGAGCCAGCGCTCCGAGGAGCCGGACGTCGCCTGCACAGCGCTCGCCGCGGCTGCGGAAGGCGGGGAAGAACGGGAAATCCGCGCGCATCTCGCCGTCCAGCGCCGCCGCGACCACCAGCGACTGGCCCGGCGCCGCGTGCGTCACGGACAGTGGGGCGGGCGCGTGCCCCACCCCGAACGCCGAGACGGCCGGCGGGCCGTCGTGCACGGTGAGGTGCCCCCCGACGATCGGCACCCGGTAGATCAGCGCGGCCTCGCGCATCCCGGCGAGCACCTCGCGGGCCACCGCCTCGGACGCCACCACGGTGTCGACGATGCCGAGCGGCTCGGCGCCCATCGCGGCGAGGTCGTTGACGTTCGTGAGGACCGCGGCGAAGCCCGCGCCGTGCGGGTCGGCGGCCACGAAAGGCGGGAAGATCGCCTCCCCGCACGCCACCACCCGGGTACCGGCCGCCTCGACGACCGCGCCGTCGTCGCCAGGGCCGCCGAGCCAGTCGGTGCCGCCGGTGGCATCGGGCCCGAGCACATCGCCGACCAGCCCGATCTCGGCCTTGGCGCGCAGCCCGGAGTTCGCGAGCACCGATTCGACGATCGTGGAGAGCGACTCCGGGGCGGCCACATCGGTCATGCGCGCACCGTGAACCACACGGCGCGGGCCTGGGCGGGGCCGGCGTTGTGCCACTCGTGCGGGCGGTCGGTGGGGTAATGCAACGCGTCGCCCGCGTGCAGCCGGTAGTCCTCCCCGGCCACCTCCACCTCCAACGCTCCCTCCAGAACGAGCAGCACCTCCTCGCCGGGGCGCAGCGCGCGCAGTTCGCCGCTGCCGCCGCCCGGCTCGACCACGCCCATCACGCCGGCCGCCCGCAGCACGCCCGTCGGGTACGCGACCGACTCGGCCACCACCCCGTCGGCCGCGGGCGCCCACTCCGGCGGAGGCTCCGGACGTTCGTCGGCCCGGATCAGTGTGGCGACGCGCACGGGCGGGCCGCCCTCGTCGACGAAATGCCCGATGGGCATACGGAGCGCGCCGGCGAGCTTCAGGAGTGTGGTGATGGTGGGGACCATGTCGCCGCGCTCCACCTTGTGGATCGCAGCCGCCGAGACGTCCGCCCGCGCCGAGAGCTGCTGCAGCGACAGCCCTTGCTGCTGACGCGCTTCCCTGACCTTGGGCCCGATGGCGCCGACGATGGGTTCCCACGCACCTCGCTCCGCCGCCGCCATGTCCACCATCTTAAACGGGGTCTCCCCTATCGTGGAGACGAGGCGATCAAAGGAGCTGGAGCCGGCTAGACGATGCCCTGACGGGTCGCGGTGTAGACGATCTCAGTGCGGCGGCGGACGTCGAGCTTGTCGCGCAGGTTGCGCACGTGGAACTTCACCGTGGCCTCGCTGATGACGAGCCTGCGCCCGATCTCGCGGTTCGACATGCCCACCGCCAGCAGCCGCAGCACCTGATTCTCCCGCTCGGTCAGCATCGCGCCGCCGAGGCCGCGGACCGGCGGGCGGTCCTCGTCGCGGATCGGGTCGAGCGCGGGGCCGGGCGCCTGCGCTCCCGAGTCGAACACGCTCTCACCGCGCAGCAACGCGTGGACCGCCCTGACGATGTCGGCCGTGTCGGCGCCCTTGCGCACGTAACCGTGCACGCCGAGGCGGACGGTGCGCATCATGACGTCCCGGTCGCGGCACCCCGTCAGCACGAGCACTCGCACGCCCCGGTGGCGCTCCAGCAGCATCCGCGCGAGCTCGACGCCCGCGGCGTCGCCGCGGCCGAGATCGACGTCGAGGATGACCAGGTCGGGCGGGCAGCGGTCGGCGATCACCAGCGCGTCACGGGGGGTGGCGGCCTCGCCGACCACGGCGAGGTGCGGGTCGGAGGCGAAGAGCTGGCGCAGGCCGAACCGGACGATGGCCTCCCCGTCCACGACCAGGAGGCGCGCCGTCCGGCGCGGCGCGGATGAGGCTGTCGTGGGATCGAGAACGCTACGGGCGTCGAGCAGCGCTTCCGCAGTCATCGGACAACCTCCCTGACATCGTCGGCGGTGGTAGGGCGAAGTTATGGACGGCCACGTTGCGTGGACGTTGCACGCGCAAGGGGCCTGTCTTGCTGCATGTGGAGCACGTGGGTGATGATGGGCCGCCGTCCTGGGCCGATCACGCTCGGAGTGCCGATGACGACTCATGATGCACGCGGCGCGAGCGGGCCGCCAGACTCCCGCCACCCCGTCGAGCACGCCCACCTGCTCCACCAGGTGTTCGACGCCGTGCTGGCGGGCGAACCCGGCCCGATGATGCCGCGCGCGCTCGTGTCCGAGTCGTGGCAGCGGAGCCTCGCAGCGCAGATCGACCCCGACCAGCGCACCCCGCCCGTGGTCGTGCAGGACGCCGAGCTGCCCGATCTGCGCACGGCGCACCCGCTCAACGCGGTGATGCCGCTCCTGCGCAGCACACTCGTCAGCATCGCGGACGAGGCGATGCACGTCATGCTCGTCACCGACGCCGACGGCATCATCCTCTGGCGCGAGGGCGCCGCCCGGCTGTTGGTCTCTGCCGACCAGGTCGGGCTGCAGCCGGGCACCCGCTGGACCGAGGACGCCATCGGCACCAACGCGATGGGCACCACCCTGGCCGTCGACGCGCCGGTGACGATCCACTCGGCCGAGCACCTCGTGCGCACCTACCACGCGTGGACCTGCGCCGCCGCGCCCGTGCACGACCCCGACACCGGCGACATCCTCGGTGCCATCGACATCAGCGGCCCCCTGCACACGGTGCACCCGGCGATGGTCCAGCTCGTGTCCGCGACGGCCCAGCTCGCCGAGAACCAGCTCCGCGTGCGCCTCGCCATCGCCGACGAGCGGCTGCGCGTGCGGAACATGCCGCACCTCACGAGCCTGCGCGGAAAGGCCGGCGCGCTCGTCACGGCGAGCGGGCGGATCATCGCGGGCGAGCCGTACGGCGCCTGGCCGGAGCGGGTGGCGCTGCTGCCGGGCGCCGACCGGGTCCGGCTCGAGGACGGCCGCGAGATGATGGTCGAGCCGCTGGCCGAGGGCTTCCTGCTGCACGCTCCGCGCAAGGGCGCGGCCGCCCCGAATCGGTCGGCGCTGTCGTTGCGCTTCATGACCGACGGCGCCCCGAGCGTCCTGCTGAACGGCACGGCGATACCGGTCACGCTGCGCCCCGCCGAGCTGCTCACGGCGCTCGCGCTGAACCCCGACGGCCTCAGCGCAGAGCAGCTCGCCCTCCTGCTCTACGGCGACGACGGCAACCCGACGACCGTGCGCGGCGAGGTGCTGCGGCTGCGCACGCTCATCGGCTCCGACGTGCTGCGCACCCGGCCCTACCGGCTCGCCGCGACCGTCGACGCCGACTTCCATGCCGTCCGGCGGGCGCTGCGCGCGCGGCAGCCCGCCGAGGCGCTGCGCGCGTGCGGTGGGCAGCTGCTCCCCC
The DNA here is from genome assembly GCF_039526725.1 of Pseudonocardia aurantiaca. Taxonomy (NCBI): domain Bacteria; kingdom Bacillati; phylum Actinomycetota; class Actinomycetes; order Pseudonocardiales; family Pseudonocardiaceae; genus Pseudonocardia; species Pseudonocardia aurantiaca. Next base: position 115,377 of record NZ_BAAAJG010000001.1, read on the forward strand.
GCTCCGACGCCCCTGCAATCCGCGACCTGCGTGACGAGCTGGAAGCCGGGTTGCGCCGCGCTGTGCTCGATATCTACGACCCCGACCTGATGGGGGAGTTCATCGCCCACCCGCTCGGGCGCGGCGACATCGAGGCGCACGACCGGCTGCTCGACATGCTCCCCGCGAGCGACAGCAGACGCCCGGAGATCAGAACCCGATTGAGCCGCCTGCTCTCGGAGGCTTGACCCGTCATCGCTCCGGGGCGCGCTGGGGTGCCGGCGTCCAGCCATCCTCCGCGACGCCACCGGGGACCGGGGCGTTCCCGTCGTACGGCGTGCGGGTGAAGACGAACGTCGCCAGGTTCAGCGCCACCTCGTCCAGGCGGAGCGTCTCGCCCGCGAAGTAGCCGTCCATGCCCACCCACGTGCCGTCCGGCCCCGGGCGGAAGCGGCTGCTGCGGCCCGGCCTGCCCAGGCCACCCAGATGCAGCAGCCCGCCCGGCACGGCCCGCAGCACGTACGGGGCCGGGCCCCAGAACCACGGGCCGAGCAGCTCCACCGGCACCGGAGGCGGGCTGGGCGCCCACGCCGCAGCGATGCGGGGTTCGGCGGCCCTGACGTCGGCGAGCAGGCCTGCGGCCAGCCCGTTGTCCAGCCCGGAGGTGGTATTGGCGAGCATGAGTGCGCCCGTGCCCTCGGTGCGGTCCACCCACAGGCCGGCGAGGAACCCCGGCATCGAGCCGCCGTGCCCGACGAGCACGGTGCCAACCGGGGCGTCCGGGGGCCGCTGGACCTGCACCCCCAGCCCGTAGGCCATCCACGCCGGTGCCGACGAGTCGACGCCGGCGGGGACCGTCATCTCCTCGACGGTGTCGGGCGAGAGCACCCCGCCGGTGTCGCCGAGCAGGAAGACGCCGAGCCGGGCCAGGTCGTCCGCGGTCGCCCAGAGCTGGCCCGCCGGCGCCATCGCGACGGCGTCGTGCTCCGGCTCGACCTGCACGACGTCGGCCCACGGGTGCACGGCGTAACCCTGCGCGGCGCGGCCTGACGGGCGCGGGGTCGTGCGCCGCATGCCGAGCGGGACGAGCACCTCGTCCCTCGCGACCTCGGCCCACGCCCGCCCGCGCGCCGTGGCGACGAGTTCACCGAGCACCCCGAACCCGAGGTTCGAGTAATGGAAGCGCCGCGCCGCCGGCAGCACGACGTCGGCCTCGGAGAGCCCCAGCTCGTCCAATGTGGTGCCGGGAGTGCGCTCCCACCACTGCCCCGGGCTCTCCGCGCCGGCGCCCGCGAGGTGCGACAGGAGCTGGCCGATCGTCCTGTCACCGAACGGGGTGCCGGTGAGGTGCTTCTCGAGGGGGTCGTCGAGATCGAGCCGGCCCTCGTCGCGCAGGCGCAGCACAGTGATGGCGGTGATCGTCTTGCTGATCGAGCCCAGCCGGTACTGGACGTCCCGGTGCGGCTCGCTGACCGCACCGCGGCCTGCCGACCAGACCAGCTCCCCGTCCCTCACGACACCCGCGACGAGCGACGGCGCGCGGCCCTCGGCCTGGACGCGGGCGGTGCGGGCGAGCAGGGTGCGGGTGGTGGTGGGGAGCAGCGGAGCCATGGGCAAACGCTAGCTCCAGGGCTGCGAAGATCGAGCGCCACACTTGACATTGGACCTCCGCCGGGTTTCCTATGGGATACAAGCAAACACTCTAGTGAACGCCGGGGGTTTCCGCGCATGATCGCCGTGGCGAGCTTGATCATGGAGCTGCAGAGCGTCGGCCTCCGGATCGAGACGGAGCTCGAGACATCGCGCAAGGGCGGCGCCGGCCCGACCGACTCGGGGATGCTCTGGATCGAGGGCGTCCCGGTCACCGTTCCGCCCAGCGACTCGTCGCCGTACTCGCTCCGCGCGGAGGACGACGGCCAGGGCGTCTACCGTGACGGCGTCAAGATCGCCTCCGTGGCAGGCACCGCCCGGCCCCGGTTCTACGACCTCACCACGGCCGACGGGATCCCGTACAACCACATCGCGCTGTTGCACCTCGACTCACTGGCGTCCACGGTGGTGCAGGCCTGCAACTACTGGGGCAACTCCGACCAGTGCGGCTTCTGCGGCATCGGCCTCTCCCTGGCCGCCGGGCACACCATCGCGAAGAAGACGCCCGAGATGCTCGCCGAGGTGGCCGTCGCCGCGAAGGAGCTCGACGGCGCGGTCGACGCCACCCTGACCACCGGCTCGTCCGTGGCACCCGACCGCGGCGCGCTCTACGTGGCCCGCTGCGGGCAGGCCGTCAAGGAGGCCGCCGGGCTGCCGGTCGAGGTGCAGTTCGAGCCGCCGCGGGACCTGTCGGTGATCGACCAGGTGCACGACATGGGCGTGGACGCGCTCGGCATCCACGTGGAGTCGTTCGACCCCGCAGTGCTCGCCCGCGTGGCGCCCGGCAAGTTCCGCACCGGCATCGAGACGTACTTCCGCACGTGGGAGCACGCCGTGTCGCTGTTCGGCGAGGGTCGGGTGTCCACCTACGTGATCCTCGGGATGGGCGAGGACCCCGGCCTGACCGTCGAGATGTGCCGGCGCGCGGTCGACATCGGCGTGTACCCCTTCGTCGTGCCGCTACGGCCGGTGTCCGGCTCGCTGATGGCGGACGTCCCGGCGCCGTCGCGGGAGTACACGGAGCCGATCTACCGGCAGGTCGCGCATTTCCTCGCCGAGCGCGGGCTCGGCGCCGACACGGCCGTAGCGGGCTGCGCCCGGTGCCAGGCGTGCTCGTCGCTGAACCTCGTGCAGCAGTCGAGCTCGCCCTGCGGAAGCACGGCCTCGGCGGCCGCTCCGCTCCTGCAGATCGGGAAGCGGCCCACATGAGCGAGCTTGCGAGCCAGTCATCGGCACAGCGCTCGCGCGAAGCGCCGCCGGAGCGCAGCGGTGGCGAGCGGTGAGCGCCCCCGCGCGGATACGACCGACCCGGCCTGTGAACGCGCTGGTCGGAGTCGACCCCGTGCACTGCCGCCCCGCCTTCGACGCCGCCGGGCGCGCGGAGCACCACCGCATCCGGCACGAGGTGTTCGTGACCGAGCAGCGCCTGTTCCCCGACTCCGACGTCGACGCCAACGACGCGCGCACCGACGTCGTGCACGTCCTCGGGCTGCACGACGGACGCCCCGCGGGGACCGTCCGGTTGTATCCGATCGGCCCGGGCGAGTGGCTGGGCGACCGCCTCGCCGTGCTGCCCGAGTACCGCACCGCCGGGATCGGGGCGCCGCTCGTGCGGTTCGCCGTCGCCGCCGCGGAGGCCCGGGGTGGGCGGCTGATGGGCGCGCACGTGCAGGTGGCCAACGAGCGGTTCTTCCACCGGCTGGGCTGGCGCACCGACGGCCCGGTGGAGACCTACGTCGGCCACTCGCACGTGCCGATGAGCATCGACCTGGGCGCGGGGTTGTGCCCGTGGCTCACCGGATGATCACGCACTGGAGCGTCGTTCCACACTGACGCTCCCCTCCGATCCCGCGACTCGCTCGCACTTTTCCAGCGACTCGCGCGGGAGAGCTTTGCCCCCCTCCCCGCGAGTCGCTGCATTCGTGCGTGTGAGTTGCTGCGCTCGTTATTCCACCGTCACGCTCTTCGCCAGGTTGCGGGGCTTGTCGACGTCGCGGTTCAGGGCCACCGCGGCGTGGTAGGCCAGGATCTGCAGCGGGATCGACATCAGGATCGGGTCCAGCTCCGGCTCGCTCTGCGGGATCACGATCGTCCGGTCGGCGAGGTCGGCGGGCAGCTCCCGGTGCGCCACCGCGACCACCGGGCCCTTGCGGGCCTTGATCTCCGAGAGCGTCGAGGTGTTCTTGTCGAGCAGGTCGTCGTCGGGGACGATCGCGACCGTCGGCATCTCCGGGCTGATCAGCGCCAGCGGGCCGTGCTTGAGCTCGGCCGACGGATAGGCCTCGGCGTGCACGTAGGAGATCTCCTTGAGCTTCTGCGCGCCCTCCCGCGCCACTGGCCAGCCCCGGCGGCGGCCGACGAACATCACGCTGTGGCTGCCCGCGATCCCCTTCGCGACCTCGGCGATCGCGTCCGACTGGCCGAGGATCTCGGTGATCTGGCCGGGCAGGGCGTTGAGGCCGGCGATGATGCGCCGGCCCTGTGCGGGCGAGAGGTCCCTGATCCGGCCCAGGTGCAGGGCCAGCAGCGCGAACGCCGCGACGGTCGAGGTGAACGACTTGGTGGCCGCCACCGACATCTCGGGGCCGGCGTGCAGGTAGATCCCGCCGTCCACCTGGCGCGCGATCGTCGAGCCCACCACGTTGACGATGCCGATCACGCGGCCGCCCTTACGCTGCAGCTCCTGCACCGCGGCGAGCGTGTCGATGGTCTCGCCGGACTGACTGACCGCGACGTACAGCGTGTCCGGCTCGACCACCGGGTTGCGGTAGCGGAACTCCGAGGCGGCCTCGGCGGACGCGGGGACGCGCGCGAGGTCCTCGATCAGCTGCGCGCCCAGCTCACCGGCGTAGCAGGCGGAGCCACACCCGAGGATCTTCACGCGTTTGATCTCACGGGCCTCGCGCACGGTCAGGTTGAGCCCGCCGAGGTGCGCGGTGTCGAACCGCTCGTCGATGCGCCCCATGAGCGCGCGCTCGATGGTGCGCGGCTGCTCCTGGATCTCCTTGATCAGGTAATGCGCGTGGTCGCCGATCTCCGCCCCGACGACGTCCCAGTCGATGGTGGACGGGCTCTTGGCCGTGGAGCGGTCGTCGAGGGTGTAGGTGCGGTAGCCGCCGGCGGTGATCGTCGCGAGCTCGCCGTCGTCGAGGTAGACGACCTGGCGGGTGTAGCCGATCAGCGCCGCGACGTCGGACGCCACGAACATCTCCCGCTCGCCGACACCCAGCAGCACCGGGCTGCCATTGCGGGCGACGACGATCCGGTCGGGGTGCTCGGCGTCGAGCACGGCGAGCCCGTACGCGCCCACGACCTGACGCAGCGCCTGCCGCACCGCCTGCTCGAGGTCGCCCGCACCGGCCGTGAACGCCGCCGCGACCAGGTGCGCGACGACCTCGGTGTCGGTCTGCGAGACGAACTCGACGCCGTCCGCGCTGAGCTTGGCGCGCAGCTCGTCGGCGTTCTCGATGATGCCGTTGTGCACCACGGCGATCCGGCCGGCGGCGTCGACGTGCGGGTGCGCGTTGGTCTCGTTGGGCTCACCGTGGGTGGCCCAGCGGGTGTGCCCGATCCCGGGCGAGCCCTTGAACCGGGCGGGCAGGTCAGCTGCCAGCTCCGCGACCCGGCCGCTGACCTTGCGCACCTTCAGCCCGGCCTTGGTGCTCACCGCCAGCCCGGCGCTGTCGTAGCCGCGGTACTCCAGCCGTCCCAGTCCCTCGAGCAGGATCGGGGCGGCGTCCTGGGGCCCCACGTATCCGACGATGCCGCACACAAGCGTTCCTCTCAGCCGTAGACCATCCGCCGCAACTGGCGCTCCGACAACGCCGGCGGGGCGACCCGCCGCGTCGCCAGCTCTGCGCTCAGCGCCGCGAATATCTGCTCGTTCCTGAGCCCGCGACGTTTCAGCTCCGCGTGCCTTCGCCGGACGAACGCCGGGAGGTCCTCGGAGAAGTAGCCCACGACCTCCGCGACCACGCGGGCCGCTTCACCCGCATTGAGTGGGGTGCTGCGGACGAGATGCGCGACGAGGTCGTCGTAGGGGCCTGCGGGCACGAGACGAGATAGTGCCCCCGCCGGGCCGTGAGTTTCAAATTTCCTGCCCGATATCGGGCAGAAACAGACCGGACTACGGGCTTCCGGTGGTCCTGCGGAGCACCACGTCGTAGCCGTTCTGGTAGGTGATCTCGTACCGCCCGGACGCCACCAGCTGCTGCACCACCTGCAGTGACCAGCCCGGCGGCCTCAGGTCGAGGTACCGGCCCTGCGCCTCCACGGCGTCGAACGAGAGCAGGACGTCGGGATCCTCGGCGTAGATGCAGCGGATCGGGTCGTCCGCGAGCTGCCTGCAGCCCGGGATCGAGGAGCGACGGTTGTGGCTGGTGATGCCCTCGACGCCGTAAGGACCGACGTTGATCAGCGGCACGACCTCCAGCCCGGGTGGGGCGGTGGCGTAGACCTGGCGCACCATGGCCACCTCGTCCGGGTAGACGATCATATAGGCGTCGTTGCCGCCGCGGATCAGGACGATCGAGCCGAACAGCAGGGCCATCCCCGCCGCGAGCAGGTACTTCATCCGGGGCCGCCAGCGCACCAGCGCGCGGAGGGCGTCGACGCCGAGGATCGCGAGGATCGGCAACCCGTACAGGACGATGCGCAGGAACAGCTCACCGCCGTAGCTCTGCGGTGTCGCCGCAAACGCCATGGGCACGGCGGCGAGCGCGATCGGCACGAGGTCACGCTTGCGCCGCCAGTACACCCACGCCCCGGCGATCGCGAGCAGCCAGGTGAGCGAGGGGACGACGACTCGGAGCACCTTGACCGCGACCTGGCCGAAGTCGCCCTCGATGCGGCTGATGACGTTCTGCTCGAAGGCGCCGCCGGTGTCGTCGCTGCCGGTGACGAGGCTGAGTTGGGTCATCCAGACCTCGCGCGCACCGATGACGAAGTACACGGTGACGGCCAGGACTGCGACGAGCACCAACCCGCGACCGCGGAACCGGCCGACGAGGGCCAGCACCACGAGCTGGCCGATGATCGCGAACGGGGTCAGCTGGTGCTCTGGCGCAACCGCGATCACGCACAGCGAGGCGCAGAAGTAGATCAGCAGCAACTGCCGGGGCGGCAGGTCCGGCCGGTTCGGTGGCGTCATCGCCGCCACCACCCATCTTCGCCACAACGGCAGTTGCCGCGTGTCCGGGGGCCGGGCGGGCCAGCCCGGCACAGCGGCCAGGTCGACGCGGCGGGTGGCGAGCGGCCCCAGCACCTGTGACAGCACCGTCAGCATCAGCACGATGCCGATCGCCTGCGGGGAGAAGTAGTCCTGCTCGATCCAGTTCAGGCCCAGGAACAGCCACGCGGCGACCCAGGGAGCGCGGGTGCCCCCGAGCATCGACTGCGCCAGCGCGTACACCCCGATCGCCCACACTCCGACGATCACCGGCGGGAACCACCGCAGCACATCGTCGAGCTGCGTCGCGCCGCTTGCGTCGCGGAAGAACGCCCACTGCGCGAAGAACGCAGGCCAGGAGAACCGTGCGTCGACATCCGTCGGTGGATGGCCGCCGGTGACCGAGACAGCGTCGACGAACCCGGCGATCAGCCACGCCGTGGTGAAGCGGGCGGCGGGCTCCACGACGGACGGCATCCCGAACGAGCACAGGATCAGCACCGCGGTTGCCCCGCCGAGCATCGGGACGCGCGGGCGCGGCGACCACAGCTCGACGACACAGGCGCCGACGGCGCACAGCAGCGACGCCCAGGCCGCCGGCCCAAGCACCCGCGCGAGCCCCCAGCCGTCCAGTGCCGCCAGGTTCGTGGTGGCCGCGGCCAGCGGCAGCAGCGCGACGGCCGCGACCGCGAGTACCGGCGAGAGCCAGCCGAAGAACCCCAGCCCACGAGCGGGCGCTGCTATCGCAGAAGGTGCGGCGGCGACGTGCTGATCCGTCATCCGATCGCGGGCCGGGGCTCGTTCACACCTCGACATTAGCGGGGAGCGCCGGGTCGGCTTTCAGCGCGACGCCGGAGAGCCCGAGCCGCCGCGCCTCCGCCATGAGCATCACCAGCGTCGTGGCCGCTGCCGCGTACCCGGTGCCGTGCGGCGGGCGAATGTTGGACAGGCAGTTGCGCTCCGAGTCCCGCCGCCCCCGCCGCGCGTCGAACGTGAAGTAGATGCCCAGTGAGTCGGTCGAGCTCATGCCCGGCCGTTCCCCCACCAGCACGACCACGCTCCGCGCGCCGACCGCGGCCGTGATCTCGTCGCCCAGCGCCACCCTGGCCTGGGTGGCGACGACGACAGGTGCCACCCGCCACCCGTCGAGGCGGGCGAGCACCTCGCGCAGCATCGGCACGCCGTGGGTCTGCAGCGCGAGTGGCGAGAGGCCGTCGGCCAGCACGAGCACGACGTCGTACGCACCCGCGGGGAGGTCGTCGTCAGCGAGGCGCCTGCCCAGGTCGGGTCGGGTCAGGTACTCCGCGCGGTCGCGGGCCAGGCTCGTCGCGTGCAGCACCTCGACGCCCAGCTCACGCGCCTGGGCGGTGACGGCGTCGACGTCGAGAGGGAGGTGCACGGCGTCGCGGGCGGCGGCGTGCGCGGCACGCAGCTCCAGCAGATCGGCGGTGGGCAGCGCGTCACCGGCGCGGCCGAGCGCAACACGGGCGCGCGTGGCCGCCCGGAGCGCGGCGAGCGGGTCGCCGCTCATCGCACTCCCTCGCTGCCCTCGGTCGGCTTCGCCGGGCGCAGTCATGATGGCGCGCTCGCAAACTCACGCGCTGGGCGCAGGCGCTGTGTCGATGATTCGCGCGCAAGCTCGTTCACCGGACGCCCGCCGTGAGCGCCCGCAGCGCTGCCGAATCGGTGCCCAGCTCCCGGATCCGGCCGTCGCCGCTCATCAGCTCCATGCGGGTCAACCAGTCGGCGAACTCCGGGGCGGGGGTCAGCCCGAGCACCTGGCGGGCGTAGAGCGCGTCGTGGAAGGACAGGGACTGGTAGTGCAGCATCACGTCGTCGCCGCCGGGCACGCAGATCACGAACGAGCAGCCCGCCACGCCGAGCAGGGTGAGCAGCGTGTCGGTGTCGTCCGCGTCGGCCTCGGCGTGGTTCGTGTAGCAGACGTCCACGCCCATCGGCACGCCGAGCAGCTTCCCGCAGAAGTGGTCCTCCAGGCCCGCCCGGGTGATCTGCTTGCCGTCGTACAAGTACTCCGGCCCGATGAACCCCACCACGGTGTTGACCAGCAGCGGGTCGAACGCCCTGGCCACGGCGTAGGCCCGGGCCTCGAGGGTCTGCTGGTCCACCCCGTGGTGGGCGTCGGCCGACAGCGCGGCACCCTGCCCGGTCTCGAAGTAGGTGCAGTTCGTGCCGACGGTGCCGCGGTCCAGCGCCAGCGCGGCCTCGTGGGCCTCCCGCAGCAGCGCCAGCGTGACCCCGAACCCCGCGTTCGCGGCCTCGGTGCCGGCGATCGACTGGAAGACCAGGTCGACCGGCGCACCCCGCTCCATGATCTCGATCGACGTCGTGACGTGCGCGAGCACGCAGCTCTGCGTCGGGATGTCGTAGCGGGCTCGCACGTCGTCGACGAGCTGCAACAGCTCGGTCGTGCGTGCGGGGCTGTCGGTGGCCGGGTTGATCCCGATCACGGCGTCGCCGCAGCCCAGCAGCAGCCCGTCGACGATCGAGGCCGTGATGCCGGCGGGGTCGTCGGTGGGGTGGTTGGGCTGCAGCCGCGTGGCCATCGTGCCCGGCCGCCCGAGCGTCGACCGGAACGCCGTGACCACCGGGGTGCGCCGCGCCACCGCGATCAGGTCCTGCACGCGCATCAGCTTCGACACCGCCGCGACCATCTCCGGCGTGAGCCCGGGCGCGAGCACTGTGGTGTCGGTGCCGGGACGCAGGATGTGGTCGCGGAACTCGCCGACGGTCATCGCCGCGACCGGCGCGAACGCACCGGCGTCGTGCGAGTCGACGATCAGGCGCGTGACTTCGTCGTCGTCGTACGGGACGACCTGCTCCTCCAGAAAGGTGGCGAGCGGCAGGCCGGCCAGCACCATCTGCGCCGCCACCCGCTCCTGCTCCGACGCCGCCGCCACCCCGGCCAGCACGTCCCCCGACCGCTGCGGGGTGGCAGCCGCCAGAAGTGCCTTCAGGTCCGCGAACTCGTAGGTGTGGCCGCCGAGGGTGCTGCGGCGTCTCGTCATCGCTGGCCTCCCATGACGCGAACGGTAGGAACGGCCCGTTACCGCTGCGTTTCGTGCGGCTTGGAGGGTGCTCCTAGGCCGCCGGTTCGAGCTCCCCCGCCTGCCACAGCCGCGCGTACTGCCCGCCCGCGGCGAGCAGCTCCTCGTGCGGGCCGACCTCGACGATCCGGCCGCCGTCGAGCACGACGATGCGGTCGGCCCGCGCCGCCGTGGCGAGCCGGTGGGCCACGACGAACGCCGTGCGTCGCGAGGTGACCCGGTCGCCCGCGGCGAGCACGGCGGCCTCCGTGGCCGGGTCGAGCGCGGCCGTGGCCTCGTCGAACAGGAGGATGTCGGGGTCGGCCAGCTCGGCGCGGGCAAGCGCCACGAGCTGCCGCTGCCCGGCCGAGAGCCCCTGCCCCCGCTCGCCGACCGGGTGGCGGAAGCCGCCCGGCAGCCCGCGCACCAGGTCCAGCGCCCCGACGGCCCGCGCGGCCGCCTCGATCTCAGCAGGGGTGGCTCCCGGCCGCGCGTAGGCGATGTTGGCGGCGACGTCGCCGGTGAACAGGTGCGGCTCCTGCGGCACGATCCCGAGCCTGCGGCGGTACTCGGCGAGCGGGAAGCGCCGGACGTCCACGCCGTCGACGAGCACCGTGCCCGACCCGGCGTCGTAGAACCTCGCGAGCAGCTTGACCATGGTGGACTTGCCCGCGCCCGTGGCACCGACGAACGCGACGGTCTCGCCAGGCGCCACCCGCAGCGACACGTGCTCCAGCGCCGGGCCGGCGGCGCCGTCGTAGCTGAACCCGACGTCGCGCAGCTCCACCTCCCCGCGCAGCCGCGCCGGGACGTGCACCGGCTCGCCGAGCGGCTCCGGCGGCACGGAGGTCGGAGTGCGCAGCAGGTCGGAGATGCGGCTCAGGCCCACCCTCGCCTGCTGGTAGCCGTCGAAGACCTGCGAGAGCTGCTGCACCGGCAAGAAGAACAGGCCCAGGTACAGCAGGAACGCCGTGAGCACACCGGGCGTGAGGTCGCCTGCTGCGACCCGCGCCGCCCCGACGCCGAGCACCGCGGCCTGCGCGACGTCCGACAGCAGCGCGACGAACGGGAAGTAGGTGGCGATGTAGCGTTGCGCGCGCAGCCGCGACATGCGGTAGGCGAGGCTCCGCTCGCCGAACGCGCTGGCGCTGTGCTGCTCGCGCACGTACACCTGCGCGACGCGGACGCCGGTGACGTTCTCCTGCAGGTCGGCGTTGACGACGCTGACCCGCTCCCGTGCCTCCGCGTACGCGACGGACGAGACGCGCCGGAAGATCACCGTGGCCGCCACCAGCACCGGCAGCACGGCGAGCGCCACCAGCGCCAGCGCCGCGTCGGTGACGAGCAGCGCCACCGCAACCCCGACGATCGTCAGCAGGCTGACCACGGCCTGCGCGAGCCCCGTCTGCAGGAACGTCGAGAGCGCGTCGACGTCGGTGGTCATCCGGGTCATGATCCGGCCGGACAGCTCGCGCTCGTAGTAGTCGAGCCCCAGCCGCTGGAGATGGGCGTAGCTGCGCACCCGCAGCAGGTAGAGCAGGCTCTCGCCGCCCCGCGCCGTGACGACGGTCTGCGCGGCCACGACGAACCAGCCCACCGCCACCAGCCCCAGGCCGAGCAGCGCTGCCGTGAGCAGCACCTCGGACATCCCGGCGGTGATGCCCCCGTCGACTGCCATCCGCACGACGCTCGGGAAGGCGAGGGTGCCGAGCGCGTCGAGCGCCACGAGCACGATGCCCAGCGCCAGCAGCGCGCGCACCGGCCGCAGCAGGCGGGCGAGGCGGAAGCCGGGATCGGGGGCCGTGGGGTCCTCTCCGCCAAGGCGAGGCTGTTCCGTGGCCGGCGGGAGCGCCTCCACGGCGGCGAGCAACTCCGGGGTCGGGGCCATCGCGCCCGCCATCGATCCCGGCCCACCTCGACCGATCGCCGCCCCGGCCGCCGCCCGCGCCGCGGACCCCGGGGCCGCTTCCACGGACACCTCGTCGGGTTCCTGCCACAGCTCCGGCGTGGCCCCGCTCCCCACCAGGGGCAGCGGGGTCCGCAGCGGACCGTCGCCGACAGCCAGTAGCTCCCGGAACAGCGGCGAGCGGGCCGTCAGCTCCGCCTCGGTGCCGACGTCGACCACCTGTCCGGCGTCGAGCACGGCGATGCGGTCGGCCAGCGCGAGTGTGGAGCGGCGGTGCGCGATCAGGAGCGTGGTGCGGCCCGCCGTGAGCTCGCGCAGCGTCTGGTGGATCGCCGCCTCGGTGGTGTTGTCGACCGCGGAGGTGGCGTCGTCGAGCACGAGCACCCGCGGGTCGGTGAGCACCGCCCGCGCGAGGGCGACCCGCTGGCGCTGGCCACCCGACAGCGTCAGCCCGCGCTCACCGACGACCGTGTCGTAGCCGTCGGGGAGGATCTCGACGAACGCGTCGACCTGCGCCGCCCGCGCCGCCGCCCGCACGTCCTCGTCGCTCGCGCCGGGGCGGCCGTAGGCGATGTTGGCGCGGATGGTGTCGGAGAACAGGAACGCCTCCTCGAACACCACCCCCAGCTCCCTGCGCAGGTCGGCGAGCCGGAGCTGGGGCAGCGGCACCCCGCCGAGGCGCAGCTCGCCGTCCTGCGGGTCGTAGAAGCGTGGGAGCAGCAGCGCCACCGTGGACTTGCCGGACCCCGCCGTGCCGACCAGCGCGAGCGTCTCCCCCGGCTCGATGCGCAGCGAGACGCCGTCGAGCACCGGCTCCCGGCGCGAGTAGCCGAACGTGACCTGGTTCAGCTCGATCGAGAGCGGCCCCTGCGGGAGCGTGCTCGGTTCGGCGGGGTCGACGACATCCGGCTGGGAGTCGATCAGGTCGTGCACCCGCTCGACGCCCGCCCTGGCCAGCTGCGCGCTCACCACCAGCGATCCGAGCAGCCGGGCGGGCCCCACGAGCTGAGCGACGTAGGTGGTGAACGCGAGGAACGTGCCGAGGCTGATCGAGCCGGTGAGGGCGAGCCAGCCGCCGAAGCCGATCACGCCGACCTGGCCGAGCGTGGGCAGCGCCAGCAGCGTGGGGTTGAGGCGGGCGGTGAGCCGCGCCGCCCGCATCCGCTCCGCGAACAGCCGCGCGGCGCCGCGCTCCAGCGTGGCCGTCTCGCGGGCCTCCTGGCCGAACCCCTTCACGACCCGGACGCCCGTGACGGTCTCCTCGACCTGCTGCGCGATGTCGGCCGCCCGCTGCTGCGCCGACCAGGTGGCCGGGAAGAGTGTGCCCCTCGTGCGCAGCGTGATCCAGCCCGCCGCCGGCAGCATCACCAGCGCAACCACCGTGAGCAGCGGCGAGAGCCACAGCATCGCCCCGACGGAGACGACCACCAGCACGACGGCGCCGAGCGTCAGCGGCGCCATCGAGAGCAGCTGCTGCACGAGCTGCAGGTCGGTGATGGCCCGCGAGACGACCTGCCCGGTGCGCAGGGCGTCCTGGCGCTGGCCGTCGAGGCGCTGGACGGCGGCGAACACCTGCTGCCGCAGGTCGTGCTGGACGTCGAGGGCCAGCCGGCCCGCGAGGTAGCGCCGCCCGAACGCCGCGCCGAAGCGCACCAGCGCGAGCCCGACGACGGCGATGACGATCGCCCCGAGCACGGCCGTGGACCCGGCGACCGCGTCGTCGACGGCCACGCGGGTGAGCAGCGGCCCGATCGCCTCCAGGCTGACCCCGAACACCGACGCCGCCAGCGCCCCGACGGCCACCCAGCGGTGGCGCATGCAGGCGTGGACGAGCCGGCGGATCCAACCGGGGGAAGGGGAGTCGGGCACGGCATACACCGTATGCCGATCCTCCGACACCCACCCGCCGGTTCAGGAGCCCTACGTCACGTCGCGGCGGTCTGCCACCACCCATGCCGTCGCCGCCACCGCCGCCGTCCACGCCGTGAGCACCAGCAGCGCGCCCCACCACGGCGGTGGGGCCGTGACGTTCGCCAGCGTCTCGACGACGACCGTGCCGATGTCGGGGCCGGCCAGCACCCGCGCCGGGATGTCGTAGATCGCGACGTCGCCCGCGTTGCCCGGGAGGTACGCCGAGAGGCGCCGCACGTCCAGTGAGTCCGCGTTGCGCAGCAGCGTCGAGATGAGCAGCTCCCCGAGGAGCACGTACACCAGCGCGCCGACCAGCGCGCTCACCTGGTTGCTCACCGCGGTGCCGAGCGCGGCGCCGAGGGCGCCCCAGAGGGCGGAGACGGCCATCCCGATCAGCGTGACGGCCAGCAGCGCGCCCGTCGTCGGGAACGCGGAGCCCGCCTCGCCCACCAGCCCGGCCAGCACGCCGAGCACCACGGTGGCCAGGGCGTAGACCATCCCCACGACGGCCGACGTCGCCATCTTCGCGAGCAGCACCAGCGAGCGCCGCGCCGACGTCACGTACGTCGTGGTGATCGTCCGGTGCCGGAACTCCGAAGCGGCGCTCACGATCCCCTGCACCATCGAGAACACGGTGGTCAGCCCGAGCGCGTACGCCAGCGAGCCGATCAGCAACGGGAGCCTGCCATCCTCGGCGGGGATCGCCGCGGTGAACAGCCCGCCGAACACGTTGATCAGCACCGACAGCAGCCCCGCGGGGATGAACAGGCCCCACCAGAGCCGGGTCGACGTGGTCTTGCGCAGCTCGGCGCGCAGCAGCCCCATCACCGGTGCGCCACCTCCCACGGCTGGGCGGTGAGCTGGAAGAAGAGCTGCTCCAGGTCGATCTTCTCGTGCACCATCCCGTAGATCGCCACCCCGGCGCCGAGCGCGACGTCGCCGACGTGCACGGGGTCGGCTCCCGCGATGCCGAGCCAGCCCTCCGGCAGAGTGTCGATCTCCAGGACGCCGGTGCGCGCCAGCGCGTCGGCCAGCCGATCCGGGGCCGCGCAGCGCACCAGAACCCGCGCCCGCCGCGAGCTCTGCAACTGCGCGAGCGACCCCTGGAAGACACACCGCCCCCGGCTGATCACCACCAGGTGGTCGGCCGTCTGCTCCACCTCCGCGAGCAGGTGGCTCGAGACGAGCACACTGCGGCCCTGCCGGGCGAAGCCGCGCAGGAACGCCCGCATCCAGGCGATGCCCTCCGGGTCGAGGCCGTTGCCTGGCTCGTCGAGGACGAGTACCTGCGGGTCGCCCAGCAGCGCCACCGCCAGCGCGAGTCGCTGCCGCATGCCGAGTGAGTACCCGCCGACCTTGCGGTCGCCCGCGTCGAGGAGCCCTACCGTGCCGAGCACGTGGTCGGCCGACGCGTCCGGCACGCCGATCGCCGCCGCGCACGCCAGCAGGTGCTTGCGCGCCGTGCGGGCCGGGTGGAAGCCCTGGGCCTCCAGCACCGCCCCCACCACCCGCGCCGGGTTCGCCAGCTCGGCGAACGGCATCCCGTTGATCCTCGCCTCACCCGCGGTGGGTGTGACGAGCCCGAGCACCATCCGCAGGGTCGTGGTCTTGCCGGACCCGTTCGGCCCGAGGAACCCGGTGACCGCCCCGGGCTCGACGGTGAACGTCAGCCCGTCGACCGCGTTGACCGGCCCGAAGCTCTTGCTCAGCTCGCTGACGGTGACGCGGCCGTTGGGCTCATTCACCCCGCCGGCTGCCGTCGCCCATGGGTCGTTCACAGGTCCTAGTGTCGGTCCTCGGCCGTCTCGACCGCGGCCGCGGGGGCGGCCTCCTCGGTCTCGGCGGGCTCGGTCTTCTCGGCGGGCTCGGTCGTCTCTCCGGGCTCGGTCTTCTCGGCGGGCTCGGCCTTCTCGGCGGGCTCAGCCTTCTCGGCGGGCTCGGCCTTCCCTGCCCGCTCAGCCTCGACCGCCGGCTCAGCCTTCTCGGCCGACCCAGCCTTCTCCGCCGGGGCAGCGGCAGCGACGGGCGGGACGATCGGCAGCTCCGGGTCCGTCGACGGCGCGATCTCCGCGGGCGGCCCGTCGATCGCCGCGATCACGGCCTTCGCCCACGCCGCATGCTCGACGTCGTTGAGCACGGCGGCGCCGCGGCCGCGGCCCCCCGGCCCGAAGCGGGGCGGCAGCTCGGCGATGCGCATCCGGTGCCGGGCGGCCTCCTCGCGCACCACGGCGTCGAGCGCGGCGGCCGGGCCGGTCTTGGCGCCGCGGGCGAGCGTGCCCACGACAGCGCCGGACGGCAGCGCGGCCATCAGCTGCCGTAGCGCGATGTCCAGTCCCGGGGTGCGACGGGCGATGTCCTCGACCCCGACCAGGCAGCTGACGAGCGCGGCGGGCTCCTCCTCGGTGAGCGCGGCCAGCTCGGGAAGCTGGCGGGCGAGCACGTCGGAGATGCCCGCCCCGGCCCGGGAGAGGTTGATGACGCGCCACGCCTCGCGGCGGCGCAGCATCTCGTGCACGACCCCGACGTAGCCGACGTCGCGGGTGGTGGCGCCGATGCCCTGGCTCGCGGAGTCGCCGAGGACGATCCACAGCGGACCGGTGGCCTGCTTCGCGTCCAGATTGGCCGCGGCCCAGTCGTCGGCGAAGGCGCGGATCTGAAGCCTGCGCGCCGACGCTCCCGGGAGCACTCCACCGAGGAACCGCTCGCCACCGGCCTTCACGCGCCGCGCGGCCGCGCGCATCCGGGGAACCTGCAGGGATGAGCTCATGGGGGACTCCGGCGGTCGGCGATGCCGTTGCGGCACGGGAAGATCGGGGGGCCGCCACCGTAGCCAGCCCGGGCCACCGGCGGCCGACCGGGGGGATCACCGTAGCCGATTGATCGAAGAGGTTCTCCGGCTCGTCATCGATCGTTAGTATTCGATCGCCCGGGTGTGCTCCGGGACACAATTGACTGGATCGCCGGGAGGCCAGATGCCCAGCCAGCTCGCCGACTTCACCGCGATTCTGACCCGCTGGGAGCACGAGCACCCCGACGCGCCCGCGCTCACCTACGCGGGCACCACCCGCTCGTGGTCGGAGCTGGCCCGCCGGGTGCGGCAGAACGCCGCCGCTCAACGAGCGGCCGGGCTCGTCCCGGGCGACCGCGTCGCCGTGCTCGACCTCAACCACCCGTCCTGTTTGGAGCTCACGCTCGCCTGCGCGCAGGTGGGCACAGCCAATGCCGTGGTCAACTTCCGGCTGGCCCCTCCGGAGATCGTCTACGTCGTCAACGACGCCAAGGCCCGCGTGCTGTTCGTCGGTCCGGAGTTCGCCGCGGCCGTCGCGCAGGTGCGCGAGAAGCTGCCGTCGGTCGAGCAGGTGATCCACGTCGGCGGAGAGGCCGACGAGTACGAGGCCTGGCTGGCGGCACACGAGCCCGACCCCGAGGTCCACCCCGCCGCCCCCGACGACTCCTTCGTGCAGCTCTACACGTCGGGCACCACCGGCTTCCCCAAGGGCGCGATGCTCACCCACCGCAGCATGCTGGCGCACTCCGCCAACGTCGCCGTCGACTTCCACCTCGACGGCGATTCGCGCGTGCAGGTCGCGATGCCGCTGTTCCACGTCGGCGGCACGAGCTACGCCCTGCTCGCGATCAGCTACGGCGCCCACATCTTCATGCTGCGGATGCCCGACCCCGCGGCGATCGCCGAGGGGCTCGAGTCGCAGCGGATCACCCACACTTTCCTCGTGCCGGCGCTCCTGGCGGCGATCACGCAGGTGCCGGGCGTGGCCGAGCGCGACTTCTCCTCGCTGCAGGCCCTGTCCTACGGCGCCTCACCCATGCCGCTACCCGTGATGCGCGCCTGCCTGAAGCTCTTCCCCGGCGTGATGCACCAGGTGTACGGCATGACTGAGGCGTCCGGCATGGTCACCGCGCTCGGCCCCGCCGACCACGACGACCCGGCCGTCGCGCACCGGCTCGTCTCGGCGGGCACGCCGATCCACGGCGTCGAGATCGAGATCCGCGACCCCGCCACCGGGGCACCCGTGCCCACGGGCGAACCCGGCGAGATCTGGGTGCGCGGCGAACAGCTCATGGGCGGGTACTGGGGCAAACCCGACGCCACGGCCGCGGCCATCACCCCGGACGGCTGGCTGCGCAGCGGCGACGGCGCGCACATGGACGCCGACGGGTACGTCTACATCACCGACCGCATCAAGGACATGGTCATCAGCGGCGGCGAGAACATCTATCCGGCCGAGATCGAGCGCGTGCTCGCAGAGCACCCGAGCATCGTCGACGTCGCCGTGATCGGCGTGCCGGACGAGCGCTGGGGCGAGGTGCCGAAGGCGATCGTGGTGCCCGCCGACGGGGCGACGGTCGACGCCGACGCGCTGATCGCGTACTGCCGCGAGCACCTGGCCGCGTTCAAGTGCCCCAAGTCCGTGGACGTGCTCGACGAGCTGCCGCGCAACCTCACGGGCAAGGTGCTCAAGAAGCAGCTGCGCGCCCCGTACTGGGAGGGCAAGGAACGCCGCGTGGTGTGACGGGACCCAGAAGTCAGAAGCCCCACGCCGTGATGGGCGGCAGGGTGCCGGTACGCACGCCGTCCATCACGTAGTTCTCGTGCGGCACCATGGGGTCGGGCAGGTCGTGCAGCGGGAACCACCGCACGTCTGCCGCCTTGGCCGCCTCCATCAACCTGGGCTCGCCCGACCAGCTCCGGCAGCCGAAGAAGAAGTCCACCCGCTCGTCGATCGGCTGGTGGTTGCCGTGCGTCCGGTGCATCACGGTGAGCGGCTCCAGGTCGGCCGGGGTGATCTCCACGCCGATCTCCTCCGCGGCCTCCCGGCACGCGGCCGCGTGCACCGACTCGTCGGCCTCGACGTGCCCGGCGGCCGCCACGGCCCAGTACCCGTCGCGGTAGCCGGTGCCCTGGCGCAATTGCAGGAGCACCTCGTCACCCCGGTCGACGGTGCGGAGCAGGAGCACGTACGCGGCTGGGACGACGCAGAACCTCACGGGCGCGGAGCTTAAGCGGCGCTCACGCACCAGCTCGCGTTCCCGCGCATCGGTTGTGGCCGGTGCGTCGGTGTGGCAACTGGTGCGTGAGCGGTCCGGCCGGTGTGGGGCTGCCGCAGTCGGTGGTGGAGTCAACGCCCGGTCTCGCCGTCGATCAACTCGCGGAGGATGTCGGCGTGGCCCGCGTGCCTGCCGGTCTCGATCGTGTGGGTGAGTGCCCAGCGGACGCTGGGAGCGGGACGCCCCGGCCGCGGTCGAGGGACTGGGCCGGCGAGATCGACGCAGCCGTCGAGCACGTCGTTCGCGCGCTCGACCGTCTCCCGATAGCGGGCCACAACGGCGGCGATGCCGTCCGCCGGTGCGGCCCGGAACGTCGCCTGCCAGTCGGTGACATCGTCACCGAGGAAGATCGAGCGCTCGACGAAGGTCAGGTGGTTGAGCAGACCGAGCAGGTTCGTGCCCGACGGCACCGCGGCCGTCCGGGCCTGCGATTCGCGTGCGCCGTCGACCTTCGCGGCGATCGAAGTGCGGAGGTAGTCAAGGAATCCGCGCAGGACCTCGGTCTCGCTGCTTCCGGTCCGGGTCGGTGGGGTATCACGGCGGCGGTTGCGGCGCGCGGTAGTGGGCACGGCGGGGTCCTTCCAGCGTCCGGTGGCTTCTGACGGACGGGTCAGACGGTGCGGCGGACGACCAGGACATGGTCGATCACCTCGGCGGTGCGCCCGCCCGGTCCGGTCGCGATCCTGCGGGGTGTGTCGGCCCGCTCGACCGTCCATGTCGCCGAGTCCAGATCGATGCCCGCGGCGACCTCCCCGCGGGCGCGGGTACCGGACGTCGGGATCCTGGTTCCACGACCACGGCGCAGTCTGGCCCCGTGGACCGCGAAACGGACGACGTGCTCGACGCGGTAGGCCGCGGCTTCGCGCGCTGCGCCGACACCGCGGCATCACCCTCGCGACCTCGCAACGACGACCGGCGTGTCGGAGAGCACCCTGTCCCGGCTGGAGAGCGGGCAGCGCCGCGCGACCCCTGGAGCTGCTGCTGCCGTTGGCGCGCATCTACAACATTCCGTTGGACGACCTCGTCGGCGCCCCGCGCACCGGCGACCCCCGCATCCACCTCACGCCGATCCAGAGGTTCGGGATGACCTTCGTGCCGCTTTCCCGGCGGCCAGGCGGGGTACAGGCGTTCAAAATGATCATCCCCGCCCAGCCGGAACCGCTCGAACCGACCCCACAGACCCACGACGGCTTCGAATGGCTGTACGTGCTCAACGGACACCTGCGGCTGGCCCTCGGCGACCGCGACCTGACACTGCCGCCCGGCGAGGCAGCCGAATTCGACACGTCCTTGCCACATTGGCTGGGCAGCGCCGACGGCGGCGTGGTCGAGCTACTCATCCTGTTCGACCCGCACGGGATGCGCACACACATTCACGCCGACCCACACCGGCCGTCTCACAGCGGAAGCCTGCGGTGAACTCAGCGAAAGACTAGCGACAGATTTCAGCGTTCGCGGCCGACAGCGAGCGTTGCGCAAGAAGTCTTTAACAAGAACTCATGAGCAAGGTTCCTTGTGCACAACTCCACGAGAACTTGACTCGCGAGTAACCCTGCGTTAGACCCAGCCCATGCTGCTGTCGACTCAGCTCCAGTACGGCGACGACCCCGTCCAGAACGCGGAGCAGGTGGTCGCCATGGAAGCGGCCGGGCTCGACGTCGTCTGGGTCGCGGAGGCGTACAGCTTCGACGCGGTCTCGCTGATGGGCTACCTGGCCGCGCGCACCGAGCGGGTGCAGATCGGTTCCGGGATCCTGCCGATCTACACCCGCACCCCCACCCTCACCGCGATGACGGCCGCCGGCCTCGACGCGCTGTCGGGCGGGCGCGCGATCCTCGGGCTCGGCGCATCCGGACCGCAGGTCATCGAGGGCTTCCACGGCGTCCCGTACGACAAGCCGATCGCCAGGACGCGCGAGATCATCCAGATCTGCCGCAAAGTCTGGCGCCGGGAGCGGGTCACCAACGAGGGCATCTACCCGATTCCGGTGCCGGAGGGCCGGGGCACCGGGCTCGGCAAGCCGCTCAAGCTGATCAACCACCCCCGCCGGGCCGACATCCCGATCTGGGTGGCGTCGCTGGGCGTCAAGAACGTCGAGATGACGGCCGAGCTGGCAGACGGCTGGCTGCCGCACGTGCTCATGCCGGAGAACATGCGCGCGGTCTTCGGGCCCGCGCTCGACGCCGGGTTCGCGAAGCGTTCCCCCGAGCTGGGCCCGCTGCAGATCACCGGCGGCGGCATCCTCGCGCTCGACGAGGAGATGTTCGAGCCGGCCCGCCAGCTCGCGCGCGCCATGTACGCGCTCTACATCGGCGGGATGGGCGCGCGCGGCCGCAACTTCTACAACACCGTCTTCGCCCGCCAGGGCTACGCCGACGAGGCGAAACTCGTGCAGGACCTGTACCTCGACGGCAAGAAGGAGGAGGCCGCCGCCGCGCTGCCCGAGGACTTCATCGATCGGGCCACGCTGATCGGCCCGGCGGGGCACGTGCAGGAGCGGATCGCCGCCCTGCGGGAGGCAGGCGTCACCCACCTGCACGTCAACCCGGTCGGCAACGACGTGCCGAAGCTGCTCAGCCAGGTCAAGGAGTGGGCGTAGGCGCGCCTCAGGCGACCTCCCCCGATGCCCGGAAAGCCACGTACAGGTCACCTGACGCCCTGATGCGGCTTTCCGGGCGTTCGAGGTATGCGCGCAGCGGCGCTCAGGGGGACCCCGTGCACACCACGGATCGTCACCACATCACACTCTAAGGTGACTACCTCCCCGACCCCGAGGAGCGCCCGTTGTCCGAACCCGCCATCGCCGTGTCCGACCGACCGGTGGCGCCGCACCAGTACCGGTACGTGGAGACGCACGCGTGGTGGCTGGGCACGTTCGGACCGCACCAGCACCTGAGCGAGCACCGGCTGCGCCACTGGGTCCCCGCCCGGGCGGAATGCCCGTGGGTGCTGGAGCGGGAACTGACGGGCGCGCAGACCTGGCTGACGGGTTCGGCCGAGGAAGCCATCGCCGACGGCTTCGACCTGCGCGACATCGCCCCAGTCGGCCGGTTCACCGCCCCGTACGGCGAGTTCGACACCGACCTCGGCTCCGACTTCGACGACTTCGAGACCGTGTTCCACGGTGCCATGCACGGCGTCTCCTACGAGAGCCCGTGTGCGCCCGCACCGCGGCCGCCGCGACGCGGGAGCTGGCAGTCGCCCACCGTCGGATTCCTCCAGGGGCTGCCGCGCGACGCGGATGCGCTCCTCGCCCGTCTCCGCGAGGACAACCCGGGCAGCTGGTTCGGCCCCTTCAACGCCGCCGTCACCGCGCTGCGCACGACGCTCGTGCCTGCCGAGCTGCGGGCCGCCTTCTACCGCGCGCTCACCGCATTGCCCGGCGTCAGCCTCGACGAGGACGCGGTGAACGTCGACGGGCACGCCTGCCTCGCGATCGTCCACGACGCCGGCCGCACGCGCACCGAGCTCATGATCGACCCGGCCGACGGTCAGTTCGCCGGAGAGCGCGACACGCTCCGCGACGACTCCCGCTGCGGGCTGCGAGCCGGAACGGTGATCAGCACCACGGCCGTGCGCACGGATGTCGTCGATCACCCAGGGGCCCGTCCGGCGGCCTGACCGGCTCCATACCAGCTGTGTCCGGTGCCTGAACCGGTGCAGCAGCGTGCCGCCTGTGCGCGATACCCGGCTCGCAACCGCGAGGACTAACCTGGCGAGCAGTCCTCGGCGAAGACGATGCGATCCGATCAAGGCGGTTTTCAGCGTGTCCAGCAGCAGTACGTCCAGTCCCGCAGGCCAGTTCGGCCCCAACGAATGGCTCGTCGAGGAGATGTACCAACGCTTCCTCGACGACCCCTCCGCTGTCGACCCGGCATGGCACGAGTTCTTCGCCGACTACCGTTCCGCCGACACGACCGACACGACCGACACCACCCGCACGACCGAGACGACTCGCACGACCGAGACCACCGCCGCCCGCGCCGACACCGGCACCGGGTCCGCGCGTTCGTCCGCTCCCACCGCGCCCGCGCCCAGCCCGTCGGCTGACCCGGCCGAGGCCACCGGGCGGCGCCGGGCCGCCGACCGCGCCGCGATGACGCCGCCCCCCGCTACCGAGAGCGGGACCAACGGCTCCGGTAGGTCCGCCACGTTGAGTACCAGCGACAAGCCCGCCGCCGGCAGCACCTCCCGGGCGGCCCGCCCCACCCAGGCGGCGCCCACCGCGGCCGAGGGCGTGTCGAGCCCGCTGCGCGGCGCCGCGGGCGCCGTCGTCAAGAACATGAACGCCTCGCTCACCGTGCCGACGGCCACGAGCGTGCGCGCGGTGCCGGCGAAGCTGCTCGCCGACAACCGCGTCGTGATCAACAACCAGCTCAAGCGCACCCGCGGTGGGAAGATCTCCTTCACCCACCTCATCGGGTTCGCGGTGGTCAAGGCGCTCGCCGAGTTCCCGGTGATGAACCGCCACTTCGTGGAGGAGGACGGCAAGCCCACTGTCGTCCAGCCCGAGCACGTCAACCTCGGGCTCGCGATCGACCTGCCGAGCAAGAACGGCCAGCGCTCGCTGGTGGTCGTGTCGATCAAGGGCTCCGAGGCGATGAACTTCGCGCAGTTCTGGTCGTCCTATGAGGACATCGTGCGCAAGGCCCGGGCCGGCAACCTCCAGGCCGACGACTTCGCAGGCACCACCATCAGCCTCACCAACCCGGGCACGCTCGGCACCAATCACTCGGTGCCGCGGCTGATGCAGGGCCAGGGCGCGATCATCGGTGTCGGCGCGATGGAGTACCCGGCCGCGTTCCAGGGCGCGAGCGAGGAGCGGCTCGCCGAGCTGGGCGTCAGCAAGATCATCACCCTCACGTCCACATACGACCACCGCATCATCCAGGGCGCCGAGTCCGGCGACTTCCTGCGCCGCGTCCATGCGCTGCTGCTCGGCGAGGACGGCTTCTACGACCAGATCTTCGCCTCGCTGCGGGTGCCCTACGAGCCCGTCCGCTGGGTCAAGGACATCCCCGAGGGCGCGGTCGACAAGACCGCCCGCGTCATCGAGCTGATCGACGCCTACCGCACCCGCGGCCACCTGATGGCCGACACCGACCCGCTCAACTACCGCCAGCGACGCCACCCCGACCTCGACGTCCTCTCCCACGGGCTCACTCTGTGGGACCTCGACCGCGAGTTCGCCGTCGGCGGGTTCGCCGGGTCCGAGCGGATGAAGCTGCGTGACGTGCTGGGCGTGCTGCGTGACGCCTACTGCCGCACCATCGGCACCGAGTACATGCACATCGCCGACCCCGCGCAGCGCGCCTGGCTCCAGCAACGCATCGAGGTGACGCACCAGAAGCCGAACTCGGCCGAGCAGAAGTACATCCTCTCCAAGCTCAACGCGGCCGAGGCGTTCGAGACGTTCTTGCAGACCAAGTACGTCGGACAGAAGCGCTTCTCCCTGGAGGGCGGCGAGACCGTCATCCCCCTGCTCGACGCCGTGCTGGACAAGGCCGCCGAGCACGAACTCGACGAGGTCGTCATCGGCATGCCGCACCGCGGGCGGCTCAACGTGCTGGCCAACATCGTCGGCAAGCCGATCAGCCAGATCTTCCGCGAGTTCGAGGGCAACCTCGACCCGGGCCAGGCCCACGGCTCCGGCGACGTGAAGTACCACCTCGGCGCCGAGGGCAAGTACTTCCGGATGTTCGGCGACGGCGAGACGGTTGTGTCGCTCGCGTCCAACCCGTCGCACCTGGAGGCCGTCGACCCCGTGCTCGAGGGCATCGTGCGGGCCAAGCAGGACCTGATCGACAAGGGCGACGGCGGCTTCACCGTGCTGCCGCTGATGCTGCACGGCGACGCAGCGTTCGCGGGCCAGGGTGTGGTGGCCGAGACGCTCAACCTCGCCAAGCTGCGCGGCTACCGCACCGGCGGCACGGTCCACGTGGTCATCAACAACCAGGTCGGGTTCACCACCGCGCCCGAGCACTCGCGCTCGTCGCAATACTCCACCGACGTCGCGAAGATGATCGACGCCCCGGTCTTCCATGTGAACGGCGACGACCCGGAGGCCTGCGTCTGGGTGGCCAAGCTGGCCGTCGAGTACCGCGAGCGCTGGAAGAACGACGTCGTGATCGACATGATCTGCTACCGCCGCCGCGGCCACAACGAGGGCGACGACCCCTCGATGACCCAGCCGGCGATGTACGACATCATCGACGCGAAGCGGAGCGTCCGGAAGATCTACACCGAGTCGCTGATCGGCCGCGGGGACATCACCGTGGAAGAGGCCGAGCACGCGCTCAGGGACTTCTCCAACCAGCTCGAACACGTCTTCAACGAGGTCCGGGAGCTGGAGCGCACCCCGCCCGCACCGAGCCCGTCGGTCGAGAAGGAGCAGTCGGTCCCCATCGACCTCGACACCTCGGTGCCGCTCGAGGTCGTCCACCGCATCGGCGACGTGCACGTCGACCTGCCCGATGGCTTCTCCGTGCACCAGCGCGTCAAGCCGGTGCTCCAGCGGCGCTACCAGATGTCGCGAGAAGGCAACGTCGACTGGGCGTTCGGCGAGCTGCTCGCGCTCGGCTCGCTGCTGATGGACGGCAAGCTCGTCCGGCTCTCCGGACAGGACACCCGGCGCGGCACGTTCGTGCAACGGCACTCCGTGGTGATCGACCGAAAGACGGGCGCCGAGTACTACCCCCTGCGCAACCTCAGCCAGGACCAGGAGCGCTTCCTGCCCTACGACTCCGCGCTCTCGGAGTTCGCGGCCGTCGGCTTCGAGTACGGCTACTCGGTGGCCAACCTCAACGCGTTCGTCGCGTGGGAAGCCCAGTTCGGTGACTTCGTCAACGGTGCGCAGTCGATCATCGACGAGTTCATCTCGTCCGGTGAGGCGAAGTGGGGCCAGACGGCCGACCTCGCGCTGCTGCTGCCGCACGGCCTGGAGGGCCAGGGCCCGGACCACTCCTCGGGTCGCATCGAGCGGTTCCTCCAGCTGTGCGCCGAGGGTTCGATGACGGTCGCGCTGCCGACGGAGCCTGCCAACTACTTCCACCTGCTGCGACGCCACGCCATGGACGGGGTGCGCCGCCCGCTCGTGGTGTTCACGCCGAAGTGGATGCTGCGCGCCCGGCAGGCGGTCAGCCAGCTCAACGACTTCACCGGGGGGCGCTTCCGGCCTGTCATCGACGACCCGCATTTCCGGGAGCAGGACGGGCCCGCCGCCGGCGTGCGCAAGGTGCTCCTGTGCAGCGGCAAGGTGTACTACGAGCTGGCCGCCGCCCGCGACAAGCGGGAGATCGCGGACACCGCGATCGTCCGCATCGAGCAGCTGTACCCGGTCCCGGACCGCCAGCTCTCGTCGGTACTCGACCGCTACCCCAACGCGGAGGACATCCGCTGGGTGCAGGAGGAGCCGGCCAACCAGGGCGCATGGCCGTTCTTCGGGCTGGAGCTGCCGGAGAAGCTGCCGCGGCTCGCCGGGTTCAAGCGGGTGTCGCGGCGCCGGATGGCCGCGCCGGCACCGGGCTCGTCCAAGGTGCACGAGGTGGAGCAGGCGGCCCTGATCGACGCGGCCTTCGCGGGCTAGAGCGGGCAGCGTGTACTTCACCGACCGCGGCATCGAGGAGCTCGCCGAGCGGCGGGGCGAGGAGCAGGTCAGCGTCGAGTGGCTCGCTGACCGGCTCCGCACCTTCGTCGACCTCAATCCGGCGTTCGAGGACGCCGTCGAGCGCCTGGCGAGCTTCCTCGCGCGCGACGACTCGGACGACCCGGACGCCTGACCCGGCGAGGGCGCTCAGGCGACGGAGCATTACCTAGCCCGCAGCAACTCACGCGCACGAATCCAGCGACTCGCGCGCAGCACCGGTCCTGAATGCGGCTTTGCTGACGTTACGGGACCGCCGACGCGGAAGATCGGCACGTGAACGATCACCTCGAAGCGGTGGCGTCGGTCAGCCTTTCCGGGCACGATCGGGGCGGTGCGGGGCCGACCGACCGGGGGGGAGGTTCCGAACGGGCGTGAGCGGCGCTCGTTCGGACAGCTCACGCTCGCCATTTTCGCCGCCTTCACGGGGTTCATGACGGTCGTGCCGGCGAGTGGGGTGGTCGGCCCGGCCGGCTCCGAGCAGGCAGGCCCGAGCCCGCCGAGCGACGTCGTGCCGCTGCTGCGGCTCGCCCACGGCCCACGTGTGATGCCACCCCTCCTGCGGCAACCGCCGCTCGCCGCGTTCGCGGTGCGTCCGGCTCCAGCGGTCTCCCCCGCGCCGGCGCTGCCACCGATTCTCGTGCTGCCCCCGATTCCTGCCGTGCCGCCGGTACCTGCGGTGCTCGACGAGTCGATGGTCGACACCACCGCGCTGCCCAGCATGGCCGCCCGGGCGGCGATCGCGTTCGCCCTGGCCCAGCGCGGCCTGCCGTACGTGTGGGGCGGGGACGGCCCGCAGAGAGGGGAGGCGGGCTTCGACTGCTCCGGCCTGACCACAGCCGCCTACGCCTACGCGGGCGTGATCCTGCCGCGCACGGCGCACACGCAGTTCTACGCGGGGCCGCACGTACCGGCGGGGGCGCCGCTGCTGCCCGGCGACCTGGTGTTCTACGGCGTGCCGGAGCGCGTGCATCACGTCGGGCTGTACGTGGGGTACGGCCGGATGGTGAATGCGCCGACCTTCGGGCAGCCAGTGCGGCTCGCATGGGTCCGCTACCCCGGCGACGACTACCTCGGCGCCACCCGCCCTGGCGTCGGACGGAACGGCCCCGGCCTGCTGCCCCGCGCGGACCTGCCCCGCGAGGTGCCACCCGTGCCGGCACCGGAGGTGCCGCCCGGGCCCACCGAGTTCCCGGCGCCACCGGCCCCCGACCCGCCGCCGCGCGCCAGCACCACGACGACCATCACGACCACCACCACAACCACGGCGGGTCAGAGCGCGCCGGCCGCGCCCGAACCGGGTCGGAGCGGACTCACCAGCGCGACCCCGGGCAGCACGCCCAGCAGCCAGGGCGGAAGGCCCATCACCACCCGGGAAGCCACGCCGACCGGGACAACCGGCCCAGCTCCGGCGCCCACCAGCGCCGCTCCGAGCAGCACCACCGCCCCCGCCTCGCCGCCGAGCACCACCACAAATGCGACGGCGAAGGCAGCGCCCACCCCCGACACAGCGCCCAAGTCAGCCACGGCGCCCACGTCCGACACAGCGCCCACGTCAGACACAGCGCCGTCAAGCACAGCGCCCACCCGGTCACCCACCCCGGCCCCCACGAGCACCGCGGCGAACAGCGGCACATCGGCGAAGGCAGCACCGACCTCGCCGGGCTCGACCGCCCCGAAACCCACCACCACACCCACCACCACACCCACCACAACGGCGCCGAGCCGGCCCGCCGGAGCCCTCGCGGCACCCGGCGACCGGCTCACCCTCCCCGGCGAGCGGAAACTGCGACTCGTGCGCGTCGAACCCGGCCCCCACGGGCTGCCGGCCGCACCCGCGGATCCCGGCGCCGCCGGCGTCACCGGCGGCCGCGCCGTCACGCTGCCCCCGGGCGAACCGGACGACGAGCTCGTCGCCGGAGCAGCCCTGCAGATCGACCGGGGTGGCAAGCCCGTGACGCTGACCGTCACCTCCCGCCGCACGGTCGATGCCGCCACCGCACAGGGCATCGCGACCGCCGACCCCAACCGGCTCGTCCTCCTCAGGACCGACGGGGACGGCAGCGTACTGGTGGTCGTGGCGCAGTAGGCCCGGTCAGCGCCGCGGCAGTCCGAAGCGGCGCCTGCGCACGGCCTCCTGCAGCTCCGCCGCGCGCAGCTCGACCTCGGCGTCGTACCGCTCGAGGTCGGCAGGGTCGGCGCTCGGGTCGGGCTCGGGGCGGCGGCGCAGCGTCATCCACGACTCCACCCAGAGGGCCTCGAGCGCCGCCTCCCAGTGCAGCTCGACAGCGACGCGGGTGAGGGCGGCGCGCTCGACCGCCCGGACCATGTCCTCCTCCAACCCGACCAGCTCGCGGTTGAGCCGGGTCGCGCGTTCGCGGTCGCGCTCCTGGAGGGCGTTGGCGGCGGCAGTGATGCCCGCGATGATCTCCTTGTACTCGCGGGCTGCGGTGTAGTCGCGGGGCGCGCTGTAGTAGGGAGCGTCGGTCACGACGGCTCCTCCAGCGACGGCACGATGACCACCTCCGGGATCGAATGCTGCGCGCGGTCGAAGAACAACCCGCGCCCTGCGCGCGACGACCAGTTCAACAGCATCCCCGGCACCAGCGCCTGCAACTCGGAGCCCTGGACGTCGAGCGCGACCCAGGCGCCGAGGTCGTCGATCGACGCGCTCATCATCAGCAGCGCCCGCAACCGCGGAACGCTGCGCCACCAGCCCAGCACGTGCACACCGGTCTCGGGGCCGAAGCGCATCAGCTTGCGCATGGCCTCGGTGCCGTCGCGTTCCAGGACGGTGTCAGCTGCGTCGGCCGCGTAGAGCACAAGGGCCACGGGTCTGCGGGGCGCGGCACCGCTGAGGCGATCCGTGACGTCCCTGGCCATCGCCTCGATGCGGGCGCGCAGGCGATTGAGCGACACGGTCTCCACCGGCTGCCCGGCCGCGGCGACGACCTCGGCCAGCTGCGCGGCGGGCTCCACCGCCTCGGCGACCAACGGGGCGATCACCACGTCCACGTCGCCCGGCGGGAACTGGCCGGCCAGCGACCCGGCGGCGGCGCCGAGCACCTGCATCGCCGCCTGCCCCACGGAGGCGAGGACCCCGACGTTGCGACCGGGCGCGTCGGGCAGCCCGACGGCGGCCGCGCTCCCGGCGACGTCGATGCACTGCCCGACGAGTGCCTTGGGCGCGCCGTCGCGGGGCAGGTCGGCGGCGAGGTCGATGAAGCGCGGCGACCGGCTCCCGTCGAACAGCCGCGGTTCGGAGGCGCCGTCGGGCTGCGAGGCGTACCTCTCGTGGAGGAGGCGCTGCACCTCGTTGACGGAGCCGCGGGCGGTGGCGTCCGGGATGCGCACGATCTCGTTGCCGTGTTTGATGCCGGATTCGTGGTTGAGCACGGCGTGCCAGCGCGGCAGGTCAAGGGTGGCGTCGTTCAGCTCGACGAGCACCCGCCGTGCCCGCGGCAGCGCGATCCGCAGCACGAACTGCTCGAAGATCGCCGGACGCCCCCAGAACGCCTCGATGCCGGAGACGTCCTGGCTGGCCAGCACCAGGTGGATGCCCTGGGACCGGCCGCGGCGGGCGACGTCCTCCAGCAGCAGGGTGGCCGCGCGCGTCACGGCGTCGCGTTCGCTGAAGAGGTACTGGAACTCGTCGATCACCGCGACGATCCGCGGCCAGCGCTCATCCGGCGCCTCGCGGCGCAGCTCCTCCAGCTTCGTGACCTCGTGTGATTTGGCGGCCTCGGCGCGGCGGCGCATCTCGTCGGCGAGGAACTGCAGGAGGGCGAGGCCGAACTCGCGGTCGGTGTTGATGTTGACCCCGACGAGGCGGGCGTGCGGGAGCCACGTGGGGTCCCGGCGCCCGGGCGCGAACTGCGCGAACGACACGCCCTCCTTGAAGTCGAGGAGATAGAACTCCAGCTCGTCAGGGCTGTACCGGGTGGCCATCGAACTGATCATGGTGAGCAACAGGTTCGTCTTGCCCGACCCGCTGGGCCCGCCGATCAGCGCGTGCGGCGAGGAGTCGGCCAGTATCATCTGGACCGGCTTCCCGTCGGAGAACCCGACCGGCGCGCTCAAGCCGCTGATCGAGTTCTGCTGGCCCCACTGCCCCTGCGGGGGGAGGAGGTCGGCAAACGTGCCGATCCGGCTGCGCAAGCGTTCGTGCTCGTCGGCGATGGCATGCGCGGCCCGGGTGACGTCGGCAGCGGCCAGCGGTGGGTCCGGGTGCACCGTGACATACCGCCCGGTCATGGACGAGCTGCCGGTGCCGTCGTCGCCGACGTGCACCGTCTCGACGGGGGCGTTCACGGTCATCGGCACGTCGAGCAGCACGAGCTGCACACCGCAGGCCAGCCCGCCCCGGGCAACCCGCTGGAGCTGGCGGTGGTCGTCCTCCTTGAGAGCCTGCCGGTTCCCGACGAGCACCGCGACAATCCACGGCTCCGTGCGTTCACCCGTGGCCTGGGCGAGCGCGCGCAGCGACGGGTGGCCGTCGACGAGCACTCGCGTGTGGACCCGGCGGATGCGGTCCGACAGCCCCTCGAGCAGCTGCGCCAGCCGCGCGGGGTCGTGCACGGTCAACAGCCCGGTGCGGGTGAGCGGGTAGAGCCCCGGCAGCGCGCCGGTGAACTGCCCGACGTCCCAGACGTGCAACTGCACCATGCCCGGCCGGAAATGAGTCATGACGCGCAGCAGCAGGCTCTCCACGAGCCCCTCGGCGCGCTCGCGGCCGTCGTGGGTGGAGGTGATCTGCAGGTGCGACTCGTCGAGCAGAGGCACCGCGACGGGGAACGCGGGTTCGGCCGACCCGATCCGCCCGGTCCCGATCGACCAGAGCCCCGGGATCGGCTCGGAGCCGTCGGCCTTGCCGACCTGCCCCAGCCAGTGGGCCGGCGGGCGCCCGGCGGCGTCGGGGGCTGCATCGGCGACGATGTCGGCGAGCAGGTCCGGTTGGCTGGCCAGCCACCTCCGGAACGCTGCCGTGCGGTCGGCCCGCATCCGTTCCAGCGGCCCGGCGAGGTGCGGGTTGGCGAATACCCTCGTCATCTCCGGGTCTGCCTGCGCGGCGTCGAGCCCTTGGGCCCGCAGCCAGCTCTCCACCATGGCCTCGGCGTGCGCGCGCACGGCCGCGTCACGGGCGCCCTCGGCTGCACCCAACGCCCGCGCGACGGCAGCGCAGAGCGCCTCGAACGCCTCGCTGATCCGCTCCTGCCTGCGACCCCGCCCCTGCGCCATGACCAGTGCCCTTAGATCCGCGCGCTGATGTCGGCGACGGCTGCGACCCCGCCGGTGATGAACGCGAGCCCACGCTCCAGCTCGTCGGCCGCCCGGACCAGCTCGGGGGGCAGCAGCGGCGTGGTGTGCTGCTCCCCCAGCCCGTCGAGGACGGCGACCGCATCGGCGATTCGGTCTCGCGCCGCCTCCGCATGCTGGTAGGCGCTGCCGAGCTGCTCGGTGACACCTGCGAGCACCTCCCGGATCTCTCCGAGATCACTCACGGGGGATCACAGCCGGTTCGCCACGTTCTCGGAGGCCTGGATCGCCGCCTGCACCGCTTGCTGCACCTCGCTGATGCTCCCCACGGCCTGGGCCAGCAGCCCGTTGGCCTCCGACACGTCCGCCTGCGCGCTGCCCTCGGTGACTCGCAACAACGCCCCCTGCGCCTGCTCCAGTGACGAGTACGCCTGCTGCAGTGCCCCTAGGCTCTCCGAGGCCTTGTCGTTGGCCAGCGCGATGCCGGCCCGGACCTCTTCGATGCTCGCCATTCGCGGATACTCCTGATCGTTCCGTGCCCATTACACCCTGCGCTGTTACGCCCCAACAGTGCGAAGACGAATCTAGCGTCCCTTCACTCGACCGGACGCAGCGGTGACGATCCGTTATCGATGCTGCGAGCCCAGGTCATCACCCTTATGGTCGACGGACCAAGATCTCCGGCGCGACGAGGAGCGGGGGAAGCCGATGACGATGTCGAGGGCCGAGGAGGCCACTCCACCGGTCGGGCTCAGGGCCAGACTGAAGCAGGTAGGACCGGGGCTGCTCGCCGCCGCAGCGGGCGTCGGGTCGGGCGACCTGGTGGCCACAATGGTCGCGGGCTCGCAGTACGGCTACGCGCTGCTGTGGGCGGCGGTGGTCGGCGCCGCCCTCAAGCTCGCGCTCGCCGAGGGCGTGGGACGCTGGCACCTCGCGTCCGGCTCGACCCTCCTCGACGGCTGGCGCCGCCTCGGTTACTGGGCCACCGTCTTCTTCGGTGTCTACATCGTCATCTGGGGGTTCATCTACGGCGCCACGGCGATGTCGGCCGTCGGGCTCCCGCTCAACGCCCTGTTCGGCGGGCTGGACGTCCGCTACTGGGCGATGATCGCCGGCGTCCTCGGCCTGGCGCTGGTCTGGGTGCAGCGCTACCAGGTCTTCGAGAAGCTCGTGACCGTGCTGGTGCTGATCAAGTTCGTCACCGTCGTCTCCGTGGCGATCCTGGTGGCACCCGACCTGGCCGCGCTCGCCAACGGGCTCGTGCCGCAGCTGCCCGACGGCTCGGTGGTCTACGTGCTCGGGCTGATCGGCGGTGTCGGCGGCACGATCACGATGGCGGCCTACGGCTACTGGATGATCGCGAAGGGCTGGAAGGGCACCGGCTGGCTCTCGGTCATGCGGCTGGACAACGCCGTCGGCTACATCATGACCGCGATCTTCGTGATCGCGATGCTCATAGTCGGCGCCGAGATGCTCTTCGGCCAGGACATCGTCTCCGGTGACAAGGGTTTGCTCGTGCTGGGCACCGAGCTCGGCACGCGGTACGGCGAGTGGGCCCGGATCCTCTTCCTCGTCGGGTTCCTCGCGGTGACGACCACGTCGCTGCTCGGCGTCTGGAACGGCGTCAGCCTGCTCTTCACGGACTGGACCCGGATCATCCGGCTCCCGCACGGGAAGAAGGCCGAGGTCGGTGCGGGCGAGAACGCGGCCGACGTCACCCACACCGGCGTCACCCACACCGACGTCACCCACACCGACGTCACCCTCCCGGATGCCACCGAGACCGGCTACACGGCCACGGCAGCCGAGCGCAGCCTCCCGTTCCGGGCGTACCTGCTGTGGCTGACGATCCCGCCGATGTCGCTGCTGTTCTTCGACTCGCCATTCGTGCTCACGCTCGTCTACGGCGTGCTGGGCGCGGCGTTCATGCCGTTCCTCGGCATCACGCTGCTCCTGCTACTGAACTCGCGGCGGGTGGCCCGCGAGGGGCGGTCCGGCTGGCTCTCCAACGTGCTGCTGGTCGCGGCTTCGTCGCTGTTCGTCGTGCTGCTGGTGACGGAGCTGGTCAGACGCTTCGGCTGAGCGCGAGCCTTGCGCTCAGACCATGGTCATGAGCATCGCTGACATCGCCACCGCCGCCACCAGGTGGCCCACGGCTCCGGCCTGCGGTGTGTGCACGGCCAGCGCGCGCTGCACCAGCACCACGCCGCGTGCGTTGTGCCCGTCGCACGGCTCCTGCTCCCGGCGGCAGCGGTCGGCGCAGCGCAGGGCGTGCCAGGCGAAGTAGCCGGTGAACGCCATCGCCGTCACCGCGACGAGCCCCGACGCCGGGCCGCCGCCGTGCGACATGTGGCCCGTTGAGTGGTCGGCGGCGAGCATGAACAGCATCGCCCCGCTGCCGACCACGTGGTGCACGGCGTCACCGCCCGTCGAGCGGGTGCGTAGGACGAGCATGGCGAACCACACCGCGATGACCACGTAGACGGCCATCCACACCGGTTCGGGGACCGGGTCGCCGAGCGGGGAGGCCATGGCCGCCATCCCGAGCGCCATCGCCGCGTGCGACGCCTCGCCGACGACGTCGCGACGGCGCACCGCGAGACGGACGAGGTGCAGGCCTGCCGCAGCGAGGCAGGCGAGCGCGAGCGCGGCCGACCCCCAGTTCATGCGTCCTCCCGGCGGGCGACGTGATCGATCGAGACGATAGGTCAGGAGCAGGCCGCAGCTCCATACCGTGCGGGGGTAGCACGGTCCGCAGCGGCTTCGGGAGACCGTGTGACGAGCAGGTGTCTCTGCCGGGTTGGGTCTTGCGACGGGGCGGTCGGACGGTCGAAGGTGTGCCCTTCCCCGTGTGTGGGCGAGATCGGCGGAGGTTGGGCGATGACGGACTCGCGGGTGGTGCGCGCGGCGCTGCTCCAGGCGAAGTGGACTGGTGACACGGCCTCGATGATCGAGGTGCACGAGTCCTACGCGCGGGCGGCGGCCGAGCAGGGTGCACAGATCATGGGCTTCCAGGAGGTCTTCAACGCGCCGTACTTCTGCCAGGTGCAGGAGGCGGAGCACTACCGCTGGGCCGAGCCCGTGCCGGACGGGCCCACCGTGGAGCGCATGCAGGCGCTCGCCCGGGAGACCGGGATGGTGCTCGTGGTGCCGGTCTTCGAGATCGAGAGCGCGGGCAACTACTACAACACCGCCGCGGTGATCGACGCCGACGGCAGCTACCTCGGCAAGTACCGCAAGCACCACATCCCGCAGGTGAAGGGCTTCTGGGAGAAGTACTACTTCAAGCCGGGCAACCTCGGCTGGCCGGTGTTCGACACCGCTGTCGGCAAGGTGGGCGTCTACATCTGCTACGACCGGCACTTCCCCGAAGGCTGGCGGGCGCTGGGCCTGGCCGGCGCGGAGATCGTCTACAACCCCAGCGCCACCAGCCGCGGGCTCTCGTCCTACCTCTGGAAGCTGGAGCAGCCCGCCTCCGCCGTGGCCAACGAGTACTTCGTCGCGGCGATCAACCGGGTGGGTGTGGAGGAGTACGGCGACAACGACTTCTACGGCACCAGCTACTTCGTCGACCCGCGCGGGCAGTTCGTCGGCGAGGTCGCGAGTGGCTCGGAAGAGGAGCTGGTGGTCCGCGACCTCGATCTCGCGATGATCGACGAGGTGCGCCAGCAGTGGGCGTTCTACCGCGACCGCCGCCCCGACGCCTACGGCCCGCTGGTGGAGTCGTGAGCGAGCTTGCGAGCTCACCATCGGACGCAGCAGCGCCGCGAACGCGGCCGACGAGCGCCAGCGAGGAGGATTCGTGAGCGACCTGCTGGCCCGCACACGGGCGGTGCTCCCGTCGTGGCTCGCGCTCTACTACGCCGAGCCGATCGAGATCGACCGAGGCGAGGGCCGCCGCGTCTGGGACGCCGACGGCAACTGCTACCTGGACTTCTTCGGCGGCATCCTCACCACGATGACCGCGCACGCGCTGCCGGAGGTCACGAAGGCCGTCAGCGACCAGGCCGGGCGCATCATCCACAGCTCTACGCTCTACCTGAACCGCCCGATGGTGGAGCTGGCCGAGCAGATCGCCGCGGTGTCGGATATCCCGGACGCGAAGGTCTTCCTGACGACCAGCGGCACCGAGGCCAACGACACGGCGCTACTGCTGGCCAGCTCGCTGCGCGGGTCCAACCAGATCCTTGCGCTGCGCAACAGCTACCACGGACGGTCGTTCTCCACCGTCGCGATCACGGGCAACCGGTCGTGGTCGCCGACGTCGCTCTCGCCGTTCCAGGTCTACTACGTGCACGGCGGGCAGCAGTACCGCTCGCCCTTCGCCGGCCTCTCCGACGGCGAGTACATCGCCGCGTGCGTCGCGGACCTGAAGGAGCTGCTCGACCACGCGGGCGGCGACATCGCGGCGCTCATCGCGGAGCCGATCCAGGGTGTCGGCGGGTTCACCTCAGGCCCGGACGGGCTGCTTGGCGCGTTCGCCGAGGTGCTGCGCGAGCGGGGCATCCTGTGGATCTCCGACGAGGTGCAGACCGGCTGGGGTCGCACCGGGGAACACTTCTGGGGCTGGCAGGCGCACCGTGACGATCGACACAGGGCAACGCCGGACATCGTCACGTTCGCGAAGGGCGTCGGGAACGGGCTGTCGATGGGCGGCGTGATCGCCCGCCCCGAGGTGATGGACTGCCTGCACGCCAACTCGATCTCGACGTTCGGCGGCTCGCCGCTCACCGCCGCGGGGGCGCTCGCGAACCTGCGCTACCTGCTCGACCACAAGCTGCAGGACAACGCCGCCCGCCAGGGCCCCACGCTGCTCGCCGGCCTGCGCGAGATGGGCTCCCCGATCGTGGGGGACGTCCGCGGCAAGGGCCTGATGATCGGCGTCGAGTTGGTGCGGCCGGACACGGGATCTCCCGGCGAACCCGCCCCCGAACTGGCGAGCGCCGTGCTGGAGGCGGCCAAGCGGCGCGGCCTGCTCGTCGGCAAGGGCGGGCTGCACGGCAACGTGCTGCGCATCGCGCCGCCGCTCACGCTCACCACCGACGAGGCCCTCGAAGGCCTCGAGGCGCTGGTGGCATCGATCGAGGAGGTCACCCCGTGACGACGACAATCATCCGCAACGGGCTGGTGATCACCGCGTCCGACGAGATCGGCGCGGACGTCCTGGTCGACGGGGAGCAGGTGGTCGCGCTGGCGGCCACCGGGTCGGCCGTCGCGCAAGGCTGGTCCGCCGACACCGAGCTCGACGCCACCGGCATGTACGTGGTGCCGGGCGGGGTGGACGGGCACACGCACATGGAGATGCCGTTCGGCGGCACCTACGCTGCCGACACGTTCGAGACCGGCACCCGCGCCGCGGCATGGGGCGGCACCACGACGATCGTCGACTTCGCGATCCAGCAGGTGGGTGGCTCGCTGCGCGAGGGCCTCGACGCGTGGCACGCGAAGGCCGACGGCAACTGCGCGATCGACTACTCGTTCCACATGATCCTCGCGGACGTCAACGAGGGCTCGCTCAAGGAGATGGAGGCCCTCGTCGGTGAGGGCGTGACCAGCTTCAAGCTGTTCATGGCCTACCCGGGTGTGTTCTACAGCGACGACGGCAAGATCCTGCGCGCGCTGCAGAAGGGCGCCGAGACCGGCGGACTGATCATGATGCACGCCGAGAACGGCATCGCGATCGACGTGCTGGTGGAGCAGGCGCTTGCCAAGGGCCACACCGATCCGCGCTTCCACGGCGAGGTGCGCCACGCGCTGCTCGAAGCCGAGGCCACCCACCGGGCGATCAAGCTCGCGCAGGTGGCGGGCGCGCCGATCTACATCGTCCACCTCTCGGCTGCGCAGGCCCTGGCCCAGGTGACCGCGGCCCGCGACGAGGGCTACAACGCGTTCGCCGAGACCTGCCCGCAGTACCTGTTCCTCTCCACCGACGACCTCGCGAAGCCCGGCTTCGAGGGCGCGAAGTACGTCTGCTCCACACCCCTGCGCCCCGCCGAGCACCAGGCGGCGCTCTGGCGCGGGCTGCGCACCGACGACCTCTCCGTGGTGTCCACCGACCACTGCCCGTTCTGCTTCAAGGGACAGAAGGAGATGGGCATCGGGGACTTCTCGAAGATCCCCAACGGCCTGCCCGGCGTCGAGACGCGGATGGACCTGCTGCACCAGGGTGTGGTCGAGGGGCACATCTCGCGGAAGCGCTGGATCGAGATCGCCTGCGCCACTCCCGCGAAGATGTTCGGGCTCTACCCGCGCAAGGGCACGATCGCCCCGGGCGCCGACGCCGACATCGTGATCTACGACCCGGCCGCGAAGCAGGTGCACTCGGCCGAGACGCACCACATGGCCGTCGACTACTCCTGCTACGAGGGCCGGGAGACCACCGGCAAGGTGCGCACGGTGCTCTCTCGGGGCCGCGTGATCGTCGACGCCGGGGAGTACCGCGGCGCGGCGGGTGACGGCCAGTTCCTCAAGCGCGACACCTGCCAGTACCTGCGGTGACGGGCATGGACATCGGCCTGGTCCTGCAGACCGACCCGCCCGCGCAGAAGGTCGTCGACCTGATGGTGCGGGCGGAGGAGCTCGGGTTCAGCCACGGCTGGACGTTCGACTCGCACGTGCTGTGGCAGGAGCCCTACGTCATCTACCCGCGGATCCTGGAGCGGACGTCCCGGATGATCGTCGGGCCGATGGTGACCAACCCGGGCACCCGCGACTGGACTGTCATCGCCTCGCTGCACGCCACGCTGGGCGACATGTTCGGCAACCGGACGATCTGCGGCATCGGCAGGGGCGACTCCGCTGTGCGCGTGCAGGGCCGCCCGCCGACGACGCTGGCGCGGCTCGAGGCGTCGATCCATGTGATCCGCGAGCTGGCAGAGGGTCGTGCCGTCGACATGGACGGCACGACCGTGCAGATCCCGTGGGTGCCCGACGGCGCAGCGCTGCCCGTCTGGATGGCCGGATACGGGCCCAAGGCGCTCGACCTCGTCGGGCGGGCTGCCGACGGGTTCATCCTCCAGCTCGCCGACCCCTATCTCGTCGAGTGGACGATAAAGACCGTGCGCGCGTCGGCAGCGGCAGCAGGCCGTGACCCGGCGGCGATCACGATGTGCGTGGCGGCGCCGGCCTACGTGGGCGATGGCAGCGCCGAGTTCTGGGCACACGCACGGGACCAGTGCCGCTGGTTCGGCGGGATGGTCGGCAACCACGTGGCCGACCTCGTGACGCGCTACGGGGAGACCTCGGCCGCCGTCCCGGCGGAGCTGACCGGCTACATCAAGGACCGCGACGGGTACGACTACTCCCACCACGGCCGCGCCGGGAACCGCTCCACCGACTTCGTGCCGGACGAGGTGGTCGACCGGTTCTGCCTCCTCGGCCCACCCGCCGCGCAGCTGGAGAAGCTGGCCGTGCTCCGCGAGCTGGGCGTGGACCAGTTCGCGATCTACGCGATGCACGACGCTCGAGAGGAGACGATCGAGGCGTACGGGGCGGCGGTGATCCCGGCGCTCTGAGCACTGAGTCGGTGGAACTGTGGCTGAGGCCCGGATGGCTGAGCGACAGAACGACCGGATCGCCGGCGAGCAGGTGACGCTGCGACGAGCGACGAGTTGGTCGCGGCCCTACTGCCCGCACAGAGGCAGGGCCAGGGGCCGGGCCAGCGGGGTGACGCACGCCCGCGAACACCTCGCCCAGCGCATATGTGCCGGGCTCTCACACCGTGCGGATCGTCCCCATCATCGCCATGTCCTCGTGCTCGAGGTTGTGGCAGTGGAAGACGAACCGCCCGGCGTGGTCGGAGAACCGCACGGCCACCTCGACCACCTCGGCGGGCCGCAGGTCCACTGTGTCCTTCCACCCGGAGTCGTAGGGTCCGGCGCCGCCTGAGCCGCGGCGCAGTACCTGGAACGGGTCGAGGTGGACGTGCACGGGGTGGTGCACGTCGGTGACGAACCGCCAGAGCTCCACCTCCCCCAGGGGGATGTCGGCGAGCGACGCGCTCGGGTCGAAGGAGGTGCCGTTGATCGTCCAGCCGCGGTGGTCGCGGACGGCGCCGCGGGTGAACCGGAACGTCCGCTCGGTCGCGCCTGGCGGCGGCACGAGCGGCTCGATCTCCGAGAGCCGCTCCGGCACCCGGCTGTCGTCGGGGGCGGTGCGGACCACGCGGAACCGCATGACATCGGCGGTGGGTCCCGCGCCTAGGCCGTTGATCATCGTCACCTCGGCGCCCACCGGGAGCACCGAGAAGTCCACGACCACGTCGAACCGCTCTCCCGCCGCGACCTCGATCGCCTGGTGCTCGACGGGTGCGGCGAGCAACCCGCTGTCGGAGCCGATCTGCACGAGCGGCAGGTCCGGCGCCCCGGGCACGGTGAGCGCCAGCCGGAAGCGGCGGGCGTTGGCCGAATTGAGCAGCCGGAGGCGATAGCGCGCGGCATCCACCTCGTGCACCGGCCACGGTGCCCCGTTGACCAGCACGACGTCGCCGAGCACACCCTCCATCCAGTCGTCCTCGACGCCCGGGAGCGAGCGCATGCCCTGGTCGAGCCCCGGATAGCGGAAGGAGGCGTCGTCGGCGAACGAGCGGTCGCAGATCATCAGCGGCAGCTCCCGGTCGCCGCGGGGCAGCGGGAGCGCATCCTCCTCGTCGTCGCGCACGATGTGGAAGCCGGCGAGCCCGCGGTAGACGGCCGGGGCGGTGAAGTCCATTCGGTGGTCGTGGTACCAGAGCGTCGCCGCCCGCTGGTCGGTCGGGTAGTGGTGCTCCCGCACGCCCGCGGCCTGCTTCGCCGCGGGGTCCCCGACCATGCCGTGGCCCGACCAGTCGCTCGAGTCGCCGACCGGCAGCACGAGGTCGAGCGGCCAGCCGTCGGAGTCGGCCGGGGTGTGCCCGCCGTGCAGGTGCACGACCGTCGGCACGGGCAACTCGTTGCGGTGCTGCACGACGACCGGGCGGCCTCGGCGCGTCTCGAACGTCGGGCCGGGGAAAATCCCGTCGTAGCCCAGGATCGGCGTGCGCGTTCCGGGGATGATCTCCACCTCGGCGACGCGCTGCGTCACGCGGTAGAGATCGGCACCGCTGGGGTGGACGCCGACGGGCCGCGCGGTCGGCGGCACCGGCAGCGGCACCCGGAACGGTTCGGGCAACGGCATCCGGCTCACCAGCTGCTCCCCGGTCGAGCCCGTGGCGGAGCCGAGGCTGCAGCCGGAGAGCGCCGTGAGGGCGGCGGCGCCGCCGAGGATGCCGAGGAAGCCGCGACGGGAGAGCCGTGGCGCGCTCATTTGGTGCCCCGCGGCCGGGCCGCCAGCGGCGACCACGCCCAGCCCGCCAGCAGCACCGACGTCGTCACGATCACAACCCCGAGCGGGACGTGCAGCTCGAGCTGGCGCGCGAAGCCCGCGGCGATCTGAAACCCGACGGCCAGGAACAACAGCACGGACACCGGCAGTATCCAGATTCTGCCGCGCCCACCCAGCACGTAGGCCAAGGCCACCCCGATCAGGACCAGCGCGCCGAGCGCGAGCAGCTCCCCGACGAGGCCGTGCGCGGTGATCGCGTCGATGTCACCGGTGAGGAATAGGCCGGCCAGCACGGGTTGCGCGAGCACGGCCAGCACGAAGACGAGGGTCACGATCCGCAGCGCCCAGAGCGAGGCCCGGGGGCTGCGGACGCGGGCTACCGGAGGGACGAGTGTATCCACGGGCCTGACGCTATAGGTAGACAACCTACATATGTATCAGGGATGTCCCTGATCCGGAACCTGATGTGCGGGGCCATGGGGTAGGTAGGATCCCTACACGTGAGACCCGACGCCGTCCGCGGCCATCTCGACGGGCTGATCCTTGCCGTGCTGGAGGACGAGCCCCGGCACGGCTACGCGATCATCGAGGCGCTGCAGGCCCGCAGCGGTGGCGCGCTCGACCTGCCCACCGGCACCGTCTACCCCGCGCTCCGGCGGTTGGAGCGCGCGGCGCTGCTCTCCGGCACGTGGAGCACGGTCGCCGGCCGCGAGCGCCGCACCTACACGCTCACCCGCGCGGGTCGCCACGCGCTCGCGGGCCAGCGCGCGGAGTGGCACGAGTTCAGCGCCGTCATGGACGCCGTGCTGCGGCCCGTCCGCGCGGCCGGTGAGGCGTCATGACCGTCACTGTCACCGACCCCGTCACGGCCCACGT
Organism: Pseudonocardia aurantiaca; assembly: GCF_039526725.1. Taxonomy (NCBI): domain Bacteria; kingdom Bacillati; phylum Actinomycetota; class Actinomycetes; order Pseudonocardiales; family Pseudonocardiaceae; genus Pseudonocardia; species Pseudonocardia aurantiaca. Next base: position 157,175 of record NZ_BAAAJG010000001.1, read on the forward strand.
CGCCGAACTGGAACGCGTGCTGCGCGGCCCCGGCCGGGTGCGCCGGAGCATGATCCGCGAGGTGCGCGACGGGCTGCACGACGCCGTCGCCGCCTACCGGGACGGCGGCCTCGACCATGAGCGGGCGGCCCGGCGGGCCGTGCGCGACTTCGGGCCGATCCGCGAGATCGCCCCGCAGTTCCAGGCCGAGCTCGCCGCCCGGCAGGGCCGGTGGACGGCCGTGCTGATCATGGTTGTGTTCCCCGGCATGGTGCTCGGGTGGGACCTTGTCTGGCGCAGCAGCGCCGGCGCGCACGTCGAACCGACCCCGTTGCTCACCCTGGTGCTGGCCCGCGTGCAGGACGCCTCGGCCATGCTGGTCGCGGCCGCCGCCGTCGCCCTGCTCGCAGCGAGCTTCCACCGCACCGCCCCGCCCCGGCTGGTCACGTCGCTTGTCGGCATGGTCGCCTGCGCCGGGGCGGTCGTGTGCGGTAGCACCGGTGTCGTGATGAACCTCTTCAAAGCGCCTTCGGCCGCCGAGATGGCCGCCGCCAACCAGTACACGGTGCCGGCGGCCGTCGTGAGCGGTCTGGTGTTCACGGTCGTCATCTGGAGCGCTGTGCGGACCCTACGGGTGGCCCGGGCCATCTGATCGGGAAACCCGGACACCACGTGTCAGGTTCAGGGTTGATGGTGGTGCCATGACTACCGAGAACAAGCCCCTCGCCGGACGCGTCGCACTGGTCGCGGGAGCGACGCGCGGCGCGGGCCGGGGCATCGCGGTGGAGCTGGGCGCGGCGGGCGCCACCGTCTACGTGACCGGCCGGACCACCCGGGAGGAGCGCAGCGACTACAACCGCCCCGAGACGATCGAGGAGACCGCCGAGCTCGTCACCGCGGCGGGCGGCACCGGGATCGCGGTGCAAACCGACCACCTCGTGCCCGAGCAGGTCGACTCGCTGGTGCAGCGGATCGACGCCGAGCAGGGCCACCTCGACATTTTGGTGAACGACATCTTCGGCGGCGACTTCCTCGCCGAGTGGAACGCGCCGGTCTGGAAGCACTCGCTCGAGGACGGCATGAAGCTCCTGCGGCTCGCGATCGACACCCACATCATCACGTCGAAGTACGCGTTCCCGCTGCTCATCCGCAACCCTGGCGCAATCGTTGTCGAGATCACCGACGGCACCGCGGAGTACAACGCGGAGAACTACCGCCTCAACGTCTACTACGACCTGGCCAAGGTCACGCCGATCCGGCTCGCCCGCAGCTGGGCGCACGAGCTGCGCGACCACGAGGCCACCGCTGTCGCCGTGACGCCGGGCTGGCTGCGCTCCGAGGTGATGCTCGATGTCTACGAGGTGACGGAGGAGAACTGGCGCGATGCGCTGGCAAAGGTGCCCCACTTCGCCATCTCCGAGACGCCGCGGTTCATCGGGCGCGGGCTCGCCGCTCTCGCCGCCGACCCCGACCGGGCACGCTGGAACGGCAAGTCGACCTCCAGTGGCGAGCTGGGGAAGGTCTACAACGTCACGGACCTCGACGGCTCGCAGCCGGACGCCTGGCCGTACGTGGTGGAGGTGCAGGACGCCGGGAAGCCGGCGGACACCACGGGCTACCGCTGACCGCTAGGGCGTGTCCGGTGGATCTTGTTCGATGAGAGCCGTGATGCAGGTGGTTCCTGGCGGCGCCGCCGGATCGCTCTCATACCGGGCGTATCCGGGCGATCCGGCGGTGTCGACAGGGGCCGCCTGGGCGCGGCTATCACGGACGAAGATCCGCCGGACACGCCCTAGTGTCCGAGCAGCACTTTCGTCGCATTTTGGCGCACGAAAGTGCCGCTCGAACAGAGGCGGGTGAACTCAGCCCAGGTTGTTCTGCTGGAGCCAGGCCGTGGCAACCGACTCAACCGTGTTGTTGGCCGCGTCGTTGAGCTTCCGGTTCATCTCGATCAGGCCCTCGGTGGTGAGCTTCGCGGAGATCGCGTTCAGCGTCTGCTGCACGCCGTCGCTGGCCTTCTGCTTGTTGATCAGCGGGAGCACTCGCTGCGCGGCGAAGTTGTTCTGCGGGTCCTCCAGAGCCACCCAGCCGCGGTCGGCGATGGTGGGGTCGGTGGTGAAGAGGTCGGCCGCCTGAATGGTGCCGTCGGCGAGCGCCGCCACGGTGGTCGGTCCGCCCGCATCGAGCGAGCGGAAGTCGGAGAACTTGCAGTTGTAGATCCGCTCCAGGCCGGGGAGCCCGTAGGGGCGCTCGGTGAACTCCGGCGGCCCACCGAAGACGAGCTGACCGCAGTTCGGGGCGAGATCGGCGATCGAGCGGGCGTTGTACTGCTGAGCCGTCTCCGAGGTCACCACCACCGCGTCCTTGTTCTCGGCCTGCGACTGCTCGAGAACGGTGAGGCTGGGCGGCATGTGCTGCTGGAGCTCGGCGTACACGGCGTCGGCCGAGGTGGCCGTGGTCTGCGGGTTGACCTCCTGCAGGAGGTTGCCCGAGTACTCGGGAATCAGGTCGATCGAGCCGTCCTCCAGCGCCGGGAAGTACAGCTCGCGGCTGCCGATCCCGAACTGCCGCTCGACGGTGACGCCCTTGGCCGTCAGCGCCTGTGCGTAGATCTCGGCGAGGACCCGGCTCTCCGGGAAGTTGGCCGAGCCGACGCGAATGGTTTCGGCCGCGGCGGGCGGCTGGGCGGCCGAGCCGCCGGACGAACCGGCGAGCGGATCGCCGCCGCCACCGCATGCCGTGACGACCAGGGCCATCGCTCCGGCCAGTACGGCGAGTGTGCGCTTCATGCGGTTCCTCCTGCGACTACGGGGGTGGGTCGACGGGATCCTGTGCGCATGGGAGCTGTGCGCAGGCCCGGCGAGACGATCAACCGCTGCAGGCCGGCGAGCAGTCCTTCGACCACCAGTGCCAGTGCGGCGATGAGGACAGCGCCCGCGACCATGCGCGGGTAGTCGTTGAGCGCGAGGCCGTCGATCAGGAAGCGGCCGAGGCCGCCCAGAGAGATGTAGGCCCCGATCGCCGCGGTGGCGATGACCTGCAGCGTGGCGGTGCGGAGGCCGCCGATGATCAGCGGCAGCGCGATGGGCAGCTCGACCTTCAGCAGGACCTCGCGCTCGCGCATGCCGACTCCGCGGGCGGCGTCGACGACGGCCGGATCGGCGTTGCGCACCCCGGCGTACGTGCCGGCCAAGAGCGGCGGAACCCCGAGGATCAGCAGCGTGACCGTGAGCGGCAGGAGCCCGATGCCGGTGAGCAGCACCAGGAGGATCAGCAGGCCCAGCTCGGGCAGCGCCCGCAGGCCGTTGGCGATGCCGACCAGCAGGAAGCTCCCGCGGCCGGTGTGGCCGATCACGGCGCCGAGTGGGATCGCGATGACCGCCGCGAGCACCAACGCGAGCGCGGTGTAGCGCAGGTGCTCGGCGAGCCGGGCCGGGACGCCGCTGCTGCCCTGCCAATGCTGGGGGTCGGCAAACCAGGCGAGCACTTCCGCGAAGAGGTTCACGCGCGGGTCCCCGCTCCGGCCCTGCTCCAGGGTGTGGCGATGCGGCCCAACCCGAGCAGGAGCGCGTCACCGATCAGGGCGAGCAGCATGATCAGCACGATCCCGGTGACGATCTCGGTGGGGAAGTTGAGCTGGAACCCCTCGGTGAACAGCTCGCCGAGACCCCCGACGCCGATCAGTGCACCCACGCTCACCAGGCTGATGTTCGAGACCGTCGCCACCCGCAGCCCGGCGATCAGCACCGGCACCGCGAGCGGGAGCTCCACGTCGATGAACCTCCGGACCGGCTTGTAGCCGAGCGCGGTGGCAGCGGCCACCACGAGCCCTGGCACGGCGGCCAGCGCGTCGGCGACCGTGCGCACGAGCAGCGCGACAGTGTAGATCGTGAGCGCGACGATGATGTTGACCTCGGACAGGATCCGGGTGCCGAGGATGCCGGGCAGCACGACGAACAGCGCCAGCGACGGCACCGTGTAGAGCACCCCGGCCGCCGGGATGAGCACCGCCCGCGCCGGCCGGTACCGGCTGGCCAGCCACCCGAGCGGGACGGCGAGCAGCAGACCGACGACAACCGGGATCAACGCCAGCCGCAGATGCTCGACGAGGAGGAGGATGATCCGCTCGCTGTTACGCGGGATCCATTGCCAGACCACGAAGACCGGTTCCCCTCAGGCCGCGGCCTCGTCGCGCCGCACGTCGTCCAGCGCGCGCAGCACGTCGTCCGCGGTGATGGCGCCCGCGACCCGCCCGTCGGCGTCGACCGCGACTCCGCGCCCGGACGGGGACGAGAGCGCCGCGTCGAGCGCGCTGCGCAGCGAGCCGGAGCCCACGTCGTACAGCGAGCCGCCGGGCACCAGGTGCTCGGTGTCGACGGTGACGGCGCCGTTGACGTGCGCGCCGTGCAGCCACCCCTGCGGATGCTGCTCCGCGTCGACGACGAGCACCCACTCGTCCTGCGGCGGCACCGGGTCGCCGACTGCGACCGTGGACAGCTGGCCGAGCGGGATCGTGTCGGACGAGAGGAAGCCGAGCCCGCGGTAGCCGCGGTCGCGGCCCACGAAGTTGTCGACGAAGTCGTCGACCGGTCGTGCGAGCAGCTGGCCGGGCTCGTCGTACTGGGCGAGCACACCGCCGACGCGCAGCACCGCGACCTTGTCGCCCAGCTTGACCGCCTCGTCGATGTCGTGGGTGACGAACAGGATCGTCTTGCCCAGCTCCGACTGCAGCCGCAGGAGCTCGTCCTGCAGGTTCTCCCGCACCACGGGGTCGACGGCGCTGAACGGCTCGTCCATCAGCAAGATCGGCGGGTCGGCAGCGAGCGCCCGCGCCACCCCGACGCGCTGCTGCTGACCCCCCGAGAGCTGCGACGGGTAGCGCTTCGCCATCTCCGGCGCCAGCCCGACCAGCTCCATGAGTTCGGCCGCCCGCTTGCGGGCCTTCGCCTTGCTCCAGCCCAGCAGCATCGGGACGGTGGCGATGTTGTCGAGGATGGTGCGGTGCGGGAAGAGCCCGGCCTGCTGGATGACGTAGCCGATGCCGCGCCGCAGCTCCGCGGCGTCGCTGGACATGATGTCGCGACCGTCGACCGTGATGGTGCCCTCGCTCGGCTCGATCATGCGGTTCACCATCCGCAACGACGTGGTCTTGCCGCAGCCGGACGGTCCGACGAGGACGGTGATCCGCCCGGCATCGACGGTGAGGTCGAGGTTGTCGACCGCGACTGTGCCGTCGGGGAAGCGCTTGGTCACGCCCCGGAACTCGATCATCCGGGAGACCTCCGTGTTCACCGACGACCCCTTGCCGGTCGTCGCATCGCAGCGAGGCTAACCCGACGCACCGACAGTTGCGACTGATGTGATCTGAACGCGATACCCGGGCGTTGCCGGATGTCCTCGTGGGGCGCCACTTTGAGGGTCCTAGGGCCCCCCGGCGGACGAGGCGGGGGTGGCCAGGCGCCCACCGGCCAGTATCTCGCGCAATCGGCCGGCCGGCACCGGACGGGAGAAGAGCCAGCCCTGGTAGGCGTCCACCCCGATGCCGCGCAGCACGTGGAACTGCTCGGCGGTCTCGACGCCCTCCGCCACCGTCGTGCGGCCCATCGCCCGCGCCATGTCCACGACCGCACGGGCCACGGCGAAGTCGGCGGGGTCGTCCGCGATGCCCGTGACGAAGGCGCGGTCGATCTTGACGGTCTGAGCAGGCAGCTCCTTGAGCCGGGCGAGCGAGGAGTACCCGGTGCCGAAGTCGTCCACAGCGAACCGGACGCCGCGCTCGGTGAGCTCGGCCATGGCGGCGAGCGCATGCGCGGGCAACGCGACGAGGCTCGTCTCGACGAGCTCCAGCACGAGCTGGTCCCACGGCAGCCCGGCCTCGGCCACGGCATCGCTGACCACGGAGAGGAAGTCGGCATCACCTGGCAGCAGCCCGGCGAGGTTGACGGCGAGGGCGGGCCTGCGGCCACGATGCTCCGGCCAGCCCGCCGCCTCGCGCACCGCCGTGCGCAGGACCCAGAGGTCGAGGTCCCGCAGGAGCCCGCTGCGCTGCGCGACGGGCAGGAAGTCGCCGGGCGGGATGAGCCCGCGCTCCGGGTGCCGCCACCTCACCAGCGCCTCCGCCGAGAGCACCGTGCCGTCCGGGCCGACGACCGGCTGGTAGTCGAGCACGAGCCCGTCGCCTGCGATCGCGGCGCGCAGCTCGGCCTCCACCTCGAGCACCCTCGTCGCCGAAGAGACGACGCCGTCGGTGGCCATCCCGATGCCGCCGCGGCTTTGGCGGCGCTTGGCGTCGAGCATGGCGGCCTCGGCGAACCGCAGCAGGTCGGCGGCCCGCACGTCGCCGGTCGGCACCGGGGTGGCGAGACCGACGGTCGCTGTCATCTGCACGGGCCTCCCGTGCACGGTGAGCGTGGTCCGCAGCAGGTCGGCGACGGTGCGCGCGAGCAGGTCGGGGCCGCCGACCTCGGTGTGGTCGATGCAGATCACCACGAACTCGTCGGCGCCCAGCCGGGCGGCGGTGCACCCCACGGGCAGCTCGCGCTGCAGCCGCCCGGCCAGCGACACCAGCAGATCGTCGCCCGCGTCGTGGCCGAGGGAGGAGTTGACGCGCGCGAAGTCGTCGAGGTCGCCGCAGACCACCGCGACGCGGTCGCCCGTCGGTCCGGCAAGCAGCCGGTCCACCATCTCCAGGCAGGCCGCGCGGTTGGGGAGCCGGGTCAGCTCGTCCACCGTCCCCGCGCTGCGCAGCAGCTCCGCCGCACGACGGCGGTCGGAGATGTCGGTGCAGACGACGAGCCAGAACCAGCCGCCGTCGTCGGCCGACGTGGCCGACACCGCGACCTCGCACCACACGGTCGTGCCGTCCCCGCGCAGCAGCGGCACCGCGTCCACCCGGTAGCCGTGCCGTGCGCCGGGCGGCACCGGCCGCAGCCATCCCGGCAACTTCGCGGGGCCACCCAGGCCTGCCATGTCGAGCTGCGGGACCGAGAGCACCTCAGCCGCCATGCCCCGCAACCGCTCCAGCGGGATGTCCAGCAACCGGCACAGGCCGGCGTTCGCGTCGACGACACGGCCGGTCGGGTCCAGCAGCGCGACGCCGCCCGGCAGGAGCGCCATGAGGTCCGCGAAGCGCTGGCCGGAGCGTTCGACCATGCGCTGTGCGATGCGGTCCGCGCTGATGTCGTGGACGACGCCGACGAGCCGCACCGGGGTGCCGTCCTCGGCGCGTTCCACCTCGGCCCGGCAGCTCAGCATCCGGTCGCCGGGCAGCTGCAGCTCGATGTGGTGGTCGCCGACGGGCGCGCCGATGCGCAGGTCGTCGGAGAGCTGGGCGACCTGGTGGCCCTCCAGGGGCACCCGTCCGCTGCCGTCGGGGTCGACGCCAACGGATCGGTACAGCTCGTCGAGGGTCTCGCTGCGTTTGAGCGTGGCCGTCGCGAGGTCGTAGGTCCACGTGCCCACACGGGCCAGGCGCTCCAGCTCGCACGTCCAGCCGGGGTCGACGACCGGGGCCGCACTCGGCGCAGGTGCGGAGTCCAGTTCGACCAGCACGACCGCGGTCAGCTCGGCGGCCGCGAGCGGCCAGCGCACGACGCGCACGCGCACCGCGCTTCCGTCGGGCCGCATCAGCCGGGCGTCGGTGTCCGGGCCTGCGACCAGATGCGGGATCCGCAGGCCGAGCACGGGCCGGTCGCCGTTCTCGCGCCCGGCGAGCCGCACGAAGGCGGCGTTGACGCGCACCACTCGCTCCTCGCGGTCGCACACGAGCGCGGGCACGGCGGGCAGCGGGAAGGCATCAGGCGCCTGGCGCGGCGCGACCGGCTGGGGCGCGCGGTAGGGCGGCGGGTGGACACCGTTGCCGAGCAAGGCGTCCCGGAACGCGGTCGGGACACGCGGCCCCTGCCCCACGGCGTCCGGCGGGCCGGCTGCCGGAGCCGTCCGCTCCCCGTCGACGGGTGCGGCCGTCTCCGACACCGCCCTGGCCACCCGGCTGGCGAACAGCGCGGCCTGCGGGTGCACGTCGGCGCCGAACACCGCCTGCCGGGAACGCCGCAGGTCCGTGCGGATCACCGCGTCGGCTATGGGGGGCCGGCCACCCGCCGGCTCGGAAACCGAGTCACCGGCACGCCCCTCGCCCAAGCGGTGTCCGACCTCTCCCACGAGCTTCTCCCCAGCGTGTGGCGACGTCCCTCACACCTTCAACGACGCTCGTCGCCACACGATCTGGGTGCTCCCCCCGAACGGCCTATACCTCGCCCCGCGGACGCTAACCCGCAGGTCAGCACGCTGCGTGACGAACGTGGCCACCCAAGGACGAAGGCGCAGGCCGGAGCGTCGCAATTGCGTTACCCCGCGTCAGATGTCCGTCCCGCAGCTGCGGCGACCGCCGCCGACACGGCGGGCGCGACACGCGGGTCGAACGGGCTCGGCACGATCTTGTCGGCGCTCAGGTCGTCGCTCGCGACCGAGAAGATGGCTTCGGCGGCGGCGAGCTTCATGGCCTCGGTGATGCGCCGGGCGCCCGCGTCGAGCGCTCCGCGGAAGACCCCGGGGAACGCGAGCACGTTGTTGATCTGGTTCGGGAAGTCGCTGCGCCCCGTCGCCACGATCGCCGCATGCCGCGCAGCGACGTCCGGGTGCACCTCGGGGTCGGGGTTCGAGAGGGCGAACACGAACGCGCCCGGCGCTATCGCGGTGAGCAGCTCCTCCGGCAGGAGCGCGCAGGAGAGCCCGATGAACACGTCGGCGCCGTCGAGTGCCTCGGCGACCCCACCGGAGACGCCACGCGGGTTGGTGACAGCAGCGAGCGCGGCCTTCTCGCCCGTGAGGCCCTCCCGGCCTGCGACGAGCACGCCGCGCGAGTCGAGCACGGTGACGTCCGGGACGCCCGCGGCCAGCAGGATGCGCGCGCACGCGACACCGGCGGCGCCCGCGCCCGAGATGACGACCCGCAGCCCGCTGAGCTCCCGGCCCTGGACGGCGGCGGCACCGCGCAGCGCCGCCAGCACCACGATCGCGGTGCCGTGCTGGTCGTCGTGCATGACGGGGCAGTCGAGCGCGTCGACGAGCCTTCGCTCCAGCTCGAAGCAGCGCGGGGCGGCGATGTCCTCCAGGTTCACCGCGCCGAAGCTCGGGCGCAGCCGCACCAGCGTCTCGACGATCTCGTCGACGTCGGTGGTGTCGAGCACGAGCGGGATGGAGTCGAGGCCGGCGAACGACTTGAAGAGCGCGGACTTGCCCTCCATCACCGGGAGCGCGGCCCGCGGGCCGATGTCGCCGAGCCCGAGCACCGCCGTGCCGTCGCTCACGACGGCGACCAGCCGGTTCGTCCACGTGTAGCGGGCGGCGAGCGAGGAGTCGGCGGCGATGGCGCGGCTGACCTCGGCGACCCCCGGCGTGTAGGCGACGGCCAGGTCGCGGGCGTTCTCCAGTGGCACGGTGAGGCCGGTGGCCAGCTTCCCGCCGTCGTGGGCGGCGAAGATCTCCTCACGGCTCGGGGCGGCAGCAGGCATGGTGCGGTCAGGGACGATCGTCATGCGGGGATCCACTTCTCGTGCGGGCTCAGGTGGGCGCTCGCTCGCCGCGCACCGGAGCCCGCGGCTGTGGGCCGCGTCGCGGTGCCGGACGGCCTCTCGCGGGCGCCGGCAGGATGAGGCAGGCGCTCCGACGAGGTTCGGCTGTCGGGTTCCTGACATGGTAACCCAGTCCCGATCACCGGAAGATCGCGATCCCGTCACCCGGCCGGCGCCCTGGTCATTCCGGACGAGCAGGATCCGCCGATCACCCCTGTCGGCGAATTCCATTTGGACCATCCGGAAGCTTGACCACGCACCGGCCGCCGGATTCAGCGAGTTCGCCAAGACAACTAGATGGCAGTCATCCAATGCGCCTACACTGACCCGCCCAAGAGCCAATCGTTCGGCCCTGAAAGTCGAGCCGACGTGACAAAATGGGCAGCTCATGTCCAATGTGACATCATCGGCGCGTCCGACGCAGCCGTATCCGGCCGGGCCCGCCTCACGTCGACCTCATCCAAGGGCTGCCGCGGCCCGAGAATCGAGGTGGATTCGTGACCTGGTCGGTCTGCGCACCGGGAGCCGTCGCTACGAACCGCAACCGGTGGCTCGGGGTGAGCGATGGCTGACGCGCCGGCGATGCCCTTGTCGGGCACGCCACTGAAAGACCGGTTCCTCGGCGTCGACGTGGCACGGGGAGTAGCCCTGCTGAGCATGCTCGCGGCGAACATCTTCGTCGTCGTCTACGACGACGGCGCCGACACACCGACACTCGCAGGGATGACGGTGACCGGGCGCTCCGCGACCATGTTCGTGACGGTGGCCGGCATCAGCCTGGCATTCCTCACCGGCGGCCGGCACCCGATGGATGGCCGTAGTCGCCGGGCGGCCGCTGTGGGCATCGCGGTGCGGGCCTTGGCGATCGGGGCCATCGGTCTCGCGGTCGGCTACGTCGCCGGGAGCAACCTCAACGTGATCCTCCCCTACTACGCGCTGTTCTTCCTGCTGGCGATCCCGTTCGTCGACCTCCGGCCGCGGACGCTGGCGATCATCGCCGGCGGGCTGGCCGTGATCGGCCCGCTCATCCTCCTGTGGGCGTCCTACCTGGGCTTCGAAGGAACCGACGGCCGAAGCGTGACGTTCACCGATGCCGTCACCAATCCGACCGGCTTCGTCCTGGAGCTCTTCCTCGGCTCCTATCCGGCCGTCGTCTACATGGTCTACGTCCTTGCAGGCATGGCGATCGGGCGACTCGATCTGTCCTCCACGGTGGTGGCAACCCGGCTTATGGTCGGCGGGCTCGTCATGGCGGTCGTCGCGTGGGTCGTGTCCTCGGTGATACTTTTCAAACTGGGCGGCCTGCAGCAATTGATCGACGCGGCCGGGCCGGAAACGGATCCGAAGACGATCACCAATGACACGCTCTGGGATGCGGGCCGCGTGGATTCGTGGTGGTGGCTGGCAATTCGAAGCCATCACGCGGCGACGCCGATCGACGCCGTGCACAGCCTCGGCTGCGCAATCGCCGTCCTCGGTATCGTGTTGCTCGTCACCAAACTGCCCATCGGTCGACACCTCTTGTGGCCGGTGGGCGTGGCCGGCGCCATGACCCTGACGATCTACTCCACACACGCTCTGGTCCAGGGCTCGGGTTGGCTGCTGGACGATCACCCGATCGTTCTGTACGTCCTGTCCGTAGCCGGTGCGCTCGTCTTCGCCGTGCTATGGCGCCACTTCTTCGGCCAAGGACCGCTGGAGCGGGTCGTCTCGTTGGTGTCGGGCCGAGCACGCCGCGCAGCGATGGGATGGCGCTGGACCGACCGGAGCGATTCGAACACGCGGGCGGGGGGCCGGTGAGCGCCCGAGGCCTCGGCCTCAGCGGGGGCCGATCCGGCGGGGCTCCGGCCAGAGCCGCCACCGCACCACGGCCAGCACCTCCGCGGGGCCGAGCCTGCGCGAGTCGGTGGACCCGAACGGGTTGTCCCCGACCACCCACCACCCGGCGCCTGCCGGGCGGGCGGCCCGCTTGACCGAGAGCTGCCCCGGGCGCGCGGCCCACCGGACCAGCACCACGTCCCCTACCTGGACAAGTGCCCCGAACCGGACGATCACCACGTCCCCGTCGTGGAGAGTGGGCGACATCGACGGCCCCCTGACCGCGACCCTCCGCCAGCGCACATGACCTCCGTCTCCCCGGTTCCCCCGCTGTGACCAATGCCCAGCGCGAGTAGTGTCGGGACAGCCAGAACGATCACTCAGGGAGGACCCCATGCGGCTGCTGTCCCGCATCATCCGCCCGCGGCTGGAGGCCACCGCGCACTGCGACCTCCCGTGCGGCGTGTACGACCCGGCGCAGGCCCGTATCGAGGCCGAGTCGGTGAAGGCGATCCAGGAGAAGTACCAGGGCAACGAGGACCCGGAGTTCCGTGCACGGGCGCTCGACATCAAGGAGCAGCGCGCGGACCTGGTCAAGCACCACCTCTGGGTGCTGTGGACCGACTACTTCAAGCCCCCGCACTTCGAGAAGTACCCGGACCTTCACGAGCTGTTCAACAAGGCCACCAAGAAGGCGGGTGGTGGTCCCGGTGGCGCCAAGTCCTCCACGGACCCGGCCACCGGGCAGGAGCTGCTGGACCTCATCGCCCAGATCGACAAGATCTTCTGGGAGACCAAGGCGGCTGCCTGATCACAGGCCCAAAAGCGGCGCTGACCAGCGGGAACGACCTCCCGTCGGTCAGCGTCGTTTCTCGTTGTCGGGTGCCCTTCCACGCCGGCAGCGGCGGGCGGCAAACAACGCGGGGATCGCTCACGCGCCCGCTCTCGTGAGCGCGCCCGGGCGCTAAGCGCCCGCGCCGATCAACCGCATCGCCGAGCTCAGGCGGTGCTCCCCCCGTTCCGCGGCGCGGGCGGCGCCCTCCTTGCGCACCCGGGCCAGCTCGCCCGGGTCCGCGAGCAGCTCGACCGTCCGCTCGCGGATCGGGCGGAGCGTCTCGATCACCGCGTCCGCCACGGCCTCCTTCAGCGCGCCGTACGACGTGAACTCGCCGGCCAGATCCGCCGGACGGCAACCGCGGCAGCCGGCCAGGATCTCCAGCAGGTTGGCCACCCTGGGACGCTCCTCCGGCGCGTACGCGACGTCGGTGAACCCGTCCGTCACCGCCCGCCGCACCTTGCGCCGGATCAGGTCGGGCTCGTCCAGCATGAACACCACCCCGGCCGCGTCCCGCGCCGACTTCGACATCTTGCGCGCCGGGTCGGCCAGGTCGCGCACCCGCGCGCCAGTCAGCGGGAGCACCGCCCGCGGCACCGTGAACACCTCGCCGTAGATGCTGTTGAACCGCCGGGCCAGCGCCCGCGCAAGCTCGACGTGCTGGTTCTGGTCCTCGCCCACCGGGACCTCCTCGGCGCCCTGCAGCAGGATGTCCGCGGCCATCAGCACCGGATACGTCAGCAGGCTCAGCCGCACGCCCGGCTGCCCGCTGCCCTTCTCCTTGAACTGGATCATCCGCGCGGCCTCGCCGTAGCTGCAGGTGCACTCCAGGATCCAGGTCAGCGAACCCAGTTCGCGCGCCAGATCCGACTGCACGAACACCTGCTCGGCCGGAATCCCGGACGCCACCAGCACGGCCAGCATCTCGCTGGTCCGCGCCCGCAGCCGGCCCGGGTTGTGGGTCGTCGTCATCGCGTGCAGGTCGGACACGAAGTACCGGTCGTCCGGGCCGCCGTCGGACACCCAACGCTGGATCGCGCCCAGGTGGTTGCCGAGCTGAGTGTGGCCGGACGGGGTGATCCCGGAGAGGCGCATCGATGTTTCCTCGGGTCGGTGGCCACCCCGCCACGGGGCCCCCGGACACGACGAAGGCCGCCTACGCGGGCGGCCTTGGAGGGTTGCTGGATGTCAGCGCACGTCGGAGGAGCCGCCTGCCGACGGCCACCAGGAGTTCCCGATCAAGCGCACCGCGACAGCCTAGCAGCGGACACCTGACGACTCCGCCGATGAGTGCGCGGCCCTCGATCACGCGGTCGAACTGCGCATGGACCTCTCGCCCGCGTCGGGCTGGTCGAAGACCGTGCGCAGCAAGGGATCGCGCGCAGCAAGGTCAGAACCCAGGGCTGTGCCGACCTCGGCACCCGGGTGGCCAGATTCCCGGCCGTCTCACATCCCGACGCCACGCCGCTGACCAGCAACAACGCGGTACAACACGTCTGTGGACGCAACCGGCGCCCGCTTCTCGTTTCAACCCGCGACGGGATGTGGCAGGGGTCTGCTCCGGGGTCTTCGCTCCGGGTCGATCCACGCGGGCGGGATGAACTCCGGCAGCCCATCCCGGATGCGCACGATCCACTCCGAGTGATGGAGCAACCGATGATGCGCCCGGCACGCCATTACGAGGTTCTGCAGCGCGGTCGGCCCACCCTCCTGCCAGGGCAGCACATGATGCACCTCGCTCCACGAGGGCGGCCGCCCGCAGCCGGGGAACTCACACCCCGCGCCACGCGCGGCCACCGCCCGGCGCAGCCCGTCGGGGATGGTGCGGGTCAGCCGACCGACATCCAGCGGCTGGCCCTTCCCGCCCATCACCACCGGAACCACCGCGGCGTCACAGGCCAGCATCCGCAACGACTCCGGGGCGACGGTGCCACCGAAGTCGAGCACCGCGGCCCGGCACCGGTTCTCCAAGTCCTCCAACCGCACCAACACGTTCAGATGCGGCCGAGTGCCGCCGGTGTGCGGCAGGTCGCCGCGGTCCAGCACATGCCCACAAACCTCGGCCAGCGCTTCGGCCTGCCGCTCCGCCGGACTCCGGAGATCATCGCCGGTCAGCGGCTTGGCCGCCGCCGGGCCTCGAACCGCTCCCACCCCAGCAGATCACCCAGCGCCCCGGCCGCCGACTTGTAACCGCGCTCGGCGAACACACCCTGTCGATTTACAGCGGCCACCAGAGCGACCGCGGCCCGATCCATCCGCCGCGCCATCCGCTCCGACGCCGCCAGCGCCGCGATCAACTCATCCGCCCCGGCACCCGGCCCGAGCGCGTCCAGCGCGTCAGCCGCCTCGTCGAGGAGGCGCTTCACGGCGGCGACCGACCCGCAACCCGGCCGCGCTCCGCCGTCACAACACCGCAACACGATGGCGGTGAGGATGATCTCGGCCGGGCGCCGTCGCCGGACCTCTCTAGCCGTTGACGGAACCGGCGGCGAGAAGCAGCACCCGACCACGCGTGACCGGCATGGGTGGCGACAGCCATCCAGGACATGCCCTAGCAGGCCGACGCCCTGACGTCCGGGCGGCGCGCGAACTCCGGCGCATGCTCAGGCCGCAACCCCACGCCGATCAGATAGGCCGGCACGAACGACGCCTTCGGCACCTTCCGCATCAGCGTGACCAGCGGCTTCGGCGGTCCCATCCGTCGCCCGTCCAGCATCGGCATCACGATGCCGCGATGCATGATCCGCTGGAGGGTCTGCACGGCGATGGTGGGCAGGAGCCTGCGGGTGCGGACCCGCGCCAGCTCCCGTGGCGTCGCCGCGCCCCGCAGCAGCGGCGCCGCCAGGAGGGTCGCGGCGGCCACCGCGTCCTGAACAGCGAGGTTGATGCCGACGCCGCCGATCGGCGACATCGCGTGCGCGGCGTCGCCGATGCACAGCAGCCCGTCGACGTGCCACCGCGGCAGCCGGTTGAGCCGCACGTCGAGGTGCTTTACGTCGTCCATCGACGCGAGCTCGTCGACGCGGTCGCCCAGCCAGGGGATGAGCGTGGCGATGTCCTTCCGGAACGCCTCGAGCCCCCGCGCGCGCAGCGCCCCATCGGTGCCCTTCTGCTGGAACCACCCGATCTGGAGGAAGTCCTCGCGGGGGATCACCAGCCCGAACTGGCTCCGACCCGTGGCAGGGGTCAGTGCGCCGAGGTCGTCGCCCGCGCGGCCCGGGAGCCGGAGCCACCAGGCGTCCAGGGGCACCGGGAGCTCCCTGGGCCGCAGGCCGCTCTCGCGGCGGGCGACCGACCAGCGCCCGTCGCAGGCCACGGTGAGGTCGGCGCGGATCTCGCCGGTCTCGCCGTCCTCCGTGCGGTAGCGGACGCCGCTGACGCGCCCACCCTCCCGGAGCAGGCCGGTCACCTCCGTGCGCATCCGCAGGGTGTACGTGGGCTCCTCGGCCCCTGCGGCCGCCAGCAGGTTGAGCAGGTCCCATTGCGGCACCATCGCGATGTATGGATGGCGCACCTGCAGCCTGCGTACGCCCTCGCCAGCAGCAACCCCAGCACGAGCCCCGCCGGTCCGCCGCCGACGACAACGCACGTCGTGCGCTCCCCCATGGCCCCTCCCCGTATTTCATCGTTTGCTGAATAAATCTACGGTAGCCCTCCTTGCGCACGGTGTCGAGGTCCGCGGGCCGTCCGCGCGCGGGTTAGGGTCTCCGTGTGACTACCGGCCGAGTGTTCCTGCTCCGCCATGGCGAGACGGAGTGGTCGCGGACCGGCCGACATACCGGCCGAACCGACGTCCCGCTCACCGAGCACGGCCGCGAGCTGGCGAAAGCCGCCGGCCAGCTGCTGCGAGACCTGCTCGGGGACAGACCACCGGCCCTCGTCCTGACCAGCCCGCGCAGACGGGCGCGCGACACGGCCGAGCTGGCCGGGCTCACGGTGGACGCCGTCGACGAGCGACTCGTCGAGTGGGACTACGGCGACAACGAGGGCCTGACCACACCGGAGATCCAGGAGACGACACCCGGCTGGACGGTCTGGACCCATCCCAGTCCCGGCGGGGAGACGGTCGAGCAGGTGGCTGCCCGCGCGGACGCCGTGCTCGCCGACGTCCAGGCCAGGCTCGGCGACGGCGACGCGGTGTTCATCGGGCACGGGCACTTCAGCCGTGTGCTCGTCGCCCGCTGGATCGACCTCCCCGCCACCGCGGGCGTCCGGTTCTCGATGGAGCCCGCCGCGCTGGCGGTGCTCGGCCACGAGCGGAGTGTGCCGCGGATCGACCACCTCAACCTGCGGTCGGTCGCGTGACCGTCCAGCGCGTGCGCCGCGTGCAGCTGGAGGACGTCCCGGCCGTCGTCGCACTGGTGCACGAGCTCGCCGACTACGAGCGCGAGCCCGCCTCCTGCACCCTCACCGACGAGCAGCTGCGTGCTGCCCTCTTCGGTCCGGAGCCCGCGCTCTTCGGGCACGTGGCAGAGGTCGACGGGGCCGACGGCCCCGAGGTCGTCGGGTGCGCGCTCTGGTTTCTGAACTTCTCCACATGGCGCGGCGTGCACGGCGTGTACCTCGAGGACCTCTACGTCCGCCCTGAGCACCGCGGAACGGGCCTGGGGAAGGCGCTGCTGGCCGCGCTGGCCGCCGTCTGCATCGAGCGCGGCTACGCCCGCCTGGAGTGGGCGGTGCTCGACTGGAACGAGCCCTCGATCCGCTTCTACCGCTCCATCGGGGCCGCACCGAACGACGGGTGGACCACGTTCCGCCTCGACGACGAGCCGCTGGCGGCGCTGGGAGCGCTCAGCGCGCTCCTTGTCCCATCGACCACACCCGGGACTGCTCACTGATCAGCAGCATGAACGTGCCGCCGACGAACACGCCGGCGACGATGCCGGCCACGAGTTGGTGGGACGGGCCCAGCAGGCTGTAGACGACCGGGAGCAGTAACAGTTGGGTGACGATCGCGGGCGTGCGCGCCCAGCGCTTCCCAACGACCAGCCCGACGCCGACGGCGACGAGCCCCGCGCCGACGATCAGGAAGTAGCCGGCCTGACCGAACAGGTTGCCAGGATGTTCGGCGCTCAGCGCCCCGACGATGAGCACCACCGCGAACCCGATGGCCACCAGGGCCTCCACGCCCACCAGCACACCGGCCAGCCGGACCTGCGGTGGCGGTCCCGCCTGCCGCGGCTCCTCGGATGTCACACGGCCAGGATAGGCCGCGGGCCGTACTCCCCCGGACGGCCGACGGCGTTGCCCGGTACGCGGGCACACCACTCGGGTGGATGCCAGCCACGGGCGGTTCCGCAGGGTGCCAAAAGCGCTACGGGTCGTCGTGCGAGACGCGCAGCTCGTCGCAGCCGAGCGGCAGCCGTCACCCAGATTGGTGACGCTCTGCGGCCATTCACCGCTGCTCGTGGACCGTCGAGCCGATAAGGGCTCGCACCAGGGCAAACGTTGGCCCATGGTTGGTCACGGACAAGCGAGCGATCGCGAGGGACTTCTCGCATGGTCCGTCAGGACCCGGGTAATCCGGGGCCTGTCGGGCGGGACGAGGTTGATCGCTCATCGTGATGATTCCGACGGTCGGTAGGCGGGTAGTAACTCGACGTGTTGGAGATCGTTTGCGATGAGTGGGTGAGAGCACTCACTCGAGTCAGCCTTGTCCCTTGAAGATCGAGCGCGCTCGTGAAATCCTTCACAAGCGCGGAAACACCGTGATGGACGACGATCGGCGCGACCCCGATCGCGCAAGTACTAAGGAGCCGAGAGACCATGGATTGGCGTCACCGCGCTATCTGCCGCGACGAGGACCCCGAGCTGTTCTTCCCCGTGGGGACGAGCGGCCCTGCGTTGCTGCAGATCGCCGAGGCCAAGACCGTCTGCCGGCGCTGCCCCGTGGTCACCGAGTGCCTCACCTGGGCGCTTGAGAGTGGCCAGGACGCAGGCGTCTGGGGCGGCATGAGCGAGGACGAGCGGCGGGCGCTCAAGCGCCGCAATGCACGCACCCGCGCCCGCACGGCCTGAGCATTTAGACGGTCTGAGCATTTCAGACGGCCTCAGCGTTTCATACGTCCTGAGCATCTTCAGCTAGCGCCTCACTCCCCAACCCGCACCCTCCAACCGAACACATGCTCCCCAACCACGGGCCCGAAGCCGGACTGCACCCGGCTCCGGGCCCGCGGTCGTTCCACCGGGCGCGCTCGAGGGCAGCACCGGAGGGGGCGGGCCTGCCGACCCGGACGGCGACCACGCAACCGGAACGGCGACCTCTACCCGGAGAGGTTAGCGCCCCTTTAACGAGAGCCTGATGACGGCCTCCGTTCCCCCGCCTGGGCGGTGCCGCACCTCCAGCGCGGAGTTGAGCTCCGAGTCGAGCAGCGTGCGCACGATCTGCAGCCCGAGCCCGGGTGAGCGCTCCAGGTCGGCCAAGGACGCGATCCCCCGCCCGTCGTCAGCCACCACCACGTCCAGCGTGCTCGCCGAGCGCTGCGCCGACACCACGACCTCACCGGCGCGGCCCGGCTCGAAGGCGTGGGCCAGTGCGTTGTGCACCAGTTCCGTGAGCACGAGCACCAGCGGAGTAGCGAGCGCGGCCGAGAGGGTGCCGAAGGTGCCCTCTCGGCGCACCTTGGCTCGCGACTCCGCGGTGGCGCCGTCTCCGATCGCGGGCAGCACCTTGTCGACCAGCTCGTCGAGGTCGACCCGCTCGGCCACCGAGGTCGACAGCGCCTCGTGCACGAGTGCGATGGAGTTGACACGTCGCATGCTCTCCGCGAGCGCCCGGCGGGCTTCCGGGATCGCCGTACGGCGAGCCTGCAGGCGCAGCAGCGCCGCCACCGTTTGGAGGTTGTTCTTGACCCGGTGGTGGATCTCCCGGATCGTCGCGTCCTTCGACAGTAGCGCCATGTCCCGGCGGCGCAGGTCGGTGACGTCACGCACCAGCACGAGCGCGCCCGCAGCGTCGCCGCGGGGACGCAGCGGGAGGGCGCGCACCAGCATCACGGCGCCGCGCGCGTGCACCTCCATCCGCAGCGAGTGCCGCCCGTCCAGCGCGGCTCCGATCCGGCCGGCCACCTCGGCGGCGTCGAACGGGTCGGCCACCAGCTCCCGCGTGGTGAGCGAGAGCGCCACGCCGACGAGGTCGCTCGCGTGACCCATGCGGTGGTAGGCCGAGAGCGCGTTGGGGCTCGCGTAGGCCACCAGGCCGTGCGCGTCGAGGCGGATCAGGCCGTCGCCGGCGCGCGGGCTCGTGTCGGCACCTACTACGGACGCCCGCGGCGGGAACGTGCCGTCGGCCACCATCTGGCACAGGTCCGAGGCGCTGCCGAGGTAGGCGATCTCCAGCGGGCTCGGCACCCGCGGCATGGCGAGGTTGGTGTCGCGCGACAGCACGGCGACGACGGAACGCCCGTGGCGCACCGGGATCGTCTCCCGGCGCACCGGCACCTCCAGGTGCCACCGCGGGTTCTCCTCGCGGCAGATGCGGCCCTCGACGACCGCCCGGCGCAGCTGGGGGTTGTCGGCCGCCGTGACGCGGGCGGCGACGATGTCCTCCGGATGTGCCGTCGGCGCGGTGGTGGGCCGGGCTTGCGCCACACACAGGAACTCGGTGTTGCCGACCAGCGGGATCCACAGCAGGAAGTCGGCGAACGACATGTCGGCGAGCAGTTGCCACTCCGCGACCACGCGCTGGAGGTGCTCGACGGCGCCGCCGGTCAGCTCCGTGTGCTCCGCGAGCAACTCACTCAGCGTGGACACCCGATGCCTCCCAGTCCGTGCCCGTACGAATCTCATCCAACCACGTGGGAGGATCGAGCCATCCCTGGACGCATGAGGAGGTAGCCATGTCCAAGCGCGCACGCAAGCGCCGCGACCGCAGCAAGAAGGGCGCGAACCACGGCAAGAAGCCCAACACCTGAGACGTGACGCGCGAAGCCGCTGCGGGAACGGCGCCTCCCGGTGCCGTTCCCCGGCGGTCAGCCGCGCTGCTCGATGCGCGCGCTGCGCACCTCGACTGTTGTGGTGCCCTCGGGGCCCATCTCCACCGTGACCTCGGCCTGCTCCAGCACCGCTACTCGGATTTGCTGGCGCAGCCGGTCCTTCAGCCCGGCGGGCGCGTGCTCCCCGCCGCACTTCGCGGCCAGCAACCGCTTGAGCTTCTCGTCGATGCCGTACTCCGACAGGCACGGCCCACACTCGTCCAGGTGCTGGGCGAGCAGCCGCCTGCGGCCCTCGTCGCACTCGTTGTCGAGGAAGACCCACACCTCGGCGAGGACCTCGGAGCAGTCGGTCTCGTGGTGGTTTCCGCAGCTCATCGTTGGCCCTCGCTAGCGCTCTGTAGACGCTTCGCGCCACGGCTCGTAGCCGACTCGCTCGCAATCTCGCTCATGAGGAGACCTCCTCGTCCTGCCGTCCACGCAGGAACCCACGGTCACGTGCGGTGTCGGTGAGCATGTCCCGCAGCTGGCGCCTGCCCCGGTGCAGCCGGGACATCACCGTGCCTATGGGAGTGCCCATGATGTCAGCGATCTCCTTGTAGGCGAAGCCCTCGACATCGGCGAGGTACACCGCCATCCGGAAGTCGTCCGGCAGCTGCTGCAGCGCCGCCTTCACGTCGTTGTCCGGCAGCCGGTCGAGCGCTTCCATCTCGGCGGACGGCAGCCCCTGCGAGGTGTGCTCACCGGCCTGGGCGATCTGCCAGTCCGTGATTTCCTCGGTGGGCGCCTGCACCGGCTGGCGCTGACGCTTGCGGTAGCCGTTGATGTAGGTGTTGGTGAGGATGCGGTAGAGCCACGCCTTGAGGTTCGTGCCCGCGCGGAACGTCCGAAAAGCCGAGTAGGCCTTCAGGTAGGTCTCCTGCACCAGGTCCTCGGCGTCGGACGGGTTGCGGGTCATCCGCAACGCGGCACCGTAGAGCTGGTCGATCAGCGGCATCGCGTCGCGCTCGAAGCGCGCCGCGCGATCCTCCGCCGTCTCGTGCGACTCCTCTACCTGGCCTGCTTCGCCCGGGGCAGCGTCGACCTGACCATCGACATGACCGTCCGTGGCCGCGTCGGCCTGCTCGAACTCGGTCCGGGCAGCCCCCGCCGCATTCTGCTCGGTGCCGGGCACCGCGCTCCTCTCGCGCCGGGCCGCGCGCCTGGCGACCTCGGGGACGGCCACCGCTGCGGCGGCCGCATGATGCGACGAGCCTACGCCGCCCGGCCTCCCCCGGCCCGCGGGACGCCGCCTCGAAGCAGGACGCCGGGGGTCAATCAGTGCCTGTACCACGGACGCTTCAACGCGGGACCCCGCCGGGTGATTCCCCTTGCAACCGTTGCGGGAGACTAACGTCCGCCCCGTGGCAGGGAAGGGGACGCCGGCGACCGCGCTCCTCGTCAAGAAGGGTGTGGCGCACCGCGTGCACAGCTACACCCATGGCGACGGGCAGGCGTACGGCCCTGAGGCGGCCGAGCGGCTGGGGCTCGATCCCGAGCGGGTGTTCAAGACCCTCGTCGCGGACGTGGACGGCGCGCTCACCGTCGGGGTGGTCCCGGTGGCCGCGACGCTCGACCTCAAGGCGCTCGCCGCCGCCGTCGGGGGCAAGCGGGCGAAGATGGCGGACGTGACAGCAGCCGAGCGCGCCACCGGCTACGTAGCAGGCGGAATCTCGCCGTTGGGCCAGCGCAAACACCTCCCCACCGTCGTCGACGCGTCGGCGGAGCGGTTCGAGACGGTGTTCTGCAGCGGGGGCAGGCGCGGGCTGGAGATCGAGTTGGCGCCCGCCGACCTGGTGCTTCTGGCGGGCGCTCGGGTGGCCCCCATCGCCGGCTGACCCATGGCCGGCTGACCCCCGGCGCGGGAAGTCACCCCGCCGGCGCTAGGAGGGTCCTGAACAACTCCGCCCGTAGCGAGCGGCGTCCAGGTGGGTGCATCGCAAGGCGGGCGATCGGGCCGATACCGCTGTTGTATCGGGCCGATCGTCCAACGCCGCGAGGTGCCCGCCTGGGCGGCGCGCAGTAGGGCCGAGTTGTTCAGGGCGCTCCTAGCACGAGCCCGGCGAGCCAGTCGGTCACCGCCGCCCGCAGCCCGGGGGTGTCGGACTTCAGGGAGTGGTCGCCGCGCAGCAGCACCACGTCGCGGCCGGGGGCGGGCTCGGGGCGGCCGAACGGGTCGGTCAGCCCCTGCACCACGAGCACGGGGACCGTCGGGGCGGCCAGCTCCGGGAGTCGGTCCTTCTCCGGCTTCCCCGGCGGGTGGACAGGGAACGCGAGGCAGAGCACACCGACCGCCCCGCCGTCCGCGGCGGTGCGGCAGGCTACCCGGGCTCCAGAGCTGCGCCCGCCGAAGACCAGCGGGAGCGGCCACTCCGCGCGCACGTGCTCGACGACCGCTAGCCACGCGGCGTCCAGCTGTGCCGCGGGGGCGGGCGCGCGGCGGCCCGCGACGCGGTATGGCTGCTCCACCAGCACGACGTGCAGCCCGGCGGCGACCGCAGCGCCGGCGGCCGTGACGAGGTCAGGTGCGCTCACCCCGCCGCCGGCGCCGTGCCCGAGGATCAGGGTGGCCCGCGCGTCCCCGTCGGCCTCCCGGCGGATGATCCGGGCGGCCCCGTGGGGTGTGGCGACCTCGGTGCCCGCGCTCATTTCGGGTTCGGCCCGGCGAGCAGGTCGAGCTGCAAGGGCTCCCGGACCTCCTCGGGTGGCAGCTCCGCGACCAGCTGCGGGCCGTTGTTGCGCACGCTGTTGACCAGCGGCGACACCGGGCGCAGCTCCAGCGCCGACACCAGGTCGAGGGACGGCGGGCGCAGCAGCTCGGTCACGGCGTCGGCGTCGGCGCGCGTGTCCGGGTCGAGCCAGGCGTCCCACGCGGACGGCGGGAGCACCAGCGGCATCCGGTCGTGCACCTGCGCCAGCGGCCCGACGGCTGCGGTCGTGAGGACCGTCGCGGTCACGAGCCCGTCCGGGTACTCGTTGTCGGGATCGTCCTTGGGCTTCCAGTACTCCCACAGCCCGGCCATCGCGAGCGAGCTGCCGTCGGCGTAGTGGGTGTAGTACGGCTGCTTGTGCCCTGCTGTTGAGGTCTGGGGCCCGCGCTGCCACTCGAACCAGCCGTCGGCGGGGATGAGGCAGCGCCGGGAGTTCAGCGCGCGCTTGAAGGCGGGCTTCTCGGCCGCCGACTCGGAGCGCGCGTTGATCATGCGGGCCCCGCTCTTGGGATCCTTCGCCCATGACGGAACGAGCCCCCAGCGCACCATCCGCAGTGTGCGCTCGGTGCGGTCCGGGTCGGGCGTGCCCTCCTCGTCGCGGGGGTGGCGCTCGACGACCGTGATGATCTGCTTGGTTGGCGCGACGTTGTAGTCGGTCTTCGCCGCGCCGTCGGTGACGTCGACCGCGCGGAACTCGTCGGCGAGGTCGGCTGGAGCCTTGATCGAGGCGTATCGGCCGCACATGCGTCCATCGTCCCAGCCGGGCGGCCGCTCGGCACACAGCCCGCGCTCGGTCGTCGCGGAACGGCTCTGGCAGCGCCTGGTGGCGGCTACCCTCAAGGCATGCCCGAGCCGGACGAGGAGAGCCTCGAGTCCCGCGTCCGCAACCTCGAGGACGAGGTCCGCGTCTCCCGATCCGACGCCGCCGCAGCCCGTGTACTGGCAGGTGGCGCCGACCGCGAGGTGTCGGACGTGCGTTCGGAGCTGCGAGCCCACAACCAGGTGCTCAACGCGCTGCGTGAGACCCAGCTGGAGCAGGGGCAACAGATCGCCGAGCTGCGATCGGAGCTGCGCTTGGAGGTCGGGCAGCTGCGTTCGGAGATGCAGCAGGGCTTCGGGACGCTGCACACCGGGATGGCGCAGATCACGGCCCTCCTCACGACTCGTGACGACGGCGAGTCCGGCTGAGCGCTGGTCAGCGCTCCAGCTCCGCGTGCCGCTCCAGGAACTTCGCGATGTCGTCGGGCTCGTCCGCGAGCCGCGCCAGCCGGACCGTCACCTCCGGCGCCGCCGCGGCCCTGGCGTTCAGCCCCTGCACTCCAAGGTTCAATCGGCGTCATCCGATCTCCAGCACGGCCTTGCCCGGCACCCGCCGCTCCAGCAGGGCCTGCGCGACGTCGACGACGTGGTGCCAGTCCTCGCGGAGCCCGATCTGCGGGTCCAGCTCGCCGCGAGCGACCAGGTCCAGCAGGACATCCAGTTCGGGTCCAACGCCCTCTCCGCACGGCCTGCAACGCGGTGATCCCCGCCGCCGGCAGCGCCGCCAGCGTCGGGGCGAATGGCGGTACCGTCCAAGACCTGTTCCCATAACCTCTGGTTGTGGATGTGCGGGTGCTGGACCTGCGGTACTTCGTCGCCGTCGCTGAGGAGCTGAGCTTCACGCGCGCGGCCGAGCGCCTCTTCGTCTCGCAGCCCGCGCTGAGCAAGCAGATCCGCCAGCTGGAGACCCAGCTGCGGGCCGAGCTCTTCACCCGCGGCCACCGCCAGGTGGCGCTCACAGCGGCGGGCGCGGCGCTCCTGCCACGCGCCAGGGCTCTCATCGCGGAGTGGAAGAACGCAGTCGAGGACGTTCACACGGCGGCAGCGGCCGACCAGCACGTGCTCACGGTCGGGTTCCACACCCGGATCGGCCGCGGGCTCGTCCCGGCCATCACCGCGACGATGCAGGAGCGGCTCCCGGGGTGGGCGCTGAAGTTCCGGCAGGTGCCCTGGGACGACCCCGCGGTGGGGCTCGCGGGCGGCGGCGTCGACGTGGCGGTGGCGTGGCTGCCGGTGCCCGCCGGGTTGTCGAGCCGCACGATCGCCACGGAGGAGCGCTGGGTTGCGATGGCAACATGGCATCCGCTCGCCGAGCGTCCGAGTGTGACCTTCGCCGACATCCAGGACGAGGTCTTCGTCGCGCTGCCGGCGTCGGCGGGCGGGATGCGGGACTTCTGGCTCGCCGCCGACCAGCGCACGTCCCCACCCAGGGTCGCTGCCGAGGCGACCACGGCCGACGAGGCGTTCGAGATCGTTGCGGCCGGTCGAGCGATGGTGCTGCTGTCGGAGGGGAACTCCGAGCTGTACGGCCGGGACGACGTCGTGCACCGCCCGGTGACCGACCTGCCGCCCGCCGAGCTGGCCGTCATCTGGCGCACAGGCGACCGGCGTACTGCCGTGCGGGTGGTCGCCGACACCTGTTTCGCGTGCGCGACGGCTGCCGGTGCGACAGCTTCGTGACCGGATGCGGGACTATTGGCCCGTGACCGACACCTGGGCCGCCCCGATCGCCTCCGGACCCGTCCGCGGTCGTGTGTCCGTGCCCGGCTCCAAGTCCGTGACGAACCGCGCTCTCCTGCTGGCCGCGCTGTCCGGCGGCGCCGCCACCGTGTCCGGGGCTCCGGCGTCCCGCGACACCGCGCTGATGGTCGGTGCCCTGCGCGCGCTCGGCGTCCCGGTCCAGGTGGACGGCGAGCAGGTCTCGTTCGGCGCTCACGACGGGCTGCGCGGCGGCGGCCCAGCACACCCGAGCCGGATCGACTGCGGCCTCGCGGGCACCGTGATGCGGTTCGTTCCCCCGGCCGCGGCGCTGGCCGACGGGCTTGTGGGCTTCGACGGCGACCCGCGCGCCCGGGAGCGCCCGATGGGCACGGTGCTCGACGCGCTGCGTGCGCTCGGGGCGGGCGTCGACGGCGACAGCCTGCCGTTCGTGCTGCACGGCACCGGCGTCGTGCCCGGCGGTGACGTCGTCATCGACGCTTCGGCGTCGTCGCAGTTCGTGTCCGGCCTGCTGCTGTCCGGCGCGCGCTACGACAAGGGAGTCACGGTGCACCACGACGGCAAGCCGGTGCCGTCGCTCCCGCACATCGAGATGACGGTGGCGATGCTGCGCGAGGCGGGCGTCCAGGTCGACGACAGCGAACCCGACACCTGGCGCGTGACGCCGGGCCCGATCGCCGCGCGCGACTGGGCGGTGGAGCCGGACCTGTCGAACGCCGGAGTCTTCCTCGCCGCTGCGGCAGTCACGGGGGGCGAGGTGACCGTGATCGGCTGGCCTGAGGACTCCACGCAGCCCGGCACCGAGATCCTGTCCGTGCTGGCCCAGGCCGGGTGCGAGGTCACCGCAGGCCCGGACGGGATGACCGTGCGCGGCCCCGCGGAGCTGGCAGGAGTCGACGTCGACCTGCATGACGCGAGCGAGCTGACGCCCACGGTCGCCGCCGTCGCCGCGCTCGCCGGCGGCCCGTCTCACATCCGCGGCGTGGCACACATCAGGGGCCATGAGACCGACCGGCTGGCCGCGCTCGCCACCGAGCTGAACGCGCTCGGCGGCGAGGTGACCGAGACCCCGGACGGGCTGGAGATCCGGCCCGTGCCGCTCACCGGGCGCTCCGACCGGCCGTGGGGCGCCTACGCCGACCACCGGATGGCCACGGCGGGCGCGCTCGTCGGCCTGGTCGTGCCCGGTGTCGAGGTGGACGACATCGGCTCCACGGGCAAGACCATGCCGGACTTCCCTGCACGCTGGGCGGCGCTGCTCGGGTGAGTCGCTGCCGGTGAGTTCGCGCGAGTACGACGAGTCCGACGTCCGGGTCCGCCCTGGCCGCCGGGGGTCGCGGCCACGCACCAAACGCCGCCCCGACCACGCCGACGCGGCCGAGGCGATGGTCACCACGGTCGACCGCGGCCGCTGGACGTGTGCGCCCGACGGCGACTCGACCCGCCCGCCCGTCACGGCCATGCGGGCCCGGGAGCTGGGCCGCACGCCGATCGTCGTGGGCGACCGGGTCGGTCTCGTCGGCGACCTGTCCGGCGCCCCGGACACCATCGCCCGGATCGTGCGGGTGGAGGAGCGCAGCACCGTGCTGCGCCGCACGGCGGACGACACCGACCCGTTCGAGCGGGTGGTGGTCGCCAACGCCGAGCAGCTCGTGATCGTCACGGCCGTGGCCGACCCGGTGCCGCGCACCGGCTTCGTCGACCGCTGCCTCGTCGCCGCCTACGCGGGCGGCCTCGCGCCGGTGCTCTGCCTGACTAAGACCGACCTCGCCGACCCGGAGCCGTTCGCCGCGCAGTACCGCGAACTGGACATCCCCGTGCTCGTCACCCGCCGCGACCGCGAGCCGACGGAGCTCGCCGAGGTGCTCGCCGGGCGCGTCTCGGCTCTGGTCGGGCATTCGGGCGTGGGCAAGTCCACGCTGGTCAACGCGCTGGTGCCGGACGCCGAGCGGGCCGTCGGCGCCGTGTCGGCCGTCGGGAAGGGCCGGCACACCACCACCGCCGCGCTCGCCCTCCCGCTCCCCGAGGACTGCGGCGGCGGGTGGGTCGTCGACACGCCGGGCATCCGCTCGTTCGGGCTCGCGCACGTCACCCCGGACGACATCCCTGCCGCGTTCGACGACCTCGCTGCCGCGATCGAGGACTGCCCCAGAGGCTGTGGCCACCTCGGCCCGCCCGCGGACCCCGAATGCGCACTCGACAGCCTCGTGGAGAAGGGGCAGCTGCGTCCGGCGCGGCTCGCCGCGCTGCGGAGGGTCCTGGTAGCCCTCCGACCAGGCTGATGAGAGGCTCGACGTCATGACCACCGGGGAGGGATCGTCGCCGCTGCGGATCGGCAACACCGAACGCACAGCCGCGATGAAGGCACTGGACGAGCACCTCGAGGCAGGACGGCTCGGTGTCGAGGAGTACGCGGACCGGTCCGCCAAAGCCGCCAACGCAGTCGTCGCCGGTGAACTCGCCGATCTCTTCACCGACCTACCGGAACCGCACCCGGCGCTACCCGGCACACCCGCCGCTCCGCCGCCGACCGCGCCGCTGCCCGTGACGCCGCCGACAGGCGAGGTCGCGCCTGCGGCGGGGAGCGCGCTCGACACGTGGGGCCCGCGGCTCGTCGCCGTCGCGCCGCTGGTGGCGATCGCGCTGTTCTTCATCACCCGGCAGTGGGTGTTCTTCCTGCTGATCCCGGTGGCGGGGGCGCTGTTCTACGGCCGGCGACGGTAAGGGCTCACTCCCCAGACGGGCCCGTACGCCACAGGCTCTGCACACATCCACGCGCCGGGCGCGTATGTGTGTGCAGAGCCTGGCGCAGCGTCAGGGCCGGTCGACGAGGAACGCCACCTCGGACGGGTCGTACCAGGCCAGGTCATGATCCTCGGCCTCGCCGATCAGGAACTCCGCGTCCAGGTCGCCCATGTCGGCCGCGTCCACCGCGCCGGCCGCCTGACGCACGGCGTACTCGGCCTCCTCCGTGTCGATGTGCACCGAGGCGATCACCTCGAACGGCACGGAGCCCGCGATCCGTACGGCGCCGTCGTCGAGGTCGGGCCGCAGCGTCACGTCCAGGTCGGCCGCAACCACCACCCGCCGCGCGGGCGTGCCTTCCTCGCCGAGGCCGAACTCCACCGACAGCAGCCGCAGCGAGGCCCGCGCGGCCTCGTTCATGGCGGCGTACTCGAGCTCCTCGTCGTCGCCGCTGGTGTATGCCTCGCGCAGGGCAGGCGTGAGCGCGAACGCCGTGCCGCCGATGGGGTCCAGCCGGCCGGTCTTGACCAGCGTCCGGAGCATCGGCCAGGTCGCCGGGACGTAGACCCTCATCGCAGGACCTCGCTGCACTCGGCCCGCGGTGAGGGCAGGCACTGTGTCGATGATTCGCTCGCAAGCTCGCTCACGTGGGTCATGACGGCACCGTCGACAGGAGCTCGTCGAGCGACTCGTCCACCATGCCTGCGAGCACGTCGAGGTCGGGCATCGCGTCGCGGTCGCCGTTGAAGCCGTAGTAGACGCCGCCGTCGTAAGAGGTGAGCCCGATTGCGAGAGCCTGGCCCTTCGCCAGCGGCACCACCGGGAACATCTCGAGCATCCGGGCGCCCGCTGCGTAGAGCGGGAACTGGGGTCCCGGCACGTTCGTCACCACCAAGTTGAAGAGCCGCTTCGAGAACCCGCTCGCCGCGCGCGCCCCCAGTGCATGCAGCGTAGGCGGGGCGAACCCGCCAATCCGGACCAGGGTGTCGGCCCCGACCGACTGGCCGTTCGAGGTGTGCTCGCGCATCGCGTGTGAGACCTGGTGCAGCCGGACCACCGGGCTGGGCTCACCGACCGGCAGGTCGACCAGGAAGGAGGAGACCCGGTTGCCCAGCGAGCCCGACGTGGCCGAGCTGGGCACGTCGGCCTCGCCGCGCACCGAGAGCGGCACCATCGCCCGCACCGTCGACGACGGCGTGACCGGCTCCCCGCGCGAGAGCAGCCAGCTGCGCAGGGCCCCGGAGACGACGCTCAGCACCACGTCGTTGACGGTGCAGCCGTGCGCGGCGCGGACCCGCCGGTAGGCCTCCAGCTGCGTGCGGGCGACCGCGAATCGGCGCTGTGTGGAGATGTCGACGTTGAGCGGGGAGCCGGGGGCGCCCATGCTGGCCGTCCACGCGATCGAGAACAGCTTGCCGGCAGCGCCCGCGACCTTGCCGACCGTGGCCATCGCGTCGCCCGCCGCCACGCGGGCGTTCTCCACGATCTCCCCCGGCCGGGACACCGCCTCTGCGACA
This sequence comes from Pseudonocardia aurantiaca, assembly GCF_039526725.1. Classification (NCBI taxonomy): domain Bacteria; kingdom Bacillati; phylum Actinomycetota; class Actinomycetes; order Pseudonocardiales; family Pseudonocardiaceae; genus Pseudonocardia; species Pseudonocardia aurantiaca. Next base: position 186,860 of record NZ_BAAAJG010000001.1, read on the forward strand.
GCGCCGAGCACCAGCTCCGCGGGGCTCGGCTCCGGCCGCGGCATCCACAGCTCCTCGGGCCGCACCCGGACCTCGGTGGAGACGTCGAGGATGACCTGGCCGATGTCGATCGCGCTGATGCCGTCGACCATGGCCTGGTGGGTCTTGGTGATTACGGCGGCGCGCCCGCGCGCGAGCCCCTCGACCAGGTACATCTCCCACAGCGGCCGGGTGTGGTCGAGCGGGCGGGACATCAGGCGGGCCACCAGCTCGGTGAGCTGCTCGTCCGAACCGGGCTTGGGGAGCCCGGAGCGACGGACGTGGTAGGCCACGTCGAATTCGGGATCGTCGATCCACACCGGCCGCGCGAGGTTGCCCGGCACGTACCGCACCTTCTGCCGGTAGCGCGGCACCAGCGCGATCCGTTGCTCGACCAGCTCGACCAGCCGGTCGTAGTCGAACCCCCCGCCCCGCGGCCGACGGAAGATCGACACCGCTCCGACGTGCATCGGAGTGGTGGGTTGCTCAAGGTAGAGGAACGAGGCGTCGAGGGCGGAGAGCCGGGGCGGCATGGACCGATCCTAAGCTGGGGAGGTGGGTGACGACCGGACGAAGCAGTCGACGCAGGTGGGAGGGCGCTCACCCAAGGACACCTTCATCACCGTGTACGGGCGCAAGCCCGTGCTGGAGGCGCTCGACGACGGCGCGCTGCGCGTCGACAAGGTCGTGGTAGCCGAGGGCCTGCGGGGCGAGCCCGTTCAGGCCATCCTCGCGGCGGCCCGCGACCGTGGCGTGACTGTGCAGCGGGCCTCGGCGCACCGGGTGAAGGTGCTCGCCGGCAACGGGCGGCACGACCAGGGAGTGCTCGCCGACGTCGTCGCGCCGCGCATGGCGCCGGTCGCCGAGTTCCTCGACGGCCTCGCCCCCGGCGCACCATCGGCCGTGCTCGTGCTGGACCGGCTCACCAACCCCGCCAACGTCGGCATGATCCTGCGCAGCGCCACCGCCGCAGGGCTCGACGGGGTGCTGCTCCCCCGCCGCGGCCTGCCCGCGATCGACCCGCTCGTGGTGAAGGCGTCGGCAGGTGTCGCGTTCCGGGCGCCCGTCCTTCGGTCAGGCACGGTCGAGGAGGGCTGTTCCGCCCTCGCCGACGCCGGTTTCGCCCTGTTCGGCCTGGACGCGAGCGGCTCGTCGCTGATGGACGCCGACCTGCCACCACGCGTCGCGCTCGTGCTCGGCAACGAGACCGACGGGCTGACCGACTCGGTGCGCCCCCTGCTCGACGGCCTGCTGGCCATCCCGATGCACGGCGGTGTCGAGTCGCTGGGGGTGGCGAGCGCCGGAGCGGTGGCGGCGTTCGAGCTGTCCCGCCGCCGCCACCCGTGAGCCGGCCCGGACCCGCCCTAGGCTCGGGTCATGGTGCAGCGCCGGTTCCCCCGCCCGTCCGAGCTGAGGCCGCTGTTGCGGCCCGCGCCGTACGTCCGCGACTCCGACGAGCGGCGGCTGCTGCGCGCGGCGAGCATCGCCGACCTGCGCCGCATCGCCCGGCGCCGCACCCCGCGGGCGGTGTTCGACTACACCGACGGGGCCGCCGACGGCGAGCTGTCGCTCCACCGCGCCATGGATGCCTACGCACGCGTCGAGTTCACGCCCACCGTGCTGCGAGACGTCTCCGCCACCGACACGAGCCGGGAGATCCTCGGGAAGCGCGCGAACCTGCCCTTCGCGTTCGCCCCGACCGGCTTCACGCGGATGATGCACCACGAGGGCGAGCGGGCCGTCGCGTCCGTCGCGCAGCAGGTCGGCATCCCGTACACACTCTCGACGATGGGCACCACCACCATCGAGGAGGTCGCCGCGGCCGCGCCCGACGCGCGCCGGTGGTTTCAGCTCTACCTATGGCGTGACCGGGCCGTGGCCAAGGACCTCGTGCAGCGCGCGGCGGACGCCGGCTACGACACGCTCCTGCTCACCGTCGACACCCCGGTCGGCGGGGCGCGGTTGCGCGACGTCCGCAACGGGCTGACGATCCCGCCTGCGCTCTCGCTGCGCACGTTCGTGGACGGGGCGCGGCACCCGCACTGGTGGTTCAACCTGCTCACCACGGAGCCGCTGCGGTTCGCGAGCCTCGAATCGACCGACGGCACGGTCGCCGACATGGTCAACCGCGTCTTCGACCCCGCGCTCACGATGGACGATGTCGACTGGCTGCGCGGCGCATGGGCGGGGAAGCTCGTGATCAAGGGCGTGCAGAACGTCGACGACGCCGTGCGGGTCGTCGACGCCGGTGCCGACGCCGTGGTGCTGTCCAACCACGGCGGCCGCCAGCTCGACCGGGCGCCCGTTCCGCTGGAGCTGGTCGAGCCCACCGTGCAGGCCCTCGGCGACCGCGCCGAAGTGCTCGTCGACACCGGCATCACCCATGGCGCCGACGTCCTGGCCGCCGTCGCGCTCGGGGCGCGGGGGGCGTTGATCGGGCGCGCCTACCTGTACGGGCTGATGGCGGCCGGGCGCCTCGGCGTGGAGAAGGCGGTGACGATCCTCGCGGGCGAGATCGTGCGGACGCTGCAGCTCATCGGCGTGGGCAGCGTCGACGAGCTGCGGCCCGAGCACGTCCGGCTCCGCCCGAATGGATGACGGCGGGCTGGTGTGAGGCGCGCGGGACCGGGGACTCCGATGACATGGGTTTCATGGACAAAATCAAGCAAGCGCTGAACCAGCATGACGACAAGGTCGATCAGGGACTCGACAAGGCAGGTGAGGCGGCCAAGGGCCGGTTCGCCGGGCACGACGAGCAGATCGACCAGGGTGTCGACCGGCTGCAGGGGATGACCGGCGAGGGCGACACGACGGAGACGCTCGGCGGCGGGGACGCCGACGACAACAAGAACACCGAGACCGACGCCCGCCGGGACTGATCAGAGCTGATCAGGCGGTAGGCAGGTCGAGCAGGACCTCCAACTCGGAGACGGTGCCGTCGATCGTGCGGTGGCGCACGACGACCGCGCCCGCCAGCCGGGCGCCGCGCACGTTGCGGTCGGCGTCGTCCACGACGACACACTCCGCCACCGGCACCCCGAGCCGCTCCGCGACCCGCCGGTAGATCTCCGGGTCCGGCTTGCGCACGCCGAGCGCCGGCCCGAGCACCACGAGGTCGAACACCGCCCGGCACTCGTCCGGGACGGAGGGCGAGTCGGACACGAGCGCGGTGGCGACCCCGGCCCCGGCGGCGCGCCGGACCGCGTCCAGCACCTCAGGCCCCTCGGTGATCACCCCGGCGTAGTCCATCAGCAACCCACGCAGCGGCACCGGCGGGACGCTACTCCGCCCGCCGTTCGCCGGGGCCTGAGGAGCGCCCTCCTCGCCGAACGCCCGGATGACGGCCAGCAGGTACTCCGGGACGGCTCGCGCTGCCTCGGGTCCGGGTTCGGGCAGCCGGTCCCGCACGTCAGCCGCCACCGCGGCGGACGCCGCGCGCAGGAGCGCCCGCCCCCGAGGGGTGATCGTCGCGCACACCACGCGCCGGTCAGTGCCGTCGCGCTCCCGCCTCAACGCGCCCATCGCCTCGAGCCGGTCCATCACCGGTGTCAGCGTGGCGGGGCTGACGCCGACATGCGCGGCGAGGTCCCGCTGCGAGACCGCGCCACGGTCCACCACGGCGGCGAGGATGCGCACGGCGGTCGCACCGAGCCCCTCGACGGCGGCGGCGCGCTCGGTGGCCCGCTGCACCTCCCGGCCCGCCAGGACGAGCAGCCGCTCCAGAGCCGGGAACCCGGGTTCGACCAGGTGCAGGTGGGCCGGGTGGGTCATGGCAGCACCGTAGGCGAGAGCCCGCGACGCCGGTGCCCGTTCCGGACATTAACCCGGAATCGGCACGAACAGGCTGAACCGTACGAGGCCGTACGGGATGGCGGCGACCGTTTTCGTCGTGGCCCCAGCACGGGCGCCCGCATCGCACGGTCGGTACATGACGATCACGGCCCCGCACCCCGCCCCCCAACGCGCCCCGGAGCGCGCGCCCCGCCCGCGGTTGCGGCGGGTGAGCTACGAGCCGGAACCCGGCGCGGAGCCGACCGATTCGCTACCCACCGGGCAGCACACGAACTTCGGGCCACCGGCACTCGTGCCCGGTGCCCGCGAGCGGAGCGAAGCACACCACGAGATCCTGCGGATCCTGCTGACCGCGTTGGAGGTGCTGGACCGGCGCCGCCCGGCCGCCCAGCTCGCCGGCTGCTTCGCGCCCGCGCCGCTGCGCTGCTGGCAGGTGGCGGTCATGCGGCGGCGGCCCCGCTCGCCGGCGCGCCCCGGCCGCATGCTGCTGTGCATGCCCCGCTCCGGGGTGGCCGAGACGGCCCTGCCCTGCCACATGGACGGGCGCGTGCACGCGCTCGCCGCCCGGTTCGAGCACAGCGCCACCGGATGGCGGTGCACCGCCATCCGGATCGGCTGAGCAGAAGTGCGTCAGGGCTTGTGGGTCAGGGACGGGCCGCGGTGGGCGAGCCGTGGCACTGCTTGTACTTGCGCCCCGACCCGCACGGGCACGGCCGGTTGCGCGACGGCTGCGCGGCGCCGCTCACCGTGGCCTCACCGCGGCTGCCCTCGCCGCGAGGCGCGCCGCCGTTGCCCGACGAGCGCGTGCGGGTGGCCGTGCCGTCCTCCGCCGGGCCGCTGTAGCGCAGGTCCGTGGGACGGGTGCCGCGGAACGCCGACGGGAGGACCTCAGTGGTGGCCTCGGCGTCGACCGGCACGGGCGCCGGACCGCCCAGCGGACGCTGCTGGACCGGACGGCCGCGCTGAGGACCGGTCTGCTGCGGGGCGGGCGCCTGCCGGCCTGCGGCCACCGGCTGCGGGGCGCCCTGCTGGACCCCTCCCTGCTGACCCGCTGCCTGCTGAACCGCTGCCTGCTGGACCGCTGCCTGCTGGACCGCTCCCTGCTGGACCGCTCCCTGCTGCGCGGCCTCCTCGGGCTGCGGCGCGGCCTGCACGGCGGCGTTGAACAGGTAGCCGACCGTCTCCTCCTTGATGCCCTCCGACATCGCCTTGAACATGTCGAAGCCCTCGCGCTGGTACTCGATCAGCGGGTCGCGCTGGGCCATCGCCCGCAGGCCGATGCCGTCCTTGAGGTAGTCCATCTCGTAGAGGTGCTCGCGCCACTTGCGGTCGATCACCGTGAGCAACACCTGCCGCTCCAGCTCCCGCATGCCCCCGAGCGGGGCGATCAGGGCGTCGACCTCGGCCTCACGGCGGGCGTACGCCTCCTTCGCGTCGGCCAGGATCGCCTCGGCGAGCGAGTCCTTGGTGAAGTCGCCGTGCTCGTCCTCGGCGAGCTCCTCCCAGCTGATCCCGACCGGGTAGATGGAGCGCAGCGCCGTCCAGAGCTGCTCGAGGTCCCAGTCCTCGGAGTAGCCCTCCGCGGTGGCGCCCTCGACGTAGGCGCGGGTGACGTCCTCGAGCATGTGCGCGATCTGTTCCTCGATGTCCTCACCAGCGAGGACGCGGCGGCGCTCGTCGTAGATGACGGTGCGCTGCTTGTTGAGCACCTCGTCGTACTTGAGGACGTTCTTGCGGATCTCGAAGTTCTGCTGCTCGACCTGCGTCTGCGCGCTGCGGATGGCCTTGGTGACCATGCCCGCCTCGATCGGCACGTCGTCCGGCAGGTTGAAGCGGTTCATGATCGACTCGACGACCTGGCCGTTGAACCGGCGCATGAGCTCGTCGCCGAGGGACAGGTAGAACCGCGACTCGCCCTCGTCGCCCTGGCGGCCCGACCGGCCGCGCAGCTGGTTGTCGATGCGTCGCGACTCGTGGCGCTCGGTGCCGAGCACGTAGAGCCCGCCCGCGTTCTTGACCTCCTCGGCCTCCGCGGCGACCTGCTCGCGCATCGCGGCGACGACCCCGTCCCACGCGGCCTCGTACTCCTCGCGCCGCTCCACCGGGTCGAGGCCGCGGCGACGCAGCTCCAGGTCGGCGAGGAACTCGGTGTTGCCGCCGAGCATGATGTCGGTACCGCGACCGGCCATGTTGGTGGCCACCGTGACCGCGCCGGCGTGACCCGCCTGGGCGATGATCGCGGCCTCGCGCTCGTGGTGCTTCGCGTTGAGCACCTCGTGCGGCACCTGCAGCTGCACGAGCAGCTTGGACAGGTACTCCGACTTCTCGACGCTCGTGGTGCCCACCAGCACGGGCTGGCCCTTGCGGTGCTTCTCGGCGATGTCGCCGGCCACGGCCGCGAACTTCGCCTCCTCGGTCTTGTAGATCAGGTCCGGCTGGTCCACCCGCTGCATCGGCCGGTTGGTGGGGATCGACACCACACCCAGCTTGTAGATCTGGTGCAGCTCGGCCGCCTCAGTCTGGGCGGTACCGGTCATGCCCGAGAGCGTGTTGTAGAGGCGGAAGTAGTTCTGCAGCGTGATGGTGGCCAGGGTCTGGTTCTCGGCCTTGACCTCCACACCCTCCTTGGCCTCGATGGCCTGGTGCATGCCCTCGTTGTAGCGGCGCCCGGCCAGCACGCGGCCGGTGAACTCGTCGACGATCAGGACCTCGTCGCTGCGGACGATGTAGTCCTTGTCCTTCTTGAACAGCTCCTTGGCCTTGAGCGCGTTGTTCAGATAGCCGACGAGCGGGGTGTTGACCGCCTCATAGAGGTTGTCGATGCCGAGCTGGTCCTCGACCAACGCGACGCCCTCCTCGGTGACGCCGACCGTGCGCTTGCGCTCGTCGACCTCGTAGTGGAGGTCCTTCTCGAGCATCGGCGCCATGCGCGCGAACTCCTGGTACCAGCGGGCGCTCTGCTCCGCCGGGCCAGAGATGATCAGCGGCGTGCGCGCCTCATCGATGAGGATGGAGTCGGCCTCGTCGACGATCGCGAAGTTGTGCCCGCGCTGCACCATGTCGGCGGCCTTCCAGGCCATGTTGTCGCGCAGGTAGTCGAAGCCGAACTCGTTGTTCGTTCCGTAGGTGATGTCGGCGGCGTACTGCTCGCGGCGCACCGCGGGCGGCATCTCCGAGAGGATCACCCCGACCTTCAGGCCGAGGAAACGGTGGATGCGGCCCATGTTCTCCGAGTCGCGGCGGGCCAGGTAGTCGTTGGTGGTGACCACGTGCACGCCGTCGCCGGAGAGGGCGTTGAGGTAGGCGGGGAACACGGACGTGAGCGTCTTGCCCTCACCGGTCTTCATCTCGGCGATGTTGCCCAGGTGCAGCGCCATCCCACCCATGAGCTGCACGGGGAAGGCCCGCTGACCGAGGGTACGCACGGCCGCCTCGCGGACCACGGCGAACGCCTCGAACATCAGGACGTCGAGCGACTCGCCGGCCTCGTAGCGCTCACGGAACTCCTCGGTCTTGGCCCTCAGCTCCTCGTCGGCGAGGGCCTGCATCTCCGGCTCGAGCGCGTCGATGTCCTTGGCGTCACGCGCCAGCCGCTTCACCAGCTTGGTCTCGCCGGCGCGGAGCAGACGGTTCAGGAGCGGCACGGATGGACCTCATTCACCTCGCGGTCAGGACGCAGCCCGCGCACGCGCGGAGCTGCCCGGCCCAGGGTAGCGAAGCTATGGGCCGCCTCCTTAACAACGCCGGAAGGGCGGCACACGTTCCGGATACCGAGCGCATGCCACCCTTCCAGGCGAAACGGGAGTCAGGCCTCGAGCCGGATCATTCCGTAGTCGTAACCCTTGCGCCGATACACGACGCAGGGACGGCCCGAGTCGGCGTCGGCGAAGAGGTAGAAGTCGTGACCGACCAGCTCCATGCGCGACAACGCGTCGTCGACGCTCATCGGGGCGGCCGTGTGCACCTTGCGCCGGACGATCCGTCCGGGCGCCTGCTCGTCGGGCGGGAGGTACTCGTCGTGGCCGCGCGGACCGGGGACGTCGACGGTCTCGTCGACGGTCTCGTCGGCCGTCTGGTCGTCGGTCTCGTCGTCGCTGACAGAAGGCAGTTCATCGAGCACGGCGACGCCGCCGCCGGCGACGCCGCGGCCCACCAGCTCACGCGTCCGCTTGCCGTTGACCCGGCGGCGGTCGTGCGATCGGCGCAACCGCGCCTCCAGCTTGGCCACAGCCGCGTCCAGCGCTGCGTAGAAGTCCTGTGCGCAGGCCTCCGCTCTCGCGATCGGTCCGCACCCCCTACCCGTGATCTCGACCCGCTGACAGCTCTTGAGTTGGCGTCTGTTCGGCTCATGGAAGAGCTCGACCTCCATGCCGACGATCTTGTGGTCGTACCTCTCGAGACGGGCGAGCTTCTCGGCGACATGGACCCGGAAGTGTTCAGGCACTTCCACGTTCCGGCCGGTGACAACGATCTCCACGCAGACTTCCCTCGCTTTCGGCGTCGGGTTGTTGGCGTTCGCAGACGGCGGCGGGGACAGCAGGTCCCATCCCCGAGCGCTCGATCGGTGGATCCTCCTGATAGGGGGCGTCGGCGGATGCGGTGAACGGTAACGCGCATCACGGTTCGGCAACAGTCCCGGGAACAGATGCCCCCCTGGCTGGGTGAAAACGATGAACGGCGTCCCCGCCGACACCCATTTGCGGGTACGGTTCCGCGTCCTGTTCATGATCGTGACCTTGTGCCGGGGCACGTATCGGTGCCTTGGTCGCATCGCACAGCACCAGCGCCCCGTACGCCGCCACGCCGGCGGCGGCCAGCGCGTTCCGGCAGGCGGCGAGGGTCGCGCCGGTTGTGATCACGTCGTCGACGAGCACCACGACGGCGCCCTCCGGCGGTAGCCGCTCCCGCCGCACTCGCATCCGGCCCGCGAGGTTCGCGGCCCGCTGCCCGGCGTCGAGGCCGACGGAGTCGCGCACCCCGCCGGCGAGCGACAGGGGGCGAGCGACCCGCACATCGGGACGGGCGGCGGCCAGCAGGCGGCACAGCCTGAGCACGTGGTCGCCACCGCGGGCGCGCGCCGCGGCGCGCCGGGACGGGGCCGGCACCAGCCGGACGTCGGCTGCGGCCCCGCCCGCCGGCGGCGGCACCAGCCCGTCGAGCGCCACCGCGAGCAGGGTCGCGAGCGGTGCGGCGAGGTCGCGCCTGCCACGTTCCTTGTAGCGCAGCAGCGCGGATCGCAGCGGGCCCGTGTAGCGCCCGACCGCCAGCACCTCCGGCCCGCCCGGAAGCCATGGCGTGGACGACGGCCCGAGCCGCGTACGGCAGGCCGCGCACCACGGCGGGGACGGGGCGCCGCACGCCGCGCACTCCGCGGGCAGCACGAGATCGACGAGCGCGGCCAAGAGCTCCCGGAACCCCACCCGTCCAGCGTGCCCGCCCGCAGACACCGGGCGGGTGAGCGAGAGGCAAGCTGTCCACACCCCTTGACCGCCGCCCGGCTTCGCCGGGTCAGCCGGGATAGAACGGCACCCCGTCGGGCGCGCCGCCGATCACCTGGCGCCAGGCGGCTTGGTCGCCTCCCGCGAAACTCCAGACGCCCGACTGGTCGGTGACGAGGAGTGGCCGGTTGGCAGCCACGGCTATCGCGGTGAGCGGGGGGGTGAGGTTGTTGCCGAGTACCTGGGCCACGACCAGCCCGTCGACCGACACCTGACCGACCAGCAGGTCAGGCCCGCGGGTGATCGCGACGATGGACTCCGCCGACCGCCAGTCCGCCGCAACGACCTCACCGAGTTCGGCCGGGCGCAGCCTGCGGATGTTCCGGATCGCGACCTCGCCGTCGATGCTGCGGGCCACCGCGCCCGTGTAGAGCGACCCGCCGACGACAGCGGCCACCCGCATGCCGTCGCGGGACAGGCGCAGGTCGGCGATCGGGCCGAGCGCAGCCAGCTCGTCGGCGTTCACCTGGGCGGTGCGCGCGGATCCGGCGCCGTCGACGAGCACCCGTGCGACGACCGAGGAGTCGAGGACGGTCCACACCTCGGTGCCCGTGGGCGTCCACGAGGGCCTGCTCATGCTGTCCGCCGCGAGCGGTGCCGCCTCGACGCCGCCCTCCCCGCCGCCGCCGCTGATCAGCAGCCGCCGCTGGCCGCCCTGCCACGTGACGGCCGCGATCCGATGCCCGTCCCCGGTGGACGCCGCCGACTCCACGTCGAACGCGCCGTTCCCCATCGGGCCGGGCAGCGCCGAGCCGGGCTCGGCACCGGTGAGCTGGCGCACATGGCCGCCGGCGACGACCAGCCCCGGCACGTCGGCGCCCGCCTGCATCTCCGCGTAGAGGGAGGAGAAGTCCTCGCGTGTGAGATCCGGCCTGCCGGCGAGCAGCGGCTCGCCGTCGGCCAGCAGCCGCACCCGGGAGACGTTGACCTCTGCCAGGGAGAGCACGACCTGCGCGGCCAGCAGCGAGCGGGACTGCTCGTCGAGGTCGCCGAGCCGCGTGAGGTCGACGATCACCGCACCGTCGGTGCTGAACGTGACGTTCGAGCGCAGCTGCGCGCCCGGCGGGAGCTGCGAGACCGCCGCGCCCAGGAGCGCCCCCGATGGGCCGGCCAGGAGCAGCTCCACCACGCGCGCAGCCTGCGCCCTGGCCGGCACGCTCGGCACGTACCGCAGGTCGGCGACGACGAGCCTGCGCACCGGATCCACGAACCAGATGCGCACCGACCGGTAGTTGTCCCGGAAGATCGACATCGGGAGCACCACCCCGGCCGGGAGGCTCGAGATCCGCCACTGGCCGTCGCTGCGCTGCACCGTGACGTCCTGCTGGAAGACCGACTGGCCCGGCTCGAACGAGCCCGACGAGGTGACGCGCCCGATCGCGGTGCCGCGGATGCGGATCGTCGTCACGCCGGTGTTCGGGTCCTGCGCGCCGGGAGCGGGCACGGTGTCGAACTGCCCGTCGAGCACGGTCAGGTTCGCGGCGTCGTCCCACGCAGCGGCCTGCGCCGCGAGGAACCGTCGCGCGGCGCCGTGCTTCTCGGTGCTGCTGCCGGAGGCGAAGACGAAGTCCCGGACGAGGTCGAGCGGGTTGCTGCCGTCCACCGGGCCCGGCGGGAGCGGCGCGCCGTCGCCCTCGCTGACCTGACGCAGTACCTGCACGGGCGAGCTCAGCGGGACGTTCGCGCATCCCGCCACGCCCACCGTCGCGAGGAGCAGCGCGAGCGCCGACACCCAGCGGCGTGCGTTCACCGCCCGGCTCCCGAAGTGCCGGTGGGCGGAACGGTCACCATGGGCCACCCGACGGGCGGCGTGGGCACCGAGCCTGCGGACCCCGGGGCGGGCGCCGGTCGCTCCTCGGGGCCGAGCCGGAGCGGGCTCGACTCGACGAGCCCGCCGACGAACCGGGGCAGCGTCAGCCGGAACGCGGCGCCCTTCCCGATCTCGCCCCACGCCTGCAGCCAGCCGCCGTGCAGCCGGGCGTCCTCGATGGCGATCGAGAGCCCCAGCCCGCTGCCGCCGCTGCGCCGCGCGCGCGACTCCTCCGCCCGCCAGAACCGGTTGAAGACCAGCGCCGCCTCCCCCGGTCGGAGCCCGACGCCGTGGTCACGGACCAGTACCGCGACGGTCCGCTCGTCCTGCCCGAGCACCACCTGGACCGGGCGCCCCTCGCCGTGGTCGATGGCGTTGGCCACGAGGTTGCGGACGATCCGCTCGACCCGCCGCGGGTCGACCTCGGCGTAGACACCGGTCGGGAGGTCCAGCACGAGCGGGGTGCCGGTCTCGTCGGCGAACCCGCGCACGGCCTCGATGGCCCGCACGACCACCCCGTGCACGTCGACGCGCTCGGCACCCAGCTCGGCCACACCCGCGTCCAGCCTGCTGATCTCCAGCAGGTCACCGAGCAGCGCCTCGAACCGGTCGAGCTCGGTGACGAGCAGCTCGGAGCTGCGCCGCAGCGCGGGCAGCATCTCCTCGCGCGAGGCGTGCAGCACGTCCGCCGCCATCCGCACGGTGGTGAGCGGGGTGCGCAGCTCGTGGCTCACGTCCGAGGTGAACCGGCGCTGCAGCGCACCGAACTCCTCGAGCTGGCGGATCTGGCTCTGGATGCTGGTGGCCATCTCGTTGTAGGACTCCCCGAGGCGCGCCACCTCGTCCTCGCCCTGCACAGGCATCCGCTCGTCGAGGTGGCCGTCGGCGAACCGCTCCGCGATCTCGGCCGCCTGCCGGACCGGCCGCACCACCTGCCGCGTCACGATGCCCGCGATGCCGGCGAGCAGCAACAGCAGCACGAGCCCGCCGACGATCAGCGTGCTCTGCACCAGCCCGAGCGTGCGCTGCTCGGCTGTGAGCGGGAAGAGCAGGTAGAACTCCAGCTCGCCGTTGGCGGTGCGCACCGGCTGCCCGACGATCAGTGTGGGCACCTCGACGCCCTGCTCCGTCAGCGTGACGTACTTCCGGGAGAGCGTGCCCTGGGCGACCGTGTCCCGAAGGTCGGATGCCACGTCCTCCACGGGCCCTGCCGACACCTGGGCTCCGGTGTTGTCACGGCTCGTGGTGAGCACGGCGCGGAACTCACCGGCCGACGTCCCCGACTGGTCGGCGGCAGCGCTGGCGTTGGTGAGCCGGTCGAGGGCGTTGTTGATCTCGCCCTGGGCACCTTCGCGGTCCGGGTCGACGCCGGACAGGTCGCGCTCGAGGAGCACCGCACCCGCCTCGGTGCGAAGCAGCGCGTCGGTCTCCTTGCCCTCCACCACCCGCGACGCGATCTGCGTCTGCAGCACGAGGCCGAGAACCACGATGACGGTCGTCGAGAGCGCGAGCGTACTGATCACGACCCGCAGCTGCAGCGAGCGCCGCCAGACCGCGTTGAACGCGTCCACGAGCTCGACGGTGAGCTGGCGGACCTGCGCGACGCCGCGGCGCGCGTGCTCCGCCAGCGGGAACACGGTCATGGCGGGCAACACATCCGGGAGATCACGGCGGGCCGGCCTTGTACCCCACGCCGCGCACTGTCAGCACCACCTCGGGGTGCTCGGGGTCGCGCTCCACCTTGGACCGCAGGCGCTGCACGTGGACGTTCACGAGCCGGGTGTCGGCCGCGTGCCGGTAGCCCCACACCTGCTCCAGCAGCACCTCGCGGGTGAACACCTGCCGGGGCTTGCGGGCCAGCGCGACGAGCAGGTCGAACTCGAGCGGCGTGAGCGCGATCTGCTCCCCGCCCCGTTCCACCTGGTGCGCGGGCACGTCGATCGTGACGTCGCCGATCGAGAGCTGCTCGGCAGGCTCGGCCTCCGTGCGGCGGACCCGGGCCCGGATGCGGGCGATGAGCTCCTTCGGCTTGAACGGCTTCACCACGTAGTCGTCGGCGCCCGACTCGAGCCCGAGCACGATGTCGACGGTGTCGCTCTTGGCCGTGAGCATCACGATCGGCACACCCGACTCGGAGCGGATGGCCCGGCAGACGTCGATGCCGTTCATGCCGGGGAGCATCAGATCCAGCAGGACGACGTCGGGCCGCAGCTCGCGGACGGCGGGCAGCGCCCGGGTGCCGTCGGCCACGACTGCGGTGTCGAACCCCTCACCCCGCAGCACGATCGTCAGCATCTCGGCCAACGCCGGGTCGTCGTCGACCACCAGAACGCGCGACTTCATGCGCGCAGCATCCCACTGCTGACCTTCCGTGCGCCTCGGACCCGTTGGTTCGCCTTATCTGCGCGCGCGGATAAGGGTGGTCGATAGCCTCGTCTACCCGCGCAACCTTGCCGCGAGCGCACCGGCGTCGACGGCGTCCGTGCCGTCCACCACGCTCCACGGCGACAGCCAGGACGCGGCCGCGAGCTGCGCGTAGACCGCACCGGTGCGCTCCTGCAGGCCCGAGTCGGCCTCGAACGCGTCGCGGGCGCGGCCCGCCTCCGTCCGCTCCCGGTGCACGGCCCGCGCGGCGGCGACTGCGCGGGGCACGGCTACCAGGAGCTGGTGGTCGGGCACCGGGATGCCGAAGCGCTCCACCTCGAGCTCGCGGGTCCACCCCACGAACTCCCCGCCGACGTCCTCGTGCCTGCGCGCGGCCCCGTATGCGGCGTTCGAGGCGATGTACCGGTCCACCAGCACCACGTCGTGCGCCGCCGTCGCCGCCCGGAGGTCCGCGGCCGCGGCCCGGCGGTCCAGCGCGAAGAGCAGCGCCATGCCGTGCACCGACCCGGAAAGGTCGCCCAGCCGCCCGTAGAGCGCCTCGCGCGCCAGCTCCGCGTGCACGTCGGCGCCGTAGCGGGGGAACGCGAACCGGGCGACCGACGCGCCGGCCTCGGCGAGGGCCGCGCACAGCGCGTCGGACAGCGTGCGCTTGCCCGCGCCGTCCAGCCCTTCGATCGCGACCATGCGCCCCACGGCCCGGGAGCTTAGGCCTCCACCTGACGGCACCTCATGCCTTGCCCTCCGCGACCCGGTAGCTCAGATGGGTGGCGAGCGGCGTGGCCGTCGCAGCGGTCTGCTCCAGCTCGAACTGCTCGCCGACCGGGCGCTCGAACAGCCGCGTTCCGCTCCCGAGGAGCACCGGCACCACGTGCAGCCGGATCTCGTCGACCAACCCGGCCGCGAGGCACTGCTGCACGACGTCGGCGCCGCCGTTCACCACGACGTCCAACTCGCCCGCCGTCTCCCTCGCCAGCTCGACGGCGCGGCCGGTGCCTTCGGTGACGAACGTGAATGTCGTCGGGCCCTTGACCAGCACGTCGGCCGGGCGGCTGGTCACCACGAAGACCGGCATGCCGAATGCGCCGTCCGCACCCCACAGGCCGATGCCGACGTCGAACATGCGCCTGCCGATGACGACTGCGCCCGCGCCTGTGAACACCCGCTCGGCGGCGGCACGGTCCGCTTCCGTCGGGGTCTCGCCGTCGAACCCGAGCCAGCGGTGCAGACGCACGCCCGCGTTGCCGAACGGCCGCTCGACGCTCACGCCAGTGCCTGCCACGTACCCGTCGACGGACGGGCTCATCTCCACGACCACGTTGCCCACGTCAGGCTCCTTCCAGTCTCCTGGCGTGCAGACCGCCCGGCGGTCCGGAACTCATCGACGGCCACGCAAACGCCTGTCAGGCGATACTGCGCTCCAGGCGCGCTGCGACCTGCCGGTACCTGCTCACCGGAATCAGGTGCACCCCCGCGAACGCGCCACTGCGGCGGACCGCCTCGATCTGTGCGCAGGCGGCGTCGACACCGGCCTCCGGATCAGCTCGCACCCGCTCGACCAGCGCGTCCGGGATCTCGATGTCCGGGATCGTCGCCCGCAGCCGCTCGGCCATCCGGGCGCTGGCGAGCACCATCACCCCCGCGTGGACGGGCAGAGCGACCGGGTTCGCCTCGCGCCACCGCAGCAGCGCCTCCATCGAGTAGCTGACCTGCACGAACACGAAGTCAGCCGCCGACTTCCAGCGCGGGAGCGGCCGGTGCGGCGAGGCCGTTACGCCCACGCGGAACGGCCCGGTGCCGGCGAACTCGGGCCGGTCGGTGGCCGCGCGCGCCTCGTCGATCATCGCGCGGACGGTCAGCTCGCTCGTGCGGTCGCCCGCGGTGGGCTTGTCGCCGTGGACGAAGAGGAACTGGTCCACGCCGTACGCGGCGGCCGTGAGCAGGTCGCGCCGGAACCCGAGCAGGTTGCGGTCGCGCGAGTTCACGCAGGCGACGCTCCGGCCGCCCATCGCCTCCACCTCGTGGGCCACCGCGATGCTGGAGACGGTGGCCCGGCCGATGTGGTTGTCGGGGATGAGGAACGATTCGGCCACCGGGGTAAGCACCCCGATCTGGTGGCGGACGTGGCGCAGGTCAGGACGTGTGGGCGGCTCGATCTCGCAGATGAGGCGGAAGTCCGTCACGGTAACCGTCTGGTCCGTTCTTCGTCGTGGTCATGCGATGGCGCGGACCGTGCTCCACGTCGCCGCGAAGCCCGGGTGCAGGGGCAAGTTATCGAGGTCGTCCGCCGGGACCCAGCGCACCTCCAGCGTCTCCCCCGTCAGGCCGGTGGGCAGCTCGGCCTTGGCCGCCTGCGCGACGACGGTGGTGTAGGACCAGCCGCCGTGGTCGTCGACGTACGAGCCGGTGACGGTGTACGAGCCGGGCGCGACCCCGGCCTCCTCCCCGGCCTCGCGCTGGGCGGCCTCCTCGGCCGTTTCGCCGCGGTTGCGGGCCCCGCCGAGCAGCCCCCAGGTGCCGCCGTAGTGGCTCCAGACCGCGCGGTGCTGCAGGAGCACCAAGTCGCCGTGGCGCAGCAGCAGGCCGGCCGCGCCGAAGAGGCCCCAATGGCGGTGGCCGAGCGCGCACCGCGTCCAGCCGTCGCCGTCACCACGGTGAACAACCACTCCGCCACAGTAATGCCGCATCAGGGGAAGATCCCGCGGATCCGCGGGGCCGTCGAATGATCCCGGTTGCCCGAACTGTGCCTGACGTGCGGTTCTGTCGCACACCGCGCTCGTTCGCGAGGGTTAACGTCGAAAGGGGGGAGGAGCGCGGAGGAGCGAAGTGACCGAGTGGGACGGGCAGGGACTGCCGCCGGTGGCTGCAGCACGGGCGCGCCGGGCGGCAGCGGGCGGGCCGTGGACGTCCCTGCTCTCGGCACCGGCGGCGGCCGGTCTCCGGGTGGCCGGGTTCGAGCCCGTCGGCGAGGTGATGGGCTCGATCGTCCAGCAGATCGGCTGGACCGGGTACGGCGGCTGCGGCATCTACGGCAGCTACGGGGGCTACGCGCTCTGGGCCGCTCCGACGATCACTTCGTCAGCTCCGACGCGTTTCGCGGGCTTCGCTCCCTACGTCGACGCACTCCACCGCGGCTACGGCACGGCCATGAGCCGGATGACGCAGGAGGCCGCGGTGATCGGCGCCGACGGTGTCGTCGGGGTCGACCTCACGATGTCCCACCTCGACGCGGGCGCGCGGGAGTTCACCGCGCTGGGCACCGCCGTGCGGGCGCCGGGCGGCACGAGGCCGCGCCGCGTGTTCAGCACTCACCTGCCCGGGCAGGACGTCGCGAAACTCGTGGTGGCCGGGTGGATGCCGACCGACCTCGTCTACGGCATCTCGGTGGCCATCCGGCACGACGACTGGCAGACCCGCCGGGAGTCGTCATGGGGTGCGGGCAACACCGAGGTCTCCGGCTACACCGAGCTGATCACCCACACCCGCGCCGATGCCCGGCGACGCTTCGGCAAGCAGGTGCACGAGTCCGGTGCCGACGGCGCGATCGTGTCGTCGATGGACCTGCAGGCGTGGGAGATCGAGCCGAGCGACAACCACCGCGACCACATCGCCGAGGCGGTCGTCTTCGGCACTGCCCTGTTGCGCTTCCACACCGGCGCCGCGGCACCGACGCGGACGTTGACGTTCCTACCACTGCGCTGACCAGCTTGGAGAACCCGTGACCGCCGACCCGACAGAGATGCACGTCCCCGAGGACGCGATGCGCCGCCTCGCCGAGATGCGCCCCGGCCAGGCAACCAGCCTGTTCACCTCAGATTTGTCGGTGAACGAGTTCCTGCTCGTGCGGGAGGCCGGGTTCCGGCCGCTGGGGCTGGTACTCGGATCGAGCGTCTACCACATCGGCTTCCAGATGGGGCGGTGGAGCCAGAACCAGGAGCTCACCACGCTGTCACAGGCGATGTACCACGCTCGTGAGCTCGCCATGACCCGCATGGAGGCAGAGGCCGACCAGCTGGGCGCCGACGGGATCGTCGGGGTCCGGCTGGAGATCGAGTTCAAGGAGTTCGGGAACGACCTCGCCGAGTTCATCGCCGTCGGCACCGCGGTGAAGGCCGACGCGCCACGGACGCCGGAGGGGATGTCGTGGCGCAACAACCACGGCCAGCCCTTCACGTCCGACCTGTCCGGACAGGACTTCTGGACGCTCGTGCAGGCCGGATACGCGCCGCTGGGCATGGTGATGGGCACGTGCGTCTACCACATCGCCCACCAGCGGTTCTGGCAGGCGATGGGCAACGTCGGGCAGAACGTCGAGCTGCTGCAGTTCACGGAGGCGCTCTACGACGCCCGCGAACTAGCGATGAGCCGCATGCAGGCGGAGGCCGAGCAGCTACACGCCGAGGGGATCGTCGGGGTGCAGCTCCGCTCGCACGGGCACCGGTGGGGCGGGCACACCACAGAGTTCTTCGCCATCGGCACCGCCGTGCGGCCGCTGCGCCCCGACCACCGCATCCCGACCCCACAACTCGTGCTGCCACTCACGGATCGGTGAGCGCGCGATGACCGTCGAACCGAGCGGCCTCGGACCGCTGGGCGACATACAGCTGCTCGCCACCACGCTGCGCTCCGACCGTACCGACGTCGCCTCCTACGCGAGGCTGCTCTCCGGGGCGCTCGCGGGCGCGCTCCCGAGCGGGATGGTCGAGGTGGAGTACCGCCGTGGGCTGGCCGACCGGATGGCCGGGCGGGGCGGGCGCCCGGTGGCGGTTGTGGTGCACGGCGACGACCGACAGCTGGCGCTGCGCGAGGGCGCGCACGGTGACGTCGAGGCGGAGGTGCGCCGCGTCGTGCGGGACGTCGTGATCAGCCGCCGCACCGTCGGCCTGGAGCAGTGGCTGCAGGCCCTCGCCGAGGACCTCACCCGGGTCGCTGCCCGCCACGCCACCGCCCGTGCCGCGCTGGAGCGATTGCTCGCTGGCGGCGTCTGACCGCCCTGCATGCAGGCTCCGCAATGCAGACTCCGCAATGCAGGCTCCGCCGCCCGCGGCGGTGCACGGGCGGCGGGCCGGTCAGCGACTCAGTACCGGTAGTGCTCGGGCTTGAACGGGCCCTCGACGTCCACACCGATGTACTCGGCCTGGTCCTTGGTGAGCTTGGTCAGCTCCCCGCCCAGCGCCTGCACGTGGATCTTGGCGACCTTCTCGTCCAGGACCTTCGGCAGCCGGTAGACGTCCTTGTTGTACTCCTCGAACTTGGTGAACAGCTCGATCTGGGCGATCACCTGGTTGGAGAAGCTGTTCGACATCACGAACGACGGGTGCCCGGTGGCGTTGCCCAGGTTCATCAGGCGGCCCTCCGACAGCACGATGATCGAGTGGCCGTCCGGGAAGACCCACTCGTCGACCTGCGGCTTGATGTTGAGCTTGCGGATGCCCGGGTAACGGGCGAGGCCGGCCATGTCGATCTCGTTGTCGAAGTGGCCGACGTTGCCGATGATCGCCTGGTGCTTCGTGCGGGCCATCAGGTCCGCGCTGACGATGTCCTTGTTGCCCGTGGTGGTGATGATGACGTCGGCCTTGTCCACCACGTCCTCGAGGCGCGCGACCTGGTAGCCCTCGAGCAGCGCCTGGAGCGCGCAGATCGGGTCGACCTCGGTGACGATCACGCGGGCGCCCTGCCCGGAGAGCGCCTCGGCCGAGCCCTTGCCCACGTCGCCGAAACCGCAGACGAGGGCGACCTTGCCGCCGATCAGCACGTCCGTGGCCCGGTTGATGCCGTCGATCAGCGAGTGGCGGATGCCGTACTTGTTGTCGAACTTGCTCTTCGTGACCGAGTCGTTGACGTTGATCGCCGGGAACAGCAGCATGCCCTGCTCGGCGAGCTGGTAGAGCCGGTGCACGCCGGTGGTGGTCTCCTCGGTGACGCCGCGGATGTCGGACGCCACCGTGGTCCAGCGCTGCGGGTCCTCGGCGAGCGAGCGGCGCAGCGTCTCCAGGATGATCCGGTACTCGTCGGAGACCGTCAGATCCTCGTCCTCGACGGTCGGGACGACGCCGGTCTTCTCGTACTCGACGCCCTTGTGCACGAGCAGGGTGGCGTCACCGCCGTCGTCGAGGATCATGTTCGGGCCGACGACGTTGCCGTCAGCGTCGGTGAACTTGAACAGCTGCTCGGTGCACCACCAGTACTCCTCCAGCGTCTCGCCCTTCCAGGCGAACACCGGCACACCCTTGGGCTCCTCGGCCGTGCCGTTCGGGCCGATCACGGTGGCGGCAGCGGCGTGGTCCTGCGTGGAGAAGATGTTGCAGCTCACCCAGCGCACCTCGGCGCCGAGGCTGACGAGCGTCTCGATCAGCACCGCGGTCTGCACGGTCATGTGCAGCGAGCCTGCGATGCGGGCGCCGTGCAGGGGACGGGCCTCGGCGTACTCGCGCCGCAGCTCCATGAGACCGGGCATCTCGTGCTCGGCGAGGCGGATCTCCTTGCGGCCGAACTCGCCCAGGTCCAGGTCGGCGACGGCGAAGTCGAAGCCGCCTCGGGTCTGCAGCCGACCGTTCGGTCCGGTCGTGGTGTCGGCAGTGGCGGTCATGGGGTGGTAACGCCTCCTTGATGAGCTCGTCCGGGCGGCCACGCTTCTGGTTGCCGGAACCACGGACGGTGAGGGATCGACGCCCGTCGCGGCGCGCGACGGCCCGCCGAACGGGGCGAACACGAGAAGGGCACCGGCCGACGCGGAGCGTGGGCCGAGCGGGATGACGGTGTCATGTCCTGCCCTCCTCGTGCGAGGTGCAGGCGCCCTTACGTTCATGCAACGGCCAGGTGGTCGAGCGTGGCGGACTTCAGTCCGTCGCAGCGCCTCTCGACCCCGACTACACGGTTGCCCCACCAAGGATTCCGACCCTCGGCACGACTGTCAACTCGGCCGGCGCACCGGCACGTGCTGCTCGTCACACCCGCAACGCAGGGCCGCCGCCACCCCGTCACAGGGGTGACATCGCACTCGACGACAGGAACGACGATGGCCCTCCCCACCCCCGTCCTCCGCCTCATCGGCGGGCTGGCCGTGTCCACGGCGCTGCTCGGCGTCCTCCCCGGTCAAGCTCTCGCCGCGGCGCCCGCCCCGCCGACGCCTCCCCCCATCCGGCCGGACTCTGCCCCCGCCGCGACCCCTGTTCCCGCCCGGCCGGCCCCTGCCGCCAACCCGACCCCGTCCCCCACCGTTTTCGCGACGCCCGCACAGGTGCCGGGACCCGGCGTCCCGCAGGATCCGCAGGTCGTCCGCGTCCCCCAGGGCGCCCCGGCGACCGGCGGCGGCAGCACGGAGGGGCCGGACGCCGCGCTGGTCGCCATCGGCGCGATCGGGCTCGCCGGGGCCGCAGGTGCGGCCGGCGCGGCCGTCACGCGCCGCCGCCGGAACTCCGCAGCGGACTGAGATCAGCGGCGTGAGATCCCTGCCGGGCGCCCGGACCCTGCTCGCGCTCGCCGTCGTGCTGGCGCTGGCCGGGTCCGGGGCGCTGGCGCTCGCGGCGACGGGCGCACCCGGCCCGGGGCGCCTCACACCGCCCCCGACCATCCCGGTCGCGCCGCCGCAGGCCGGGCCCATCGTGCTGGCGCCTTCGCCCCCGGTCGCGCTCGACGTTCCGGCGATCGGGGTGCGCACCCCGCTGCTGACACTCGGCCTCAACGCGGACGGCACGGTCGAGGTGCCACCACTGGAGTCCGACGAGCCCGGTTGGTACGACGGCTCGCCGACCCCCGGCGAGATCGGGCCGGCGGTGATCCTCGGGCACGTCGACTCGCTGCGTTCCGGTCCGGCTGTGTTCTACGACCTCGCGGCGCTGCTGCCCGGCGACACGATCGGCGTGGCCCGCGCGGACGGGACCACGGTCACGTTCCGCGTCGACGAGGTGGCCCGGTACCCGAAACGCGCGTTCCCCACCGAGGCCGTGTACGGCGACCTCGACCATGCGGGCCTGCGCCTCATCACCTGCGGCGGCGCCTTCGACAGGTCCGCGGGCAGCTACGAGGACAACATCGTCGTCTACGCTTCGGCCGCATCCGCAGGAACCGCCCGATGAGAACCGCGGCCGAGCGCACCCCGCCGCCGTCCTTCGAGGCGTTCGTGCTGGTCCACGGCCCCGAACTGCTGGCCTTCGCACGGCGGCTCACCATGGACCACCACCGCGCCGAGGACATCGTTCAGGACGTCCTCGCCAGGGTCGGGCTGTCCTGGTCGCGCGTCTCCCACGCCAAGGACGTGCGTGCGTACGTCTTCAAGGCGGTGCTGAACGACTTTCTCTCGTGGCGGCGCAGGCTCTCGTCGCGGGAACGCCCCGCCGCTGACCCGCTGCCTGCGACCGGGAGCCCCGCACCCGGCGTCGAGGAGCGGGTTGTGCTGCGCGACGAGCTGCAGACCGTCCTCGCGCGGCTCACGCCCGTGCAGCGCGCCGTCGTCGTGCTGCGCTACCACCAGGACCTGCCCGACGCCGAGATCGCCCGGCTCATCGGCTGCCGCGAGGCCACAGTGCGATCACACGCCAAACGCGCGCTGGCGGCGCTTCGCGCCGGCGCGGACGTCCGGATCAGCGAAGGGAGCCTGCCGTGACCGACACCGAGGACTCGCTGCGGGCCTGCCTGCACGACCGCGCCCTCGACCAGGGCATCTCCGCACCGGAACTGCTCGCCGGCGTCCGGGAGCGCCACCGCACGTTGCACCGCAGGCGCGAGCGCCTCGCTATCGTGGCCGCCGCAGCCGCTGCCGTGCTGGTGGTCGGCGCAACGGCAGTGCTCACGGCCCCAGCACCGGAGGTGGCGCCGGCGCAGCAGCCCACGGTGGCCCCGGCTGCACCGAGTCCCGACCGCCCGGCGCAGACCCGCGCCCCCGACTCCGCACTCACCCCGCCGCCCTCCCCGCCGACCACCGCTCCGGTGCCCCGGCCGGGAGCCGCCCCCGTGCCGACCGCCGCGGTGCCGCCGCAGGTGGTGCCCCAGAACCCCGCGCCGGCGACCAAGGCAACGCCACCGCCCCAACGCCCCCTCTCCACACCGGCACCCGCGCGGTGACGCCCCCTGAACCCGCCAGCGACTCGCGCGCACTTTCCCAGCGACTCGCGGGTACCCGCCCGCGAGTTCTCAGCTGAGCAGGTGGTCCCGTAGCAGCGCCTCGGCCGCCGGCGTGCGGCCGCGGGCCGCGAGCAGCCCGGCGGGCGCCACCGCGAAATCGGCGTCCACGACGACCGGGACGTCCGCGAGGGCGGGCGCGAGCACCGGGTCGGCGCGCAGGGTCGCCACCACCGCGGCCAGCCCGCCCGACCGGTCGCGCTGGCGGAACACCCCGCCCGAGAGCACGACGAGCCCGACAGCCTTCCCCGCGTCGGCGTGCACGCGCAGGTGCCTGCGCACGGCGATCACGGTGGCGAGCGCGGCGATGCGGCGGTCCTCCGCGGCGCTCCCCGGGTCGCGCGGGACGTAGCCGACCTCGCTCGCCATCCGCGCCACGGTAGGGCCGAGCAGGTCGGCCTCCACCGGGTCGACGATGCCCTCGGCCTGCCCCTCGACGAGCACCCCGCACGCCGCGGCGCGCACGCCGAGGTCGCCCTCCACGGTGCGGCGCGCCTCGGATCCGGCCGCCGAATGGACGTCGGTGGTGGCGCACCCGACGTCCACGAGCAGCACCCGCGCGTCACAGATCCGGGCGAGCTCGGTGGCGGCGTGACCGACGGCGTCGGGCGTCACGACCCGCACGAGCTTGCGGAACCGCGGCGCGACCGTGGGGCCGCGGCCTCCGATGGCGTGGCGCCGGTACAGCTGCGCGAGGGCCTCCCGTGCCGGACCCGGCACGACCTCCCCACGCCGGGGCAGCACGTTGTCGCAGGCCAGCACGCGGCGCCCGGTGGCGCGCAGCAGCGCGAGCGCGTCCTCGCGAGCCGCGGCGTTGCCGGCGAGGAGGATCGGGTGCCGGATGCGGGCCCTGGCGAGCCGGCCCGCGTTGTGCAGCAACGCGGACGGGTCGTCGCCGTCGGCCCCGCCCATCAGCAGGACGACTCCCGGGCGCGCGCTGCGCAGCTGCCGGACGTCAGAGATCTCCAGTGGCCCGGCGTGTACGTGGACGACGTGTGCACCCGCAGAGGTCGCCACCCGATGCCCCGCCTCCGTGGCCACCAGCCGCTCCGACCCGACGACCGCCAGGCGGAGCCCGCCACCCGCCGATGAGCACGCGAGCAGCTCGGGCTCGTCTCCCGACCGTGCGGCCGCCGACACCGCGCGCACGGCCGCGTCCATGCCGGTGAGCACGTCGCCGGTGGTGGTGGGGTGCTCGGCGAAACCGCCGAGCGCGCCGTCGGGGTGGACGAGAACGGCCTTCGTCCAGGTCGACCCCACATCGAGGCAGACCGCGGCGGCCTCGTCGGCGGGGGTCATGGCGACCGAGCCTAACCGCTGGTGAGCCGAAAGGCCTGTACCCGAACGGCGCTCTCCCACTCTGATGGTCAAGACACCCGTCCGGAGGTAACTTCCGCAGTGACCCACGGCATAGATCGCTCTGGAGGGCCCATGCTCGGATTGATGCAGGACCGGCCACTGGCACTGCCCCACGTCTTCCACCGGGCCGAGCAGTACTTCGGGCACAAGCCACTGGTCACCGCCGAGGTCGACGGGGAGCGCACCACCACGATCGCGGAGTGGGCCGAGCGGGTGCGCCGGCTCGCGACCGTGCTCGACACCCTCGACGTCAGCGCGGACGGCCGCGTCGGGACGTTCGGCTGGAACACCGCGCGCCACCTGGAGCTGTACATGGCGGCCCCGTGCAGCGGTCGCGTGCTGCACACGCTCAACATCCGGCTGTTCCCCGAGCAGCTCGTCTACATCGCGAACCACGCCGAGGACGAGGTCGTGTTCGTCGACCGGTCGCTGCTTCCGCTGCTGTGGCCGCTGGTGGACAGGTTCGAGACGGTCCGCCACTACGTGGTCATCGACGACGGCGCCGACGTACCGGTGCCCGACGACCCGCGTGTGCACGACTACGAGGCACTGCTCGCGGCGGCGACCCCGTTCGCGGGCGACTTCGTCGTCGCGGACGAGAACACGGCCGCCGCGATGTGCTACACGTCGGGCACCACCGGCAACCCGAAGGGTGTGGTCTACAGCCACCGCTCCGCGGTGCTCCACGCGCTGATCACGCTCATCGCCGACGGCGCAGCGCTCTCCGAGCACGACGTCGTGATGCCCGTCGTGCCGATGTTCCACGCCAACGCCTGGGGCCTCCCCTACGGTTGCCTGCTCGCCGGGTCGAGCATCGTGTTCCCCGGTCCCAACATGACTCCGCAGGCGGTCGCACGCCTCCTGGAGCGCCACCGCGTCACGGTCACCGGCGGGGTGCCGACGATCTGGATGGGGATGCTGCCGCTGCTCGCCGACCACGATCTCACTCCGCTGCGAACAATCCTCTGCGGCGGCTCCGCCGTGCCGAGGGCGCTCTCCGAGTCCTACCGGGAGGCGATCGGCGTGCCGATGCTGCACGCCTGGGGCATGACCGAGACCAGCCCGATCGCCACCATGTCGGTCCTGCGCAGCCACCACGCCGAGCTGGCCGAGGCCGAGCGCGCCGACCTGCGCGCCCGCCAGGGCCAGCCGGTACCGCTCGTCGACCTCCGGCTGGTCGACCCGGGCACCGGCGAGATCCAGCCGTGGGACGACGTGACCAGCGGCGAGATCCAGGCGGCCGGGCCGTGGATCGCGGCCGAGTACTACCGAGGCGAGGGTGGCGGCGCGCAGTTCACCGAGGACGGATGGCTGCGCACCGGGGACGTCGCCGCGGTCGACCGGTACGGTTCCGTCCGCCTCGTCGACCGGACGAAGGACCTGATCAAGTCGGGCGGCGAGTGGATCGGCTCGGTCGAGCTGGAGAACGAGATCATGGCCCACCCCAAGGTGGCAGAGGCCGCGGTCATCGCCATCCCGCACGAGAAGTGGGTCGAGCGGCCACTGGCGTGCGTGGTCGTCAAACCGGGTGAGACGCTCACCGCGGAGGAGGTCATCGCTCACCTTGAGCCACGGGTCGCGAAGTGGTGGCTCCCCGATGCGGTGGAGTTCATCGACGAGGTGCCGAAGACCAGCGTGGGGAAGTTCTCCAAGAAGACCCTGCGTGAGAAGTTCGGTGGCTACCAGGTGCCCGGGCAGACGCCGGTCACCTAGACGCTCCCGCAGCGCTCCGCGACTGCACCACCGACGACCATCAGACCGCTCACTCCGTGGCCGGGGGACCCCGAGCTCGCCGCGCTGCGGATCGCCTACCGCGACATCGCGACGATCAGCGCGTCGCCGGAGGAGGAGGACTCGTGGCGGCCGACGCGGCGCACGCTCGGGTCATGCCCGCGGTCCTTCCGATCAGCGCGGTCGCCGAGCGTGTTCTGGCGGCGCCACCGCGTTGCGCGCACACCCGGCTCGTGTGCGTCGACGGCCCGTCCGGTTCGGGGAAGACGTCATTCGCGGGGCGCCTCGCCGCGGCACTGGGCGGCCCGCCCGTGCTGCACATGGACGACATCTACCCGGGCTGGGACGGGCTCGCCGCCGTCGTTCCACTGCTGCGCGACCGGATCGTCGAGCCCCTCGCGGCGGGCCTACCAGCGCGCTACCGGCGCTACGACTGGGAGCGCCGCGAGTACGCCGAGGAGCACGATCTCGGCACGCCGCCGCTGCTCGTCGTGGAGGGGGTGGGGGCCGGCTCCCGACCGACGGCGGGCCGCACGGCGCTGCTGGTGTGGATGGAGGCGCCGCGGGAGGAGCGCTTCCGCCGGGGCATCGCGCGCGACGGCGAGAGCTACCGCCCGCATTGGGAGCGCTGGGCCCGCCAGGAGCTGGCGCACTTCGCGGCCGACGACACGGAGGCCCGGGCGGACCTGCGGCTGGACGGAGCGCCGACGGTGGCGCTGGACGTGGAGCACGAGGTGGCTCTGCTGACCTGACCGCCATCTGCCG
The DNA here is from genome assembly GCF_039526725.1 of Pseudonocardia aurantiaca. Taxonomy (NCBI): domain Bacteria; kingdom Bacillati; phylum Actinomycetota; class Actinomycetes; order Pseudonocardiales; family Pseudonocardiaceae; genus Pseudonocardia; species Pseudonocardia aurantiaca. Next base: position 213,335 of record NZ_BAAAJG010000001.1, read on the forward strand.
GGGCGGCCTCAGGCTCTGCACACACAGGCTCTGCACACACATACGCGTCCACCTACTCGCGCGCGGGCCGTGAGATCCGCACCTGAGCTGTTGGATCTTGAGTTCCCCGCTCTCATGTCCATCTCACGGCCGCCTGGTGCGTATGTGTGTGCAGAGCCTGCAAGCGCCACAGAACTCAGGGCGGGGTGGGGCGCTCGTACCGGCTCACCTTCAGCTCGCCCGTCGACCACACCAGCTGGTCATTGCGTGAGGCGGGCCACCAGGCCGCGCAGCTCCGCGGTGGCCGTGGCCGGGTCCCCGCCGGCGCCCACGTGGGTCAGGAACAGCCGCGGGCCGTGCCCGGTGCCCTCGCCCAGCTCCCACCGCAGCGTGCCGCCGCCCGCCGCCGGATATTCGAGCACGTCGCCGTCGCGCACGGCGTCGGCAGGCGCCTCGGCCTCCAGCGCCTTCCAGACGTCCTGGGCCGGGCGGGTCAGCTGGCGTTCGATACGCGCGGTCGCGCCCTCGACGACCGGGGTCTCGAGCCCGAACTCGGCCACGTACCGCTCGTGCATCGCGATGTGGTCGACGCCGGGGTCCTCGCCCGCACGGCCGTCGAGGGCGAGGCCGAGGGCTGCGATACAGGTGTGCCAGCCCGCGGCGAAGCTCGCGGCGCCCGCGCGGTCGGCGAAGGTGTGCACCAGGACCAGCCGGGTGCCGTAGCCGTCGGGGTGCAGCTCCAACCGCAGGTGGTCATCGTCCCACGTGAAGGCGAAGAGCCGCGGCTCGTCGAGGTCGGTGACGATGCCGGCCGAGCCGAAGCCGAACTCCACCGCCCCGCCCTCGCGCAGGTCGGGGGTGACCGTGGTGGGGAACCACTCCGCGAGCCGCTCGGGCTCGGTCACCGCCCGCCACACCTTCTCCGGGCTCTGCTTGAGGCGGCGTTCCATCCGCAGCACGGAACGGCCGTCGTCGCCGGTGTGCACGCTCTGGGTCATCATTCCTCCGAGTCGTCCGCGTCGAGGTGGCGTTCGAGGGCGTCGAGGCGGTCGGCCCACATCCAGCGGTAGGGCGCGAGCCACACGTCCACCTCGGCGAGCGGCGCGGGGTCGAGCTCGTACCAGCGGCGCTGGGCATCGACCCGCACCTTCACGAGCCCGGCCTCGCGCAGCACCCGCAGATGCTTGGACGTGCCGGGCTGGCTCAGGCCCAGCTCGGCCGTCAGTTCCCCGACGAGCCGCGGGCGCTCCCGCAGCAGGTCGAGAATCCGTCTGCGGGTGGGCTCGGCGAGCACCTCGAACGTCACGACGCGAACATACTTGCGAAGCTATATAGCTGCAAGGGCATTTAACCGCGATACGTCTCCGGTCGCCGTTCCCGCAGGTGGGCGAGCACCCGTCGGGCCGAGCCCACCGCCGCGGCCACGTCCACCTCGGCGATCGCGATCCCGGCCTTCGACCAGGTGCGCGCCAGGATCCCGCCGTCCGGCCCGACGACCTTGGCCTGGCCGAGGAACCGCATGCGGCCTGCCGCGCCCGTGAGGTTGGACGACACGAGCACCACCTGGTTCTCCGCGGCCCGTGACCGGTCGTAGAGGTCGAAGAGCTTCGCCTGCCGGTCGTCGGCCATACGCGGAGCGCGGTTCGTGACGCTCGTCGGCCACGCAGACAGACACGCGAGCACCTCGGCCCCGTCGAGGGCGAGGCTGCGGGCCGACTCGGGAAACGTCTTATCGTGGTCGACGAGCATCCCGAGCCGCCCCACCGGCGAGTCGAACGCCGAGAACCCCGACCCCGCCGCGTACACCCGGGACTCGCCCGGTGGCTGGTGCACCTTGCGGTGCAGCCCGAGCACCCCGTCCCCCGTCACGCAGGCGGCCGTGTTGTACCTGCGGTCGCCGTCGGCCTCGCAGAACCCGAGGCAGACCACCATCTCCCCGGCCAAGGCGGCGACCTCTGCCAGCTCGGGCCCGTCAGGGTCGAGTGCGGGGGGCAGTGCGTTCGGGTCGGGGTCGGCGATGTCGTCGAGGTAGCCGCCGAGGGCGGCGTCAGGTAACACGAGCAACCCCACACGGTCGCGGCGGGCGTGCTCGATCAGGGTGCCGATGCGAGCGAGGTCGAACTCCAGGTCACGCCCGAAGCTCGCGGCGACGGCGCCGATCTTGGTCACCCCCACCACGCCACCATCGCACAGACCCCGGCGACGGCCACTGCGGTCAGGCCACCGCCGCGACCGGCATCGGCGGCCCGGCCGCGCCGTACGCCTCCGGGCGCCGGTTGCTCAGGTGTCCCATGCTGCGGCGGGCTTCTTCGAGGGCAGCGGCCACGTCGATCTCCGCGACGGCCGTGCCCGCGGCCTGCCCGGTCGCCGCGACGATCTCGCCACCGGCGTCGACGACCTTGGCGTTGGCGACGAACCGCAGGCGGCCGAACGTTCCCGACTGGTTGGCGGCGAGCCAGACGATCTGGTTCTCGAGCGCGCGGGCCCGGTCGAACAGGTCGAAGCGGCGGGTCCAGCGGTCCTGCGCGGGGTCGGGGTGCGGGTCGGTGGCGCTCAGCGGCCACGCGGAGATCGACACGACGATCTCCGCACCGTCGAGCGCGAGTGCCCGGGCGGCCTCCGGGAAGGCCTTGTCGTAGCAGATCTGCATGCCGAGCCTGCCGACCGGCGAGTCGAACGCGGCGAAGCGGTCGCCGCGGCCGAAGCTCAGCCCTTCGCCGAGCGGCTGGTGCACCTTGCGGTAGCCGGCGAGCACGCCGTCGCCCGTGACACACGCCGCGCTGTTGTACAACCTGCCGTCGTCGCCCTGCTCGCAGTAGCCGGCCACCACGACCATGTCTCCCGCGATCTTCGCCAGCCGCGCGATCTCCGGACCGTCGGGGCGGAGAGCGGGCGGCGGCTCCCCCGGGCCGGTCAGGCTCTCCAGGTATCCGCCGAGGCACGCCTCGGGCAGGGCGAGCAGCCGCACGCCGGCCGCACGCGCGTCGGCGACGATCGTGGAGACACGGGCGAAGTCCTCCTCGAGGTCCCGCCCGAACGGGGCCGCCACAGCGGCCATACGCAGCTTTGCCATCTCTCGTGCTCCGATCTGTCATGGACGGGTGACGGGGCCGCGGGTGGAGGCCCGCCACCGCCATTGGTTCCGCCGGGGGGCACCGACGACGGGGCGGGGGCCGCGTCCGCGACCCCCGCCCCGTCCGCCAGCCGACTGCTCAGAACATGTAGGTCGAGTTGATGATCGCGCCCTTGCGGGCGTAGTGGATCAACGCGTCCTGCACGTCGAGAGGGTGCGTCGGGATGACGCCCTCGATGAGGTCCTCCTCGCGGGCGCCGTGCAGCGACAGCCCGAAGCGGCAGCAGTAGACCTTGCCGCCCTCCTGGATGAACGTGCCGAGCGAGTTGTTGATGTTGTGCTCGCCGGGGAAAGCCGAGTTGCCCGTCGTCGGGAAACCGCGGGTGGCGAGGCAGTTCAGCGAGCCGGGGCCGTAGAAGTAGATGGCCGACTCGAAGCCCTTCCGCAGGGCCCTGGTGGCCTGCAGGATCGCCACGAAGCTCACCGACGACTCGTGCGCGATGCCGTGCACGAGCGTGAAGTAGGTCTCTCCGTTCTCGGCCTGGTAGTCGGGGAAGACCTTCGTCCCGCCGTAGATGGTCGAGCCCTCGGGCAGCGCGGGGTGCTGGATCTCCTCGAGGCTCTGCTTCTCGAGGTCGGTCAGATCGGCCATGGGTCGCTCCTTCTCCTTGTTCTCATCGGGTGTGGCGGACTCACGCGACGGTGCGCGGGGCGATCCAGTCCTCGTCGTCGTGCGGTGAGGTCTGGTACGGGGTGCCTGCGAGCCAGTGCAGGCCGGTGTGCACAGTGCGGTGCTGGTGAGCGACGATCTGGCGCGCCAGGTGCTCGGCGTCCGCACCGATGCCGGAGAAGCGCCCTGAACCCCACGTGTGCTGCCACGGGAGCCCGAGGAAGTAGAGACCGGGGTAGCTCGTCACACCCCGGTCGTGGGTGGGGTAGCCGCGGCCGTCGAAGACCGGCAGCTCGATCCAGCGGTGGTCGCGACCGAACCCCGTCGCCCAGACCACCGACGTGATGCCGGCGGCCTCCAGGTCCAGCGCATCCGGCTCCTCGGCGGGTTCCCACACCGGCACGTACCGGGCCTCGGCCGGCGCGTCGATGCCGTTGGCCGCGATGTAGGCGTCCACCGAGTCTTTGATGCCCTCGCTGACCGCGTCGGCGGCGTCGAGGTTGGCGCACAGGTCGGGGGTGAACCGCAGCCGGGGTCCGTCGATGCCCGCGAGGTGACCGTAGAGCCGCATCCCGTCACGGGCGAACTTCCGCAGGTCGATGTCGCGCCCGCCGTCCCGGCCGGTGACGTAGTGGTTCACGCGGAAACGCACGGCATCGGCGTCGGCGAACTCGGTGACGGCCTTGCGGTAGTAGCCCATGTCGTGCAGCCAGGCCACGACGTCGCGGCCGCGGTAGAAGCGGGCGACGCGCGGGGCGCTGCCGGTGGCGAGGTGCACGCGGCGCCCGGCGAGGTGCAGGTCCTCGGCGATCTGGCAGCCGGACTGGCCCGTGCCCACGACGAGCACCGCGCCTGGAGGCAGGGCGTCCGGGCTGCGGTACTCCGAGGAGTGGACCTGGACGACACCTGCGGGCAGCCGCTCGGCCATCCGGGGCCGCATCGGCACCTGGTACGGGCCCGCGGCCACGACGACCTGGTCGGCCGAGAGCCGGCCGGCCGTCGTGTGCAGCTCGAAGCCACCCTCCCGGCGGGCACGCAGCCGGGTGGCGGCGACGCCCTCGGCGAGCGGCACGTCGAAGGACGCCGCGTACCGCTCCAGGTAGGCGACGATCTCGTCGCGGACCATGAACCCGTCAGGGTCGGGCCCGGCGTACGGGAACCCCGGGAGATCGCATTGCCAGTTAGGCGTGACCAGGCAGAACGAGTCCCAGCGTCGGTTTCGCCACTCGCCCGCGACCCGGTCGCGCTCCAGCACCACGTGTTCGATCGCGCGGCGCCCCAGCCACCAGCTCACGGAGAGCCCGGCCTGGCCCCCGCCGACCACGACGACGGGGAGGTGCGCCCCATCCATCACTGCGTGCGTGGAGTCGATCACACAAAGGAGTAGACCGCTCGCGTGCTACCGAACGGTTACCTCCGGAACGCGCTGGCGTTAGCGCATGTTGCGAGTGCTTTTCCTGCAGTGGCCGGCGCCCGAGCCGTCAGCCGGCGACGGCCGTGCGGTCCAGGTCCGGCTCGAGGTAGATGAGCCGGGCCTCGGGCACCGCCGCGCGCACGCGCGCCTCGGCCTCGTCGATGGCGCGGACCACGGCCTCCAGCGGCAGCCCGGGCCCCAGCGCGATCTTCGCAGCGACGAGCAGCTCCTCCGGGCCGATGTACTGGGTCCTGATGTGGATGACCCGCTGCACGTCGCCGGACTGCAGCGCATCGGTGATCCGCCGCAGCACCGGCTGGACGGCACCCTCGCCGATGAGCAGGCTCTTCATCTCGATGATCAGGATGATCGCGATGATGCCGAGCAGGACACCGATGCAGATCGTGCCGAGCGCGTCGAAGACCGGGTTACCGGTGAGCACGCTCAGTCCGACGCCGAGCAGCGCGAGGACGAGACCGACGAGCGCGCCGAGGTCCTCCAGGAGCACGACGGGCAGCTCCGGCACCTTCGACTGCCGGATGAACTGCCACCAGGTGCCGTTGCCCTTGAGCGGGCGCGACTCGTGGATCGCGGTGCGGAACGAGAACGACTCCAGCACGATCGCGACGAGCAGGATCACGACCGCGACGAGCGGTGACGTCAGCGGCTCGGGGTGCTCCAGCTTGTGGATGCCCTCATAGAGCGCGAACACCGAGCCGAGGGTGAACAGCAGCAGGGCTACGACGAACGAGTAGAAGTACCGATCGCGGCCGTAGCCGAACGGGTGCTCGGGGGTGGCGGCGCGGCGTGCGGTTCGCCCGCCCAGAAGCAGCAAGGCCTGGTTGGACGTGTCGGCCACCGAGTGCACCGACTCCGCGAGCATCGAGGACGACCCGGTGATCAGATACCCGATGAACTTCGCGATCGCGATCCCGGCGTTGGCGAGTAGCGCCGCCACGATCGCCCTGGTTCCCCCGCCTGCAGCCACTGCACGCTCCTCGCCCGATCCGCCCGGTTCCGCTCGCGGACATTAGTCCGGTGCCGAACGGATGCCGACCGCGGGCAGGATGGCCTGGTCGACGATTGCGGCGAGCCGTTCCGCGTCGGGGCCTCGCCGGTGTCGAGGGCGTGCTTGATCACGAGCGCCTCGCCGATGTCCTCCACCACGGGCGTGACGAGGCGGGCGTCGAGGTGCCCGAGCCGGGCGTAGTGGCGCAGCACGGTGGCCGTGAACCGGCTGCCGGCCGGGTCGAAGACTCGGGCGTAGAGGGCCTTGACGAGCTCGGGATGGCGGCCGCGTTCGGCGAGGATAGCCTGCACCGCCCGCGCGGAGGGGTGCTGTGACCACTCGATCATCAGCTCGAGTGCCCTGGTCAGGTCGCCACGCAGGTCGTCCGCCGCAGGTGACGGCACCTCGACGGGATAGCCGGCCGCAATGGCGTCGATGAGGAGCTCCTCCGGGCTCGCCCAGCGCCGGTAGAGCGACGTCTTCGCGGTGCCTGCCCGCCGGGCGATCCCCTCCATGGTGAGCCTGCCGAGGCCCACCTCCTGGAGCTCATCGAGCACGGCCTCCTGCACCGAGCCGACCGCCCTGGCCCGGCCGAGGCCCTGCTGCGCAGGCTGACCTACGGCGGCCGGTGACGACCGCGGAAACGCGACCCCTGCCCCGAGCACGAGACGGCTGCGCTCGAGAGCCCGACGCGCGCGCGGACGCGGCCCCGGCGCAGAGGTCAGGGGACGTCATTGCCTAGGGGAGCGCCCTGAACAACTCGGCCCTACTGCGCGACGTCCAGGCAGGCACCTCGCGGCGTTGGACGATCGGCCCGATACAACAGCGGTATCGCCCCGATCGTCCGCCTTGCGATGCACCCACCTGGACGCCGCTCGCTACGGGCGGAGTTGTTCAGGACCCTCCCAAGCCGTCGCTCGCCAGGAACAGCTGAGTGTCGTCGGCCCGCGGCACCACGGCCACCTCGGTGTCGGACGCCGCGAGCCACAGCGACGCGCCCCGGCTCAGCTCCAGCTCACGGCGGGGCGAACGCACGCACACCGATCCCGAGGTGCACAGCAGGATCCGCGGCCCGCCCTCCGGCACCGGGGTCGGCTGCGCAGCGGCGGTGGCCGCGTCGAACCGGCGCAGCAGGAACTCCTCGGCCGGGGTGTCGTAGCGGAACCAGCCGTCCTCCGCCGCGCCCGTGAGCACCGGCGGTGGCGCGGCGTCGAAGTCGAGTACCCGCAGCAGTTCCGGCACGTCGACGTGCTTGGGCGTGAGTCCGCCGCGCAGCACGTTGTCCGAGTTGGCCATCAGCTCGATGCCGGCGCCTGCGAGGTAGGCGTGCAGGTTGCCGGCCGGGAGGTAGAGCGCTTCACCAGGCTCGATCGTCACGCGGTTGAGCAGCAGTGCAGCGAGCACCCCGGCGTCACCCGGGTACAGCTCCGACAGCTCAAGCACCGTCCGGGCCTCGGTGGAGAACTCTCCGTCGCCGCCTGCGAGCTTGACGCAGCCCTCCTGCAGCGCGGGCACCAGCGTGTCCAGCATCCCCTGCGGCAGCGTGATCCAGGTGGTGAAGAGGGCCCGAAGCCCGTCGGCGTCGGGCTGGCCGGTGAGCAGCTCGGCGTGCCCGTCGAGCTCGGGCACGTCCAGCGCCCGCAGCAGCCGCACGGTTGCGGCCGGTTCCCGGAACCCGACGAGCGCGTGGAACGTCGTGAGCGCGCAGATCAGCTCGGGCTTGTGGTTGGGGTCGCGGTAGTTGCGGTCGGGCGCGTCACGCGCGATGCCGGCAGCGTCCTCGCTGGCGAACCCGGTGCGCGCCTGGTCGAGGCTGGGGTGGGCCTGCAGGGACAGCGGCTCGTCGGCGGCGAGCACCTTCAGCAGGAACGGGAGCGTCCCGTCCCACCGTTGGGCGCGATCACGGCCGAGCAGCTGCTTCGGGTCGGTGCGCAAGGCGTCGAGCAGCGAGGTGCGCCCGCCGTCGGCGTGCACGAGGTGCGACGGGTCGGCCGGGTGCGCACCGAACCAGAGCTCCGCCTGCGGGTGCGCCGACGGCACCGGCTGGCCGAGCAGGTCGGCGATCACCGTGCGCGACCCCCACGCGTAGGCCCGCACCGGGTTGTCCAGCAGCTCCACGTCCTGTCGCTCTCCTCAGGCCGGCTCGATCGTGCGGGTGGCCAACCCCAGGTACACCGAGGCCACGTCCAGGCGTGAAGCCAGCAGGGCCGCCCGCAGCAGTGCGGCGTGCCGCACTCCGCGGGCCACCTCGTCGACCGGGTGCTGCACGTCTGCCGACGGCCAGCCGCGGCCCGTGCGCCGGAGCGTCACCTGACCGGGGTCATCTTCTCCGGTCGCGAGGAGCACCAGGCGCACGGGGGGCGCCTCCGGCCCGCCGTCCGGGTCGGCGAAGGGGTCGCGGAAGATGTCGGCCCCCGCGGCGCCGCGATCGAGCGCCCTGACCAGCGCGGTCGCCGTGGCAGCCTCGGCGACCTCGCCGGGGAACGCCACGACACCCGCGTGCGTGGCGAGCGCGACCGCGCCGTGCCGGGCCACTGCCGCGGCCAGCCGGTCGGTCCCCCACAGCAGCGGCGTGTGGTCGGCTAGGCGCAGCGCCAGTGACTTCGCCGGGTTCATGAACGGCTCGTGGCTGGGCTGGTTCCGCTCCGCCTCGGCGTCGAGAGCGTCGGCGAGCACCTCGAGCCCCGGGTCGAGCGGGGACCCGTCGGACGGCCCCGTGATCAGGTCGAGGGCGCCGAGCGCGGAGAGCCCGACGGCCAGCGCGCGCGGGAGGTCGAGCCCCGGCGGCACGGGGATGCGCGGCTCCACCAGCCGCGCCCGGCCGGCTCCTGCCGACGCGACCGGCCCCTCGCCGGGTGCCGAGAGCACCACCTCGGCGCCGCGCCGGACAGCGCGGACGACGCTGTCGGCCAGGTCGCTGTCGGTCGCCTCCGCGGTGTGCGCCACCACCACGTCGAGCGGCCCGATCCAGGACGGCACGGAGTCGGTCACGACCACCGGCACGGCCGACGTGGGCCCCAGCAGCGCCGCCAGGATCCCTGCCGCGGTGGCCGACGCGCCGGGCCTGCGCAGCAGCACCAGCGCGCGCGGGCGCGTCCCGGCCAGCTGGGGGACGCCGGCCTCCTCCGCGGCCTGTGCCGCCGACCGGACCTGCGCCCCCGCGGTCGCGGCCGACCGCAGCACGCCGCCCGTGTCGAGCGCCGCGAGCGCTCGCGGGTCGGCGAGCAGGGTGTCGTCCAGCACGGTCAATCGCCGGCCCTGCTGGTGCTCGCGGAGTCTGCAGGCGGGATCGCCTCGTCCAGCAGGAGCACCGGGATGCCGTCGACGACCGGGAAGCCGCGTCCGCACGACGTGCAGGTGAGCACGTCCGCATCGGGGTCGGTGGGCGTGCCGGCCCGGAGTGGCGCGTGGTCGTCGGAGGGGCAGGCCAGGATGTCCATCAGCTGGGGGTCGAGCTCTACGGCCACGGTCTCCTCTTCCTCCGTGCAGGCGCTCCCCTCGATGCTGCCAGTGCAGCGCGGGGTCCGCCGGGTCCGTCGATCGGCTACCGCCGCCTGCGCGACGAAAAGGCGGCCGGGTCGGGCCAATCAGATTAGGCGCGGACGACCGCCAGCACCTCGTCGCGCAGTACGGCCACGGCCGTCGCGTCGGCCGCCTCGACGTTGAGCCGCAGCAGCGGCTCGGTGTTGGAGGCGCGCAGGTTGAACCACGAGCCCTCCGGCAGGCTCACGGTGAGCCCGTCGAGCTCGTCGAACTCGACGCCGTCGCGACCCGCGTAGCGCTCTTTGATGGCGGCGACCCGCCCGGCCTGGTCCTGCACCGTGGAGTTGACCTCGCCGGACGACGCGTACCGCTCGTAGGACGACATCAGCTCCGAGAGCGGGCCATCCTGCTCGCCGAGTGCGGCGAGCACGTGCAGGGCCGCGAGCATCCCGGAGTCGGCGTTCCAGAACTCGCGGAAGTAGTAGTGCGCGGAGTGCTCCCCGCCGAAGACCGCACCGGTCTCGGCCATCGTCTGCTTGATGAAGGAGTGCCCCACCCGCGTGCGGACGGGGGTGCCGCCCAGCTCGGTGACGATCTCCGGCACGGCCCGCGACGTGATCAGGTTGTGGATCACGGCGGCGCCGGGCGCCTTGGCCAGCTCGCGCGCGGCGACCAGCGCGGTGATCGCGCTCGGGCTCACCGGCTCCCCGCGCTCGTCCACGACGAAGCAGCGGTCGGCGTCGCCGTCGAACGCCACGCCGATGTCGGCGCCCTCGGTGACCATGCGCTTCTGCAGGTCGACGAGGTTGGCCGGGTCGAGCGGGTTGGCCTCGTGGTTGGGGAAGGTGCCGTCGAGCTCGAAGTACATCGGCACGACGTCGAACGGCAGCGCCTCGAACACCGCGGGAACCGTGTGCCCGCCCATGCCGTTGCCCGCGTCGACGACGACCTGCAGCCGGCGGCTGCCAGAGAGGTCCACGAGCCCGTGCAGGAAGGCGGCGTACTCGGCGAGCAGGTCCCTGGTGGTGACGGTGCCACCGCCCGGCCCGGCCGGCACACCGGCCTCGACGACCGCGCGGATCGCGGCGAGCCCGGTGTCCTGCCCGATCGGGGTGGCGCCTGCCCGGCAGAGCTTGATGCCGTTGTACCGGGCTGGGTTGTGGCTCGCGGTGAACATCGCGCCCGGCAGGCCGAGCGTGCCGGAGGCGAAGTAGAGCATGTCGGTGCTGGCCAGGCCGATCGAAAGGACGTCGAGGCCCTGCCCTGTGACGCCGTCGGCGAACGCCGCTGTGAGGTCCGGCGAGCTGTCGCGCATGTCGTGCCCTACGACCACTGCCGTGGGCCGGGCCGCCGGCTCCGCCTCGTCGAGCAGGAGCCGGGCCACTGCGGCGCCGATGTCACGGACGGTCGGGGCGTCGAGTTGTTCGCCTACGACACCACGGATGTCGTAGGCCTTCACGATCGCGGACAGGTCTGCCACGGGGGGAGACCCTAGCGGTCGCCCGGTAGGCCGTGTCCCGTGGATCGCGCCCGACGCGGTGGCGTCCCCGAGCGAGGCAGATTGCCCTGAGCGAGGCAACGGCAGGTCCTCGGTCCGGTTCAGTCCTCGCCCGCGCCTGGCAGCACGCGGAGATGGCCGCGGCGGCCGGTGCCCGTCGTCGGGGTGGCCTCGACGGGGCGATCCACCCGGCCGGCTTCGCGCACGGCCTCGGCGAGCGCGGTGAGGTCGTCGCTGCTGGGCTGGGGCGGGGCGAACTCGCCCTCGAAGCGCACGAGCTCCCAGCCGCGCGGTGCGGTCAGCCGGTGCGCGTGTCGGGTACACAGGTCGTAGGAGTGCGGCTCGGCCTGCGTGGCAAGCGGACCCACGACCGCCGTGGAGTCGGCGTAGACGTAGGTGAGCGTGGCCACCGCGAGCTCGGTGCACCCGGTCCGCGAACACCGCCGCACACTCAGCACGGTTGGACGATACCTCTCGCACGGCAGTTCCCCCGAGCGCGACGCGCGGCGACTCAGCCGTCGGGAGGCGGCCCGGGGGGCCCGGCGACGTAGGATTCAGCGGGTGACCACAGCCCGCCGCACGCTGCGCAGCTCGCCCCGCAGGCGCGACCGCAGGGGCAGGGGCCTGCGGGGGCTGATGTACCCGGCCACCACGCCGGCGTCGCGCACCCGGGCCGAGAAGTTCGACGCGCTGGTGCTGGAGGCCCTGGAGCCGATCGAGCAGCGCTGGGGCTCCGAGCTCGCCGACCTCGACCTCGCCGTCGACGAGGTCCCGGAGGTGGACGAGACCTCGCCCGACGACGTGGTGTGGGGCCAGGGTGTGCTCGCGGACGTGGGTGTGCCGCTCGCCCAGCTCGTGCCGGCGGGCGTGGATCCGGAGGGGCTGCCGTCGCGGGCCCGGATCGTGATCTACCGCAGGCCGCTGGAGGCGCGGGCGCGGGGCGGGGCCGACCTCGCCGACCTGCTGCACGAGGTGCTCGTCGAGCAGGTGGCTGAGTACCTCAACATCGAGCCTGACGCTGTGGACGGCGGCGAGCTAGGAGGGTCCTGAACAACTCCGCCCGTAGCGAGCGGCGTCCAGGTGGGTGCATCGCAAGGCGCGACGATCGGGCCGATACCGCTGTTGTATCGGCCCGATCGTCCAACGCCGCGAGGTGCCCGCCTGGGCGTCGCGCAGTAGGGCAGAGTTGTTCAGGGCGCTCCCAGAGCCCGTCGAACATGCTGCGATGGGAAAGCGACAGAGCCACGTCCACGCTCCGGGGGAAGCATGGACGTGGCTCTGTCACCGGCCCGTCAGTACAGGGTCAGCCGACCGCGCGCCGCAGCCTCCTGCGCTCACGCTCGGACAGCCCACCCCAGATTCCGAAGCGCTCGTCGTGAGACAGCGCGTACTCCAGGCACTCGGCCCGTACCTCGCACCCTGAGCAGATGCGCTTGGCCTCGCGAGTGGAGCCGCCCTTCTCCGGGAAGAACGCCTCCGGGTCGGTCTGCGCGCACAGGGCGCGTTCCTGCCAGTCTTGCTCTTCGGATTCGTCGTGGTCGAACCCGACCACCGCCTCCCCGAAAGGGTCAGCGGCCGGGTACGGCACCCCAGCGGTCGTGTCGACCAATTCCATCGCGGCTGTGATCACGTTCACTCGCCCACCTCCCCGCGCGCCCGGCGAATGGCTGCAGCAGAAGCCTACTGGCCCCGAATGACAGCGATGTAAGTACAGCCCTGTCAGTTCCGGCTTGGCAAGCGGAAGCTGCCGACCGGGTGATGCACTGCACCCGGTCGGTAGGAGGTCCGCCGCCGTGAGTCAGCACAATGGGGATGTGCCAGACGTGTCGAGCCGGGTCAGCCCGTGGTTCCTCCTCCTCGTGGCTGTCGCGGTCGGGGGTGGTGTCCTCGCAGCGCTCGGCACCCCCGAGCTCGCCACCGGGCCGTCCGTCGTCCTGACCTCGGGGATCGTGCTCCTCGTGCTGGGCGGATGGGCGGTGTCGCTGTGCCTGCACGAGTTCGGCCACGCGGCCGTCGCGTACCGCGGGGGCGACCGGACGGTCCGCGAGAAGGGTTATCTCACCCTCGACATCCGCCGGTACACCGACGTCGGGCTGTCGTTCGTGCTCCCGGTCGTGTTCCTCCTACTGGGCGGCATCCCGTTACCGGGCGGAGCGGTCTGGATCAACCACGGCCTCATTCGTTCGCGCGCGATGCGAAGTCTCGTGTCGCTCGCCGGCCCGCTCACCAACCTCGTACTCGGTGCGCTGCTCTCCGTGGCGGTTGTGCTGGTGCCGATGCCACTCGGGCTCGCCGTCGGGCTCATGACACTCGCGTTCTTCCAGGTGCTGGCGTTCGTGCTCAACATCCTCCCGATCCCCGGCCTCGACGGCTTCGGCGTGCTGGAGCCCTTTCTGTCGCCGCCCGCCCGGCAGCTGGCGGCGCGGGTGCGGCCATGGGCGCCGATCGTGCTGTTCCTGCTGATCATCGGCCTGCCCGGGGTCGCCCAGCTGTTCTTCGACCTGGGCTATGCCGTGTTCACGCTGGTGGGCGGCGACCCGAGGTACGCATCCGTAGGCCGCGCGGTCCTGATGTTCTGGCGGTAGCTGGGTCGTCGGACCTTGTCCGGAGATTCGGCGGCGCCCTGATCGACTCCTGCGGAGCAATTCGCGCCGAACCTGGGACTGGGTGAGGGAGCCAGGAAACCCGCCGGCAAGGTTGAGCGGCAGAGGTCTGAGGTCTGAGGTCTGAGGTCTCCACGATCCGTGATCGCGACGGAGCGATCACGAGGTGAAGGGACCCGGCGATGGCTGACGCAGCTGCGAGAGCTGGATGCTCGGCCACGGACGCCGTCCGCGACGATCACTCACCGCCAAGGATCAGAACCCGCCGTCCCAGGATCGCCGCGTGGAGCTGTAAATCGTTACGCGCCGCTGCAGAGAAGACCCCAGGTTCTCCGATCGTCGCACCAGCGTTCACTATTGCAAAAATTTCGGGCGAAGATCATGACAGGGGTCAATGACTCGCACACTGGCCAGTGACCACGCAGCCCCACGGAATCCCTCGGCGCATAACGACGATTCGGCGACTTTGGTCGGGGACGGACCAGCCGATCGTCCGCCTGCATGGTGCCCCCGTGAACACCGGTGCCCCGTGAACGCCGGCTCCCCCGGAGCCCACGGTCCTGCCGGTCACGGACTGACCACCGGCCCGGACGGGCGGCCCGGACCGGTCGGCATTCGCTACGCCGCGGCGGACAGCCTGCTGCGGGCAGCCAGCACCATCGCCGGCACCGTGTCCGCGCCATCGGGCAGGGCGTCGAGCGGCCACCAGCGCAGGTCGTCGGACTCGTCGCTGATCACCGGCTCGGCGCCGGCGGGCGCCCGTACGAGGTAGCGGACGTCCAGGTGCCGGGTCGGCACCCCCAGCGAGCAGGTGATCGGGTGCACGTCCACGTGCAGCACACCCGGTTCGAGCACCAGCCCAGGGATGCCCGACTCCTCGGTGGCCTCCCGTAGCGCGGCCTCGGCGAGCGAGGCGTCACCCGGCTCGCAGTGCCCGCCGAGCTGGATCCACAGCCCGACCCGCGGGTGCAGCGTGAGCAGCGTGTGCTCGCCTTCCGCGTCCAGCACGAGGGCGGACGCCGTGAGATGGCCGGGCACGCACGAGCGCGAGCAGGCGTCGTCGGGGCGGGCGGCGACGAACGCGAGCAGGGCCTGGCGGAGGGACCGCTGGCCGGGCTCGGCAGGCTGCCAGGCCTCCAGTTCCGCGGCCGCGACGGCGGGTGCTACCACTCGACCAGTCCCGTACCGGCATCGCGCGGCGGGCGTGGCTGCAGCGGCTGCGTCGGCACCCCGACCGCCAGGGCGCCGAGCGGCTGCCAGTCGGGCGGGAGATCCAGCGCCGCGCGCACGACGTCCGGCGCGAAGATCGTGGACCCCACCCAGCAGGACCCGAGGCCCTCGGCTGCGAGCGCCACCAGCAGTGACTGCACCGCCGCCCCGCCCGCGACGGTGAACATGGTGCGTTCGCCGATCCGGCGCGCGTCGTCCGGGTAGGTGTGCATCCCGTCGCCCGTGCGGAAGGCGAGCACCAGCTCGGGCGCCCGGCGCAGCAGGTCGCCGCGCCGCATCCGGCGCTCGATCTCCTCGGCCGGGCGGCCGTCGGCCTCCAGGTGCTCCCGCCACCGGTGCGCCATCGCGTCGAGCAGGGCCGTGCGCCGCTGCCGGTCGCGGACCCAGGCGAACCGGATGGGCGTGGAGTGGTGCGGGGCGGGCGCGGTGAGCGCCACCCCGACCGCCCGCCGGAGCGCCGCCTCGTCGACGGGGTCAGCGGTGAAGTCCCGGGTGCTGCGGCGCAGCAGTACGGCTTCGCGCCGCCCGCGGTCGATGGCCTCGTCGGTACCGAGCCAGAACATGTCCTCGTCGAGCGGGCGCACGAGCTCGCGGGCCGTGGAGCCGTCGTCGACGGGGCGCAGGCCGCGCACGACAGCCACTGGGAGGCCGCCGAGCTTGCCCTTCACCAGGTCGGCGGCTCCGGCCAGCTCGTCGGCCATCGCGACCTCGGTGACCAGCAGCTCGTTGCCCTCGGCGTCGTGGCTGCCCTCGTAGCGATGCAGCACGGCGAGCCCGGCCGAGCCGATGGCCACGTCGGTCTGCCCGACCCGCCAGGTGCGGCCCATCGTGTCGGTCACGACCACGGCGACGTCGACGCCCATGCGGGCTGCGAGGTCGGCGCGCAGCCGGGCCGCGCTGGCGTCCGGGTCGGCGGGCAGGAGCGCGAGCTCGTCGCGCCGCACGTTCGAGCCGTCGATGCCGGCCGCCGCCTGCACGATGCCGAGCTTCCCGGCGACGATCATCGTGCGCCCGCGCCTGGCGAGCACGCGCTCGGTCTCGGCGTCCACCAGCTCCCGGCGCAGCGCGTCGCGAGCCTCTGGGTCGGCCGGCGCGGGCACGAGCCTGCCCTCGACCTTCGAGAACACCTTCGACGTCACCACGACGACGTCCCCGTCGCTGATCCAGGGCGCGGCCGCTGCGACCGCGGCACCCAGGTCGTCGCCGGGGCGGAACTCGGGCAGCCCGCGCACGGGCAGCACCGAGATGCCGTCCGGGGCGGCGTGGTCGGGCACCTGCTCAGGCAACCGCGACACCCGCCAGCTCGAGCGCGCGCCGCGCCATCTCGGCGGTGGCGCCCACGTCGGTCATCAGCAGCGGCACCGCCTGCACCTGCACACCCGGCACGTCGGCCGCGTCGCCCGTGTGCACGAGCCAGCCGTCCAGCACGCCCCCGTCGGCGCGCGCGCCGTACAGCCGCGCCACGGCCTCGGCGCTGGTCTCCACCCCGATCGCCGTGAGGCAGGCGTCGGCCATCCCGCGCAGCGGCCGCCCGCCCACGATCGGCGACAGCCCGACGACCTTGGCGCGCGTCTCGCGCAGGGCGTCGCGGACGCCGGGCACGTCGAGCACGGTGCCGATGCTCACCACCGGGTTGGACGGGGCGAGCAGCACGGCGTCGGCGTCGCGGATGGCGTCGCGGGCGGCCGGGAGCACACTCGCCTTGTCGGCGCCGATCGACACGAAGGCGTGCGCTCGCGGCTCGGCCTTGTGGCGCACCCACCACTCCTGGAAGTGGATCGCCTTGCGCGCCTTCTCGCTGGTGGCCGGGTCGTCGACGATCACGTGCGTCTCGACGCTGTCGTCGGTGGCCGGGAGCAGCGTGACGCCGGGCTGCCAGCGTGTGGACAGCGCCGCGGCCACGTCGGAGAGCGGGTAACCGGCGCGCAGCGCGTTGGTGCGCACGAGGTGGGTGGCGATGTCGCGGTCGCCGAGGCCGAACCAGGTGGGCTCGGCGCCGTAGCCGGCGAGCTCGTCGCGCACCACCCAGCTCTCGCCCGCCCGGCCCCAGCCGCGCTCGGGGTCGATGCCGCCGCCGAGCGTGTAGAGGCAGGTATCGAGGTCGGGGCAGATGCGCAGGCCGTGCATCCAGATGTCGTCGCCGACGTTGACGACGGCGGTGATCTCGTGCTCGGACTCCCCCGGCCCGACGGGGGGCAGCCCCAGCGCCGCCTTCACCCCGAGCAGGAAGCGGGCACCACCGACACCGCCGACGAGGACCGTCACTCTCACCTCGGCGAGCCTACGCGGCGTGATCGCGCCCAGGCGTTCCCCGCCCCGGATGCCGGCAAAGGACGGGGCTTCAGATCGCCCTGTAGTCCCTTGGGGAGTACCTCGGGCCGAATCTTGGACGGCGGAAGCCTGACACCTCCACGTACCGCACCGCCCGCTGCCGCTGCGGGGCGTACGGCGCCAGGACGCCGAGCATCGTGGCGTCGTCGATGGGCCTGCCGACCAACGCCCAGCCGACGACGGTCGGGATGTGGAAGTCGCCGACGCTCACGGCGTCCACGTCGCCCCAGACCCGCTGGGCGACCTCGGCCGCCGTCCACACGCCGATGCCGGGCACCTTGCGCAGGAGCTCCCGCCCGGCCTCGCCGCCGAGTTCCCAGGCCAGGTCACAGGCCCGCTCCAGGCGATGGGCCACCGCGGCGCTCGCGAGGATCGCCCGCCGCCGAGCGAGGTCCACGCCCGCCCGGTGCCACTCCCAGTCGGGGATCGCGCGCACCTGCGCGGGGGTCGGGGGCACCCGCATGCCCTCCGGCGCCGGGCCGGGCGCCGGGTCGCCGAAGCGGCGGCACAGCTCGCGCCACGAGCGCCACGCCTCGGTGCCCGTGACCTTCTGTTCCAGCACGCTCGGCACGAGCGCGTCCCACACCCGCATCGACGCACCGAACCGCAGTCCCGGCATCCGCCGGGCGGCGTCGGCCACCAGGGGGTGGTGGGCCACGAACTCCTCGGGCCGGTCGTGCACGCCCAGCAGCGCAGGCACCCCGTCGAGCGCCCACTGCGCGCCCGGGCCCCACCCCTGCACGACCACCGTGCCGTCGGGGCGGCGGTGCAGCCGGGTGGTCGCGGCGCCGTCGGGTGTGGTGCCGACCCGCCAGATCGCCGAGCCCTCACCGGCCGAACGCATCGTCGGGTCGCCCCGGCCGCGACGCAGGGGCGCGAGGACACCGGAGAGGTCCAGCCGGAAGTCCGGCCGCCACTCGCGGACGCTCGCGCCGTCGGCCACGTCGGTCAGACGTCCGGGGAGAAACGCACGGCGTGCGGGGGCAGCACGACGTCGGGCCAGATGCGCATGCCGCCCCGCAGCTCGCAGTGCGCCCCGACGACCGCACGGTCGCCGACCACCGTCTCCGTGACGAGCGCGCCCTCGTCCACACGCGCGCCCGCGCCGATCACCGCGTGCTCCACCACCGCATTCTCGCCGACGACGGCACCGTCGAAGAGCATCGAGCCCTCGACGCGCGCGCCCGCGCCGACCCGCACCCCTCTGCCGACGGTCGTGCCGCCGAACACGAGCGCGCCCTCGGCGACCTCGGCGCCGTCGAGCAGCAGCGCCTCACCGACGGGCCCGGGCAGCGCGGCCGACGGGGCCACGCCGCGCACGAGGTCGGCCGAACCGTGGATCAGGTCGGCGGGGGTGCCCATGTCGCGCCAGTAGGCGGTGTCGACGTGCCCGGACACCCGCGCGCCTGCGGCCAGCAGCTCGGGGAACGTCTCGCGCTCCACCGACACCGGCCGCCCCTCGGGGATGGACTCGATCACCGAGCGGCGGAAGACATAGCAACCGGCGTTGATCTGGTCGGTGGGCGGGTCCTCGGTCTTCTCCAGGAACTCCAGCACCTGCCCGTCCTCGGCGGTGGGTACGCAGCCGTACGCGCGCGGGTCCTGCACCCGCACCAGGTGCAGCGTCACGTCCGCGCTCGTGCGCCGGTGCGTGTCGACGACCGCACCGAGGTCGGTGCCGCACAGCACGTCGCCATTGAAGACGAGCACGTCCTCGCTGCTCAGGTACTTGGCGACGTTGCGGATGCCACCGCCGGTTCCCAGTGGCTGGTCCTCCACCACGTACTCGATGTCCAGCCCGAGCGCCGCCCCGTCCCCGAAGTGGTCGGAGAAGGTCTCGGCGAGGTAGGAGGTGCCGAGCACGACCCGACCGACGCCCGCCGCACGGATCCGGGACAGCAGGTGCGCCAGGAACGGCACGCCGGCCGTCGGCAGCATCGGCTTGGGGGCGGAGAGCGTCAGCGGGCGTAGGCGCGTCCCCTTGCCGCCGACCAGCACCACTGCCTCTACGTCGTCCAGCACGCGTTCTCCTCCAACTCCTCGTTCGGTTTCCAGCTCGCGTCCTCGCGCGGCTCACCCGCGCCGCAACCGACCGGTGAGCGCGAGTAGCGCCCTCGCCGAGACGCGGCCGCGGTCGTGCACGTAGCGGCGGAGGCCGTCCGCGTGCGGCTCAAGGATGCCGTGCCCGTTCCAGGACGTTTCGCCGCCCTCGACGTACGCGTTCGCCGCCGGCTCGTGGACGACGAGCCAACCTGCGCGGACGAGCCGCTCGCCGAGGTCCACGTCGCCCATGTCGCCGGGGCCGCCCAGATATCGGGGGTCGAGCCCGTCCACCGAGTCCCACGCGGACCGGCGCATCAACACGGCCGCCGTCGACAGCCAGCCGACCGGGCCCTCACCGGGAACGCCGACCGGGACGCGCCCGCGCGCAGCCGCGAGCATCGTGGGCAGCTCCCCGCCGGACGGCACTGCGCCTGCGGCGCCGAGCAGCCGGGGACCCACCAGGCCGGCGCGCGGATGCCGGGCCGCGGCGCGCAGCAGCACGTCGAGCGAGCCGGGAGCCCAGCACGCACCCGGCTCGGCGATCACCACCCATCCGACGGAATCCGGCAGCCCTGCGACGGCGCGGTTGACGGCGGCCGGGCGACCCACGTCCTCGACGAGCCGCACCACCTCGACGCCCTCCGGCGCCCGCGCAGCCGCCGCGGTGTCGGCCACGACGGCCCGCAGCGGACAGGCGCAGGCGGCCGCGAGCGAGCCGAGCAGCCGACCGGGATCGGGCTGCCCCGAACGCGTGACGGTGACGACCGCGGTCTGGCCGCCGTACACGGGCACGATGTCGCCCTTCACGGCGCCGGACGATAAGCCATGCCGCGCCGCATCCATGCAGGTACGGCCCTTTCGTCCGGTGCGCTGCTTCGCCGTCAGTCGTCGGCGGGGTCCTCGCCGTCCAGCTCCGCCATCGCGGCCACCGCGGCCGTGTCTCCTGCGTCGATCGCGATCTGCAGGTAGTAGCGCGCCTCGTCGCCGCGGCCCTCGTCCAGGAGGAAGCGGCCCAGCGTGTACGCCCATCCGGGTTCGGCGTGCCGCTCGGCCGCGCGGAACTCGACCTCGGCGCGGGCCGAGTCGCCCCGCGTGGACAGCAGGAACTGCCCGTACGCCGTGTGTGCGCACAGCCCGCCGAGCTCCGCGGCCCGCCGGTAGTAGCCCTCGGCGTCGTCGTCGCGGCCCTGCGCGGCGCGGACGTCGGCCAGCGCCACGATCGTGTCGGGTCGGTGCTCGTCGGCGTACGCCTCGGCAGCGGCGGCCGCCGCGGGAAGGTCGCCCGCCTCCAGGTGCAGCTGGATGATGTTGGCAGCGGCCTGCATGTCGCCGGTGTCGGCCACGTGCGCGAGCACTTGCACGGCCTCGGACAGCCTGCCCTCGTCGCGCATCAGGATCGCGAGGTCGTTGGCGGCCGCGACCTCGCCGTGCTCGACGGCCAGCCGCAGCATCTCCTCGGCGCGCTCGTTGTCACCCAGTTCCGCGAGCGCCACACCCAGCCGCCCGGCGAACCGCACGTGCCCCTGCTGGACGAGGGGGGTGAGCCACTCGTCGGCGGCGCGCCAGCTCCCGCTGTCGAGGTACGCACGGACCAGCAGGTCGGGAGCGGAGTACTCCCCCGCCGCGACGGCGTGCCGCAGCACCTCCACCGCGTCCAGCGCCCGGCCCGCCGCGAGAAGGGCAGCGCCTTCCGTGGCGAGGGGTTCCGGTGGCGACGCTGCCGGCTCGGTCATCGACGTTCCCTCCTTCGAGCGGACCGATCGTGCCACCGTGGCCTCACGTCGTCACGCGCGGTAGGTGGCAATGATCCGCCGGTAGGCGAACCGGCGCACGCTCTCGGGGACGAGCCGGTAACCGCCGCGTACGAGCACGTTGCGCACGAACTGGGCCCTCGTCGTGAACCGGAAGGCGCGGAACCTGCGCTGGATGGCGAGCTCGGCGCGCAGCTGGGCGCGCCCGCCCCGCCGGGCGTAGGCGCCGGCCCCGACGCGGTACTTGACCAGCGGCTCGGCCACGTTGGCCACCCGCGCGCCCGCGACGATCATCTTGACCCAGAGGAGGTAGTCCTCCATCAGCGCGAAGTCGGTGTAGCCGCCGACCGCCTTCACGACCGCACGGCGGTACACCACGGTCGGGTGGTTGAACGGGTCGGCGAACCGGGCCCGCGCGCGGATGTCGTCCGGGTCGGTCGGCGGGGTCCGGGTGCCGATGACGTCGTCGGGGTGGGTGCCGAACTCCAGCAGCCCCGAGCCCACGATGTCCACGCCCGACTCGATGATCGGCATCTGGACGGCGAACCGGTGCGGGAGCGAGATGTCGTCGGCGTCCATGCGCGCGACGACGTCGTACTTGCACGCTGCGAGCCCCGCGTCGAGCGCCGGGCCGAGCCCCACGTTCTTCTCGAGCTCGACGACCTCCACCGGCACGGGGCTCGCCGCGGCCAGCTCCGCGATGCGGGCCGCGAGGGCCGGCGGCACCGGACCGTCACGCACGATGACGACCTGGTCCGGTTGGCGGGTCTGCTCGTGCACCGACGAGCGAAACGCATCGCTGAGGAAGTCGGGCCGGTCACCGGCCCAGACCGGCAACAACAGCGACAGCTGCTCGGGCAACGCGGGCTCCCCTCTCCACCCAGGCCGCGCACCTAGGTGACGCTGTGTTACGACGGCGGCGATCACAGGTCATCCGCGACACGCGCTCTGTACGACGGACGGCGCGCGCCCGGTGATGCACCCTAGGAGACGACGACGGCCGGAAGTGGAGGTACTCCGTGGAGGGTGGGGGGCGCCGATCCGTGTCCTCGTCGAGCACGCCTGGCAACCCGTACGGGCGCCGCCAACCGGCCGGGTACTCCACGAGGGCGAGTGTCGCAGGCGCCGGCGAGGGCCGCCAGGACAGCGGTCCTCCCCGGCGGCAGCCGCCCCGCCGGCCGCGGGCCACCGGGTCCAAGCCCCCGCGCCCGCCGAAGCGGCGGCCTACCCTGCGGCAGCGGCTCAGGACGGCCACCGTGATCGGCTCGACGCTGGTGATGGTGCTGACCGGCACCGCCTGGGGCCTCTACCGCGACTTCACCGCCGGGATCATTACTACCGACGTCATCTCCGGGGGCAACAACGACGGAGCGCAGAACATCCTCCTGGTCGGAGTGGACAGCCGCACGGACGCGCAGGGCAACCCGCTGCCGGACGAGGTGCAGCGGATGCTCAGCAGCGGCCCCGACATCGGCGTGCTGAACTCCGACACGATCATCCTGCTGCACGTGCCCGATGGCGGCGGCGCCGCGGTCGCCTTCTCGATCCCGCGCGACAGCTACGTCAACATTCCCGGCTACCGCCGAGACAAGATCAACGCGGCGTACCCGGCGACGAAGGCGCTGGCCGCCGACCGGCTCGTGCGCGACGGTGTGCGCGACCGGCGCCAAGTCGAGACGGAGTCGGCCCAGGAGGGCCGCAGCACGCTGATCCGCACCGTGGAGCAGCTCGCGGGCCAGCAGATCGACCACTACGCCGAGATCAACCTGCTCGGCTTCTACAACCTCACCACCGCGATCGGCGGCGTCGACGTCTGCCTGCGCGAACCGGTGCACGAGGTGCTCTCCGGCGCCGACTTCCCTGCAGGCCCGCAGACGATCTCCGGGGCGGCCGCGCTGGCGTTCGTACGGCAGCGGCACGGGCTGCCCGACGGCGACCTCTCCCGGATCCGCCGCCAGCAGGTGTTCCTCGGCGCGGTCGCCGACAAGGTCCTCTCCGCCGGCACGCTCACGTCCCCCACCACGCTGAACGCACTCGTCGAGGTCGCGCAGGAGTCACTCGTGATCGACAGCGGCTGGGACCTCCTCTCGTTCGCGCAGCAAGCCGCCGACCTCGCGGCCGGGAACCTCGAGTTCGTCACGATCCCGACGACCGGGCAGGAGTCCAACGCGCGTGGCGACGTGGTGCTGGTCGACCCGCGGGACGTCAGCGCGTTCGTCGAGCAGCGGATCGCGCAGCAGGAGGCCGCCGCCGAGGCCGCGCGCAACGCCCCGCCGCCACCCTCGCAGCCGCCGCCGACCGTCGACGTGATCGCGGCGCGGTACGTCGTCGACGTACGCAATGGCTCTGACCTCCCCGGGTTGGCCGGGAAAGTCGCCTCGCGGATGCGCGAACTCGGCTTCG
Organism: Pseudonocardia aurantiaca; assembly: GCF_039526725.1. NCBI lineage: Bacteria > Bacillati > Actinomycetota > Actinomycetes > Pseudonocardiales > Pseudonocardiaceae > Pseudonocardia > Pseudonocardia aurantiaca. Next base: position 236,822 of record NZ_BAAAJG010000001.1, read on the forward strand.
CCGGCGGCACCGTCGACAACACCGAGCCCACGCCGACGTCCGTGGTGCGCTACACCAATCCTGACTCCGACGCCGCGCACGCGGTGGCCGAGCAGCTCGGCGACATCGACGTGGAGCACGACGACACGGTCACCCGCGGCCACCTGCACGTGGTGCTCGGCGCCGACTTCGACGCCGCGGTGCTCCCCGCCGGCACCACCGCGACACCGCCGCCCCCGCCCAGCGAGCCCGCGCCGACCGACCCGATCACGGCGGCCGGAGTTCCCTGCATCGACTGACCTACGGTGGGCGCGTGACACTCACCTCAGCCCTGCTGGGCCCCTTGCGAACGGGCAGCGCCGCCGCCCGTCCGTTGATCACCTACTACGACGACGCCACGGGCGAGCGCATCGAGCTGAGCGGCACCACCACCGCCAACTGGGCGGCGAAGGCGGCCAACCTGCTGCGCGAGGAGTGCGACGTCGAACCGGGCGCCCGGATCGCGCTGCTCCTGCCCGCGCACTGGCAGACCGCCGCCGTGCTGCTCGCCGCGTGGTGGTGCGGCGCTGAGGTCGTCGCGGAGCCGGCGGACGCCGACTGGGTGCTCTGCGACGCCGACCGCATCGGACTCGCGCTGGCCGCCGAGCCCTCGGGCGGTGTGGTGGCGCTGTCGCTCGACGCGTTCGGCAAGGGCATCTCCGGCCTCCCGAGCGGGGCGATCGACTTCGCCACGGAGGTGCGGCTGCAGGGCGATGACTTCGCCCCGTGGTCGCCCGTGCCGGACGACGCGCCGGCGCTGGCCGGGGCCACCGTGGCCGAGGTGCTGGCCGCCGCCCGGGCCCGCGCGGGCGAGCTGGGCCTCGGCCGGACCGACCGGGTGCTCTCCACGCTGGAGTGGAACACCGCGGAGGGCCTGATGGACGGCCTGCTCGCGGTGCTGGCGGCGGAGGCGTCGCTGGTGCAGGTGCGGGGCGCCGACGAGGCGGCGCTGGAGCGCAAGGCGACAACGGAACGCACAACGATCCGCCTGAGCTAACCGCGTGGGTCGAGGCGGAGGAGGCCGACGGCTGAGTCGGATGCAGCACGAGACGCCCGCGACCTCCGAGACCTGTTACCCCGAAGTGCGTAGTGACCCGCAGCAGGGCCGCGAGTGCGCGGGCAGCCGCGACCGGCGTGGCGCGGTAGCCCGTTAACAAACCTCGGACTGACCACGATGGACAGGCACGGACCAGCGGTATCGGGTGGATCGCCGTGCTCGATGCCCCGATCCCACGCTGCTGATGGAGGCGAGATCGCCGTGTTCTACATCGCCGTGTTCTACTATGCCGCCCTGGCCGTGGCCGTCGTCCTGGTGTTGGTCATCCTCGCCGTGCTCACGCTCACGCTCTGGGGCGTGCTGTAGCGCGTACCCCGGCCCTCAGCCTGAGACCAGCCCCTGCTAGGCGCATGACGCCCTTCGGCGCCTCTCGGTGTCAACACCGGGCTACTTTCCTCGGCTCGTAGGCTTCGTCGCGATGGGTCCGGGAAGTGAATTGCCCGAAGAGTCGGCCGTCGGGGTCGGGCCGGCCGCGCTGGACTGCAGGGTCACCTCACTTGAGCAGGGAACGCGCCATCACCATTCGCTGGATCTGGTTGGTGCCCTCGTAGATCTGGGTGATCTTCGCGTCGCGCATCATGCGCTCCACCGGGAAGTCCTTCGTGTAGCCGGCGCCGCCGAGCAGCTGCACGGCGTCGGTCGTCACGCTCATCGCCGTGTCGGAGGCGAAGCACTTCGCCGCACTCGAGATGAAGCCGAGGTTGGGTTCGCCGCGCTCCGCGCGCGAGGTGGCGACGTAGACGAGCTGGCGCGCGGCCTCCACCTTCATCGCCATGTCGGCGAGCATGAACTGCAGGCCCTGGAACTCGGCCAGGTGCTTGCCGAACTGCTTGCGCTCCTTGACGTAGGCGGTCGCGATGTCGAGGGCGCCCTGTGCGATGCCGACCGCCTGCGCGCCGATCGTCGGGCGGGTGTGGTCCAGCGTCGCGAGCGCGGTCTTGAAGCCGGTGCCCTCGGCCCCGATGATCCGGTCGGCGGGGATCGTGCAGTCCTGGAAGTAGATCTCCCGCGTCGGGGAGCCGTTGATGCCGAGCTTGCGTTCCTTGGGGCCCACCTCGAAGCCGGGGTCGTCGCGGTGCACGACGAACGCGGAGATGCCGTTGGCCTTCTTCTCGGGGTCGGTAACCGCCATCACCGTGTACCAGGTGGACTCGCCGGCGTTGGTGATCCAGCACTTGGTGCCGTTGAGCACCCAGCTGTCGCCGTCCCTGCGCGCGCGGGTCTTCATCGACGCCGCGTCGGAGCCCGCCTCCCGCTCCGACAGCGCGTAGCTGATCATCGCGTCGCCTGCCGCGATGGACGGGAACACCTGCTGCTTCAGCTCGCGCGACGCCGAGAGCAGGATCGGCGTGAGACCCAGCCCGTTGACCCCCGGGATCAACGACGAGGACGCGCAGACCCGCGCCACCTCTTCGATCACGATGCAGCCTGCGAGCTCGTCGGCGCCCTGGCCGCCGTACTCCTCGGGAATCGTGACGGCGTGGAACCCGGCCTTGACCAGCGCGTTCTGCGCCTCGACGGGATAGCGGCCCTGCTCGTCGACCTCGGCGGCGTACGGCGCGATCTCCTTCTCCGCGAGGGCGCGCACCGCCTCCCGCAGGGCCTCGTGCTCGTCGCTGAGCCGGTAGGTGTCGAAGTCCGGGTCCATACCGGTCAGCTTAACGGCACTGCGTGCCATCGATCAAGCAGCTTGCTACCCTGCGTGCCATGACCGGCGCCACTCGACGCGGACGTTCGCCCGAGGGCCGCGCGGAGGTCCGGCGGGAACTGATGGCCGCCGCCGTCGGCCTGTTCCGCACGCGCGGCTACGAGGAGACCACCGTCGACGACATCGCGGCCGCCGCCGGCGTCGGGCGCCGCACGTTCTTCCGCTACTTCCGCGGCAAGGAGGACGCCGTCTCCCCCGACCACGAGGCCGGGCTGGCGCGCATCGAGGAGGTCTTCGAGAGCGCGCACCCCAGCGAGCCGGCCGCGTCGCTCGTGCTCAGGGCGGGCGAGACCGTCTTCGACCTCTACGCCGACAACCCAGCCCTGTCCGTCGAGCGCTTCCGGCTCACGCACGAGGTGCCGGCGCTGCGCGACCGGGAGTCGGCGAGCGTCGACCACTACCGGCGGCTGATCACCCGTCACCTCCGGCGCCGCTTCACCGACGAGCCCGACGGCGAGATGCGTGCCGCCGTCATCGGGGCCGCGGTCGTGGCCGCGCACAACCTGGCCCTCCGGGCCTGGCTCGCCGACGGTGCCCCGGCCGACGGGTTGGAGGCTTGCAAGGAGCGGTTCCGCAGGCTCGGCGGCATGCTGCCCGGCGAGCCCGCGGAGCGCGACGGGCTACACGCGGTGGCGAAGCGGCTGGAGGACGCGGTCGAGCGCCTCGGGCTCTGAGCGGCCGGCACGGTTCATGCCGCACCGTGGCGTGCGAGCGGCTTCACCGCGCCCTGGGACGGAACTGTCGGAGTACGCCGGGCTGCCACGACGATTGCGGCGGCCAGCAGCGCGGTGACGGCGAGCGTCGCCCCGACGGCCGCCCACGTAGCAGCATCGGGGTGGACGAGCGGTTGGCCACGCATCGCCTGCCACGCGGTGATCGCGAACAGCCCGGCGTAGCCCAGGATGACCACTCCGGTCAGCCGGGCACGCACACGTTCGCTGCGCAACCACGTGACGCGAGCCGCGAGGGCCCCGAGAATCAGCACCGCGAGCACGAAGACCTGGATCGCGTGCAGGCCGATGAAGTGCGGGACGCGCAGGTCACCACCCACCACGCTCCAGTTCGTGATCGGCATGCCGCCGCCGTCCGGAACTCCCACCCCGTGCTGCCCCGAGAGCCTGACGGCGTTGCCGTACGCGTCCTGCGCCATCCGCGGGCCCTCCGAACTCGAACCGACGATGAAAAACGCCACGAACATCCCGGCGGCGGCCAACGCGATCCCCGCGCGCAGCGCCCACGTGAGCGCGGGTTCGCCGACGCGCTGGAAGAGCAGCATCACGGCGATGATCAGGCTCGCCCCGAAGAGCCCGATCACGCCGCTCTGGAAGACCTGCTGGCCGATCGCGTTGAACGGGTCGGTGTTGGTGTTGAAGTGGCTGTAGGTGCCGCGGGCGGCCTGCACGGCGATGAATCCGACGTCCACGAGCCCGGTGACGGCGAAGACGGTTCCGAGCGTCCACATGGTGCGCCTGGCCCGGCGCAGCTTCGGCAGCATCCACGCGAGCGTCGCCCCGTAGATGACGAACGACACGCCGAACTTGAACGGCTTCGCCCAGATCGACTCGTGCATGAGCTGGCGGCCGTCGACGAGGAGGCCGACACTCGCGACGACGACGAGGCAGGTCATCGCCGCGACCATGATCATCAACGGCCGATGCCACGACCGGTACTCGGTGAAAGAGATGGACAAGGGTCCCCCCACTGCAGCGGCCGCTCGCGCGACCTCGTGATCCGACGCCGTCGATGCTCGTGCGATCCGCGTCGAAGATCACTGGGGCTCGCGCCCCGGACCAGGTAGGGAGACCCCCCGACAAAGGCAGAGGTCCGGACATGCGTGATCCCCGGGCCGCAGCGGACGCTGCGCAAGCCGAGCTGGACGGGCTCGGGCCCGGGGATCACGGGTGACTGCCTGGGATTCGCCGGCACCACACCGGCTTCCACTTTGGCCGTCGGAACGTGTCCTGTGGTGCTAGCGGACAGCCACCTCACGAGTCCTGTAGCTATTCAACGCTGGACCACCTCCTTTCACGTGTACGGCAACAGTACGACCGCCGCGCCGCTGCGCGCCACGTGATTTGTCAGCCGCCGACCGTGGCCCGCAGCGCCGCGTCCTTCGCGAGCACCGAGTCGGCGAGGTCTTCCTGGAACCGCACCATCCGCGCGAGCAACGCGGGGTCGCCGGTCGCGAGAATCCGCACGGCGAGCAGCCCGGCGTTGCGCGCCCCGCCGACGGCCACGGTCGCCACTGGAACCCCCGCCGGCATCTGGACGATCGACAGCAGCGAGTCCAGCCCGTCGAGCTTGGCGAGTGGCACCGGCACGCCGATCACCGGGAGCGGGGTGGCCGCCGCGACCATGCCCGGCAGGTGCGCGGACCCGCCGGCCCCGGCGATCACGACCCGCAGGCCCCGCGCGGCCGCACCGGCCGCGTAGTCGAGCATGCGCTGCGGGGTGCGGTGCGCGGAGTACACGCCGACCTCGAACGGCACCTCGAACTCGGCGAGCGCGTCGGCAGCGGCCTTCATCACCGGCCAGTCCGAGTCGCTGCCCATGATCACGCCGACCAGCGGTTCAGGCATGTTGGACCTCTCGCTCCGGGACGCCCCCATCCGACGCACGCCCGCCCGACGCGCCGCTGTGCGGGGACCACCCGTCCGGCCACTCAGCGGTCGAGAGCCAGGTGGCGGCGAGCGCGGCGCGGCGGCGCACCTCGGCCATGTCGGATCCGAGCACCGTGACGTGCCCGACCTTGCGCGCCGGACGCTCGGCCTTCCCGTACAGGTGCACCTTCACGTCCGGGAAGCGGGCGAACAGGTGGTGCACCCGCTCGTCGAGGCTCATCGCGGGCGGCTCCGCGGCGCCCAGCACGTTGGACATCACCGCCGCCGGTGCGGTGGCCGTGGTGGCCCCGAGGGGATAGTCGAGCACCGCGCGCAGGTGCTGCTCGAACTGCGAGGTGACCGAGCCCTCGATCGTCCAGTGCCCGGAGTTGTGCGGGCGCATCGCCAGCTCGTTGACGATCAGCGAGCCGTCGGTGTGTTCGAAGAGCTCCACCGCGAGCAGGCCGGTGACGCCCAGCTCGCCCGCGATCCGCAGCGCGAGCTGCTGCGCGCCGGCGGCGACGTCCTCGTCGAGGCCGGGGGCGGGCGCGAGGACCTGCACGCACTGCCCGTCCTCCTGCACCGTCTCCACGACCGGCCATACCGCGGCCTGTCCGTACGGGGAGCGCGCCACGAGCGCGGCCAGCTCGCGGCGCATCGGCACGGCCTGCTCGACCATCAGCGGCGTGCCTGCAGCCAGCAGCTCGGCCACGAGCTCGGGCGCGGGGGCGTCGAGCATCCAGACGCCGCGGCCGTCGTAGCCGCCGCGGACGGCCTTGAGCACCACCGGCCACCCGTGCTCCGCACCGAACCGCTCGACGTCGGCAGGGTCGGTGACCTCGGTGAACTCGGGGATGGCAGCACCGATCGAGGCGAGCCTACGGCGCATCACGAGCTTGTCCTGGGCGTGCAGCAGCGCGTCCGGACCGGGATGGACCGCCACGCCGTCGGCGACGAGCGCGCGGAGGTGCTCCTGCGGCACCTGCTCGTGGTCGAACGTGACGGCCGACGTGCCGCGGGCGAACGCGCGCATCGCGTCGAGGTCGGTGACCGCGCCGATGCGGACGTCGCGGCAGACGAGTGCGGCAGGGTCACCGGCGTCGACAGCGAGCACCCGCAGCGACTGCCCGAGGGCGATCGCGGCCTGGTGGGTCATGCGGGCCAGCTGCCCCGCGCCGACCATGCCGACGACGGGGAGTTGGGGGGAATCGAGCGCGTCCACGGTGGTCAAACACTACCTGCACCGGTCGGCGGACCGGGCGTCTGGCACGATCGAGCAGGTGTCAGTGGTCGAGTCGGCGCTCGCGATCATCCCTCAGCCGTATCGCGACGTGGCGATCAAGCACCGTGAACTGGTGAAGTTCGCACTCGTCGGCGGCACCACATGGGTGATCGATACCGCGGTGTTCCTGTTCCTCAAGAGCACGGTGCTGGACGAGAAGCCGCTCACGGCGAAGATCATCGCGGTGCTCGTGGCGACGATTCTCTCGTACGTGCTCAACCGCGAGTGGTCCTTCCGCACCCGGGGCGGGCGCGAGCGCCACCACGAGGCCGCGCTGTTCTTCCTGATCAGCGGCATCGGTGTGGCGGTCTACACCGCGCCACTCGCCATCTCGCGTTACGTCTTCGACCTGCAGGAGCCGGCCGTGAGCCTGCTCACCCAGGAGATCGCCGACTTCGTCAGCGGCCAGATCCTCGGCGTGCTCGCCGGCATGGCGTTCCGCTGGTGGGCCTTCCGCCGCTACGTGTTCCCCGACAAGGGCGCGCGCCGCCAGGTCCCGACGGGCTGACCGGGCAGGCCGTCAGCGGGGGATGGTCGCCGGGCGCGGGGCCGTCACCACGTCGTCGGCGCGAGCGGCGGGCAGGAAGATCGTGAACACCGGGGGCCGGGCCCTGGAGAGCTCCAGCCGCCCCCCGTCGGCCTCGACCAGCGCGCGAGCGAGCGCAAGGCCGAGCCCCGTGGACGACCCGACCGAGACACCCCGGTCGAACACGTGCGGCACCAGCTCCTCCGGCACTCCGGGCCCGATGTCGGCGACCTCGATGACCAGGCTGTTCTCCGTGGCGCGTGCGCTGAGCGTGACCGTGCCTGCCCCGTGCTGGAGCGCGTTGTCCACCAGCGCCCCGACGGCCTCCCGGATGCGGGCGGGCGTGACCCGGGCGAGCAGGCCGTCGGGCACGCGGAACTTCAGGGTGCGGCCTGCGGCGCGCAGCGCGGGACGCCACTCGTCCGCGACGACGGTGAGGCCCTCCTTGAGGTCCTGTGGCTCGGCCCCGGCCGCGCGGGCCGCCCTGGCCGCCTCCAGCAACTCGTCCAGCACACCGGACAGCCGCTCGGTCTGCTCCAGCGCGGCGAGCGCCTCCTCTCGGGCCGTGGGGTCGGGGTGGGACGCCAGGACGTCGAGCCGCAGCTGAAGCGCGGTCAGTCGGCTCCGCAGCTGGTGGGACACGTCGCCGACCAGCGCGCGCTCCCGCTGCACCAGCTCGGCGAGCGCGATCGCGGAGCCGTCGAGCACGTCCGACACGCGGTCCAGCTCCGGGATCCCGTGCCGCTCCTTCACGCTGCGAAAGTCGCCGGCGCCTAGGCGCGCGGCGCGGTCGGCGACGCCGCGCAACGGCTCGGCCAGGCGGCGGGCTGTGACCGTGGCCACCACCGCCCCGGTGGCGACCGACAGCACCACGAGCAGCAGGACCACGAGTGTGACCTGCACCTGCTCGGTGCGCATCGACGAGAGCGGCTCCTCGATGGTGAGCGTGCCGCCCGGGCCGAACGGCAGCCGCACCGACATCGGGTCCGCTCCGACGTCCCTGCCGATGATGAAGTCGGGCTGCCCCGCCTGCTCCACGATCAGGCGGCCGTCGGGCGGCACGGCCAGCCGGATGGCGGTGGTGTCGATCTTGTTCGGTTCACCAGGTGTGTCGAGCCCGTGGGCGATCTGCTCGAGCCGTGTGGTCAGAAAGGCCCGGTGCAGGTCCTCCACGAGCTGCCAGGTGGTGATCGCAAGCGGGCCGCCGAGCACCAGCGCGGTGATCGCGACTACGAGCAACGTTGACTGAAGGATCCGACGACGCATTGTTCGGCGCCGTCAGTCGTGATTGAACCGGAAGCCGACGCCGCGCACCGTGGCGATCCGGCGCTCACCGCCGATCTTGCGGCGCAGCCAGGACATGTGCATGTCCAGCGTCTTGGAGGTCTTCATCTCCGGGTCGTTCCAGACCTCACGCAGGATCTCCTCGCGCGTGACCACCTGGCCCGCGCGGAGCAGTAGCACACGCAGCAGTTCGAACTCCTTGTTGGCAAGGCCCACCTCGGTGCCGTCGACGAGAACCCGGCGGCCCGACAGCTCCATCCGCACTCCCCCGACCTCGACGGCCTCCGGGGTGAGCCTGCGCAGCAGCGCCCGAACCCTGGCCAGTAGCTCGGCCAGGCGGAACGGCTTCCCGACGTAGTCGTCGGCGCCGGCGTCGAGGCCGACCACGAAGTCCACCTCGTCGGTTCGGGCAGTGAGCATCAGCACCGGGAGGTCGGGCGCGTCGAGCCGCACCCGGCGGCAGACCTCGAGGCCGTCCATGCCGGGCAGCCCGAGGTCGAGCACGAGGAGGTCGACGTGTCCGCGCCGCACGCGGTCCAGCGCGGCGACGCCGTCGATCGCAACCTCGACCTCGTAGCCCTCACGTTGCAGGGCGCGGGAGAGCGGCTCCGCGATAGCGCCGTCGTCCTCGGCGAGCAGGACGGTGGTCATGTCCGCAGCCTAGGCCGTATCGCCCCTGGTCGGCTGGGAACCAGCCCGCATGCCCTATCCGACCGGTACGCCCCCTTGGCCGGTGCGCGGTCAGGAGGAGCCCGCATGGCAGGGTGTCGAGACGTGACCACCACCTTCGTCCTCGTCCACGGAGCGTTCTGCAGCTCGGCGGTGTGGGCGCCGACGGCCCGCGAGCTCGCCCTGCGCGGGCACCGGACCGTGGCCGTCGACCTCCCGGGGCACGGCCTCGGCGCGACGATCCCCACCGGGTACCTGGGCCCGCAGGACCTCTCCGCCCTCGCCAAGGCCCCGAGTGGCATGGCCGGCATCAGCACAGCCGACGACGTCGCGGCCGTCTCCGAGGTCGTACGCCGGGCCGCCGAGCACGGCCCGGTCGTCCTGGTCGGCGCCAGCCGCGGCGGGCTGACCGTCACCGCGGTCGCCAACGTCGTGCCGGACCTGCTCCAGCGGATCGTCTACGTCTCCGCGTGGTGCTGCGTCGACGCCACGGCGAGCGAGTACTCGGCGGCCCCGGAGCACGCCGGGAGCCTCCTCGCCGAGGTCGGCGGCGCGATCGCCGTCGCGAACCCGGCGGACATCGGCGCGATCCGCCTCAACTGGCGCACGGGCGACCCGGGGCACCTCGACATCCTGCAGGCCGCTGTGCTGGCCGACGGCACCCGCGAGGAGCTGATCGCCTACCTGCACACCCAGGAGCCGGACGAGGCGCTCGTCGTCGACGAGCAGGCCGTCCGCGCCGACGCCGCCACCTGGGGCCGTGTCCCGCACACCTACGTGCGCCTCACCGAGGACCGGGCGATGCCGCTCGCGCTGCAGGACCGGTTCATCGCGGAGGCCGACGCGCTGACGCCCGAGAACCCGTTCGACGTGCACTCGGTGGCCAGCAGCCACCTGCGGTTCCAGATCCATCCCGCCGAGACGGTGGAGATCCTCGACGGCCTGGCGCCCCGTTCCTGACCGGGTGCGGCAGGCTCTGCGGACGTGGACAGCGATCTGGAGCTCGCCCTGCGGTTGGCCGACGCGGCCGACGCGATCACCATCGACCGGTTCCGTGCCGCGGATCTGCAGGTCACGCGCAAGCCGGACCGCACGCCCGTCACCGACGCCGACACTACAGCCGAGGACGCGCTGCGGCGGCTGATCGCGACCGAGCGCCCCGGCGACGCCGTGCTCGGCGAGGAGCGCGGCGGCGAGGTGCCGGAGTCGGGGCGTGGGTGGGTCCTCGACCCGATCGACGGCACGAAGAACTTCTCTCGCGGCATGCCGGCGTGGGCGAGCCTGATCGCGCTGACGGTGCACGGTGAGCCCGTGGTCGGCGTGGCGAGCGCTCCCGCGCTGGGCAAGCGCTGGTGGGCGGCCACGGGCGCGGGCGCCTGGACGTCGGATGCGCCGGGCGGGCCGCCACGCCGCATCGCCGTGTCCGGGGTCACCGACCTCGGCGACGCCTACCTGTCCACCACCGACCTCCAGACGTTCGGGGAGCAGGGCACGCGTGAGCGCTACCTGCGGCTCGTCGACGCGTGCTGGGTGAGCCGCGCGTTCGGCGACTTCTGGCAGCACTGCCTGGTGGCGGAGGGTGTGATCGACGTGGCCGTCGACCCGGAGGCGAACGCCTGGGACCTCGCGGCGCTGGTACCGATCCTCGCCGAGGCGGGCGGCAAACTCACCGACCTCACGGGCACGCCGACGTTCGCGGGCGGCGACGGGATCTCCTCCAACGGGCGTGTCCACGAGGCCGTGCTGCAGATCGTGGGGCGCTGACGATGGCACCGGAGCTTGCCTTCGAGGACTTCGCGCCCGGTCGCGTCTTCGACCTCGGCACGGTGGTGGTGGACCGCGAGGAGATGGTGGCGTTCGCCCGCCGCTTCGACCCGCAGCCCTTCCACGTGGACGAGCAGGCGGGGAAGGAGTCGGTGTTCGGCGCGCTCGCGGCGTCCGGCTGGTTCACGGCCGGGCTGTGGATGCGCACTTACGTGGACGCGGTGCTCACCCGCGCGGCCGCACTCGGGTCGCCCGGCGGCGAGGAGATCGCCTGGCCGGCACCGGTGTTCGCGGGTGACGAGCTGCGCGCCTCGATGGAGGTGGTGGAGGCGCGCGTGTCGCGCAGCCGGCCGACGATGGGCCTGGTGAAGCTGCGCGGTTGGATGCACCGCGGCGACGAGGTGGTGTTCCGCAGCACGTTCACCGGGATGTTCGGCACCCGGGAGCGAGTCGCGCCGTCCTAGTCGGCGAGCCGCGCGATGTCGATCGTGAGCGGGAACGGCTCGGTGACGACCAGCTTGCCCGTGACAGCCCGCTGGCTCTCGACGTAGCCGTCGCCCGGGGCGCCGAGGCCGAAAACCGTGATCGACGGGGCGGGCGGGTCGAGGTCGACGACCCAGTAGTGCGGAATCCCCGCATCGGCGTACTCGAACGTCTTGAAATGCAGATCGACCTTGCGGGAACCGGGCGAGATGATCTCGACGGCGAGGATGACCTCATCGGCGGGAGCGCGCTTCTCCGAGCCGCCGGTGCGCGCCACCACGACATCAGGGGCGCGAACGGTGGGCAACGCCTCTGCTTGCACGAGAACCTCGAAATCGGCGACCGCCTCCCACGACGGCGGGCACTGCGAGTCGATCTGTCCCACCAGGCGCGTCATCGCCTTCTGGTGCATCCGGGCCGGTTTCGGCGACACGACGAGCACGCCCTCCTGCAGCTCGTAGTGCGCCGAGCTGTCCTCGGGCAGGGCGTCCCAGTCCTCCAGGGACAAGAGTCCTCGGGGAAACGGCATCGCCACGCGCGCACCTCCTCGGTCGATCACGCACAGTCTGCCGCACCGGACCGACAGTTCCCGCTCCCCGCGCCGTAACCCCCAGGGCCGCTCAGCCCGCCAGTGCCCGCACCACCCGCGACGGCGACGGGCGGCCCAGTCGCTCGGCCATCCACACGCTGGTGGCGACGAGGGTGTCGAGGTCCACGCCGTGGGCGACGCCGAGGCCGTCGAGCATCCAGACGAGGTCCTCGGTGGCGAGGTTGCCGGTGGCCGACTCCGCGTAGGGGCAGCCACCGAGCCCGCCCGCGCTCGCGTCCACGGTGGTGACGCCCCGGCGCAGCGCGGCGAGGGTGTTGGACAGGGCCTGCCCATAGGTGTCGTGGAAGTGCACCGCGAGCTGGCGGATCGGGGCGCCCGCTGCGACACAGGCGTCGAGCACGGCGTCGACGTGGCCGGGGGTGCCGGTGCCGATGGTGTCGCCGAGGGAGAGCTGGTGGCAGCCCATCTCCGCGAGCCTGCGCGCTACAGCGGCCACCTGGTCGGGGGGAACCGGGCCCTCCCACGGGTCGCCGAAGCACATCGACAGGTACCCGCGCACCCGCAGACCCCCGGCGAGTGCGCGCCTGACGACCGGCTCGAACATCGTGAACTGCTCGTCGAGGGTGCGGTTGAGGTTGCGCTTCGCGAAGGTCTCCGTCGCGCTCGCGAAGATCGCGATGTGCTGCACACCCGCGTCCAGGGCGCGGTCGAGGCCGCGCTCGTTGGGCACGAGCACCGGGTAGTCGACGCCCTCGGTGCGCACCAGCCGGCGCAGCAGCAGGTCGGAGGCGTCGGCGAGCTGTGGCACCCACTTCGGGTGCACGAAGCTCGTGGCCTCCAGAACCCGTAGCCCCGCCCCGGCGAGTCGGTGCAGGAACTCCGCCTTCACCTCGGTGGGCAGCACAGCCGACTCGTTCTGCAGTCCGTCGCGCGCACCCACCTCGTAGATCGTGACCTGCTCCGGCAGCCCGGCGGCCAGCACCGTCATCGGCAGGGCCCTAGGGGACTTCATCGGCCACCTCGCTGTAGAGCATTGCGTGCACCCGTTCCACGCCGGGGACGTCCTCGAACTCCAGCGGCTCGTCCGACGCCGACTCGATGACGAGTGTGCCCGACCCGACCAGACGTTCGAGCAGCGTGTGGCGGAACTGCACGCTGTTGATGCGGCTCATGGGGATGTCGATTCCCTGCCTCGTGAACACCCCCTCCCGCACCAGCACACGCCGGTTCGTCACCACGAAGTGCGTGGTGCGCCAGCGGACGACGGGCACGACGGTGAACCTGATGATCAGCGCGAGCCCGACGACGCCGAGCACCAGCCACACCCACGGCGCCCAGCTCTGCGCGCTCACCAGAGCGGCGAGGAAGCTCCCCGCCGCGACCACGAGGAGCAACACGAGCACGGGCAGCACCAGCATCTTCCAGTGCGGGTGCTTGTGGATGACCACCTGCTCGCCCTCGACGAGCACCTCGTCCGGGTAGGCCACCCGGCTGAGAGTAGTGCTCAGACGGACGGCCGCAGGTGAACCACGTCACCTGCGGCCACGGCGCGTCGGTGGCCGGCCGGGTCGAGCAGGAGCAGGCGTCCGTCGGGGTCGACGTCCTCCGCGATGCCGTGCAACGCGGCGCCCCCTGGCAGCTCCACCCGCACCTCGGACCCCAGGGTGGCGCAAGCCGCTCGGTAATCGGCGCGCAGCCGCGTGGCGTCGGCGTCTCCGCGTCCCGCGCGCCAGCGCGACTCCCGCTCGGCGAGGTGGGTGAGCAGCGCGGTGAGCACCTGCTCGCGGTCGACGATCGCGCCCTCGGCGGCCAGCGAGGTGGCGCCGGGCTGGTCGGGCGGCGCCGCTCCGACGTTCATGCCGATCCCGACCACGACGGCGGGCCGCGCGGCGTCGGCCACCTCGGCGAGGATCCCGGCCGCCTTGCGCTGCTGCGCGCCGAGCAGCAGGTCGTTGGGCCACTTCAGGCCGGTAGGCACCGAGGTCAGCTCACGCACGGTGTCGAGCACCGCGAGACCGGCGAGCAGCGGCAGCCACGCGAATCGCGACGCTGGGATGCCGACGGGTCGCAGCAGCACGCTGAGGGTGATGCCCGAGCCGGGCGGGGCCACCCAGCTGCGGGCGAGCCGGCCCCGGCCCGCTTCCTGGTGCTCGGCGACGAGGACCGTGCGGTCCGGAGCGCCCGCAGCCGCCGCGGCGAGGAGGTCGGCGTTGGTGGAGCCGGTGCGTTCGACGAGGTCGAGCCGCGCCCACGGCCCCTTGAGCCCGCCGCGCAGCCGGTCCACGTCCAGCGGCTGGGCGGTCCGGTTCATGCCAGAGGACGCTACCGCCGCGCGATGCCTGATCAGGGCGTTCGAGTGGCACCGGCGGCGGGCGGCGGCATCCGGTCGGCGGACGTGACCGGACCCCGCCGGGCGTGACGCTCGTCGCGGCCCCGAACGGCCGACGCTGGCTAGGCTAAGCGGCCATGAGCGCAGCAACGGAGCCGCTCGGCGACGCGCCCGGCGGCGCCGCCGACGAGCCCGACATCCACACGACCGCAGGCAAGCTGGCCGACCTCTACCAGCGGATCGACGGGGCTGTGCACGCCGGTTCCGAAGTCGCGGTTGAGCGCCAGCACGCCAAGGGCCGCCAGACGGCCCGCGAGCGCATCGAGCAGCTTCTCGATCCCGGGTCGTTCGTCGAGCTCGACGCCCTCACCCGGCACCGCTCCACGAATTTCGGGATGCAGGAGAAGCGCCCCTTCGGCGACGGGGTGGTCACGGGCACGGGCACGATCGACGGCCGCCCGGTGGCGGTGTTCAGCCAGGACGCCACGGTGTTCGGCGGCGCGCTCGGCGAGGTCTACGGCGAGAAGATCGTCAAGGTGATGGACCTCGCCACCAAGATCGGCTGCCCGGTCATCGGGATCAACGACGGCGGCGGCGCGCGCATCCAGGAGGGTGTGGTCGCGCTCGGCCTCTACGGCGAGATCTTCGTGCGCAACGTGCGCAGCTCCGGGGTCGTGCCGCAGATCTCGCTGGTGATGGGCCCGTGCGCGGGCGGGGCGGTGTACTCCCCCGCGATCACCGACTTCACGGTGATGGTCGACGGCACCAGCCACATGTTCATCACCGGCCCGGACATCATCAAGACGGTCACCGGCGAGGAGGTCGACTTCGAGGACCTCGGTGGCGGCCGCACGCACAACACCAAGTCCGGTGTTGCCCACTACCTCGCCGACGACGAGGCCGACGCGTTCTCCTACGTCAAGGAACTGCTGTCGTTCCTGCCGTCGAACAACCTGTCGGAGCCGCCCGCCTACCCGGCCCCGGAGCCGACGGCGGGTTCGATCGCCGACGGGCTCACCGACACCGACCTCGAGCTCGACTCGATCATCCCGGACTCGCCGAACCAGCCCTACGACATCCGCGAGGTCGTGAACCGGGTCGTGGACGACGGCGAGTTCCTCGAGGTCCACGAGCTGTTCGCGCCCAACATCGTGGTCGGGTTCGCCCGGATCGATGGCACGTCGGTCGGGATCGTGGCGAACCAGCCCACGCAGTTCGCCGGCTGCCTCGATATCGACGCCTCGGAGAAGGCCGCTCGGTTCGTCCGCACCTGCGACGCGTTCAACGTGCCCGTGGTGACGTTCGTGGACGTCCCTGGCTTCCTGCCCGGCACCGAGCAGGAGTGGAACGGGATCATCCGCCGCGGTGCGAAGCTGATCTACGCCTACGCTGAGGCCACCGTCCCGAAGATCACCGTGATCACGCGCAAGGCGTACGGCGGCGCGTACGACGTGATGGGGTCCAAGCACCTCGGCGCCGACGTGAACGTGGCCTGGCCGACCGCCCAGATCGCCGTCACCGGCTCCGCGGGCGCGGTGAGCATCCTCTACCGCAAGGAGCTCGCGAACTTCGAGGGCGACGAGCTGGCGGCCCGCCGCGCGGAGCTGCAGCAGGAGTACGAGGACACCCTCGCCAACCCCTACATCGCCGCCGACCGCGGCTACATCGACGGCGTGATCCCGCCGTCGCACACCCGCGGGTATGTCGGACGGGCCCTGCGGCTGCTGGCGACCAAGCGCGAAGCCGTACCGGCGCGCAAGCACGGGAACATTCCCCTGTGACGGAGCGGAGCGGAGTCCCCGCGGACACTGTGAGCGACGCGCGAGCGGCCACACCCGAGGAGCGCCGGGCCCTGTTCCGGGTGGTGCGCGGCGAGCCGGACGACGCCGAGCTCGCCGCGCTGACCGTGGCGCTCGCCACCACCACGTCCGCGCCTGCGCCTGCACCGGCCGCCCGCGACCGCTGGTCGGACCCCTCGGTCCGGTTCCGCACCCCGCTGCGTCCCGGCCCCGGCGCCTGGAAGGCCTCGGCCTGGCCCAGGTAGGGGCAGTAGTCAGCGGGGCACGGCAGTGCGGGCGAGCGCGTGCTCGACGAGCGCCACCAGGGCGGCGCTGCCCGACTCCGGGTCTCTGGCATCCATCCACACCAGCGGGCAGTCCGGCGGCAGCGCGAGCGCGTCGCGGACGGTCTCCTGGTCGTACTCGTCCGCGCCGGGGAAGCGATTCACCCCCACGACGAACGGAAGCCGCCGGTTCTCGAAGTAGTCGATGGCCGCGAAGCAGTCGTCCACCCGGCGCAGGTCCACCAGCACCACGGCGCCGACCGCCCCGCGGGCGAGCTCGTCCCACATGAACCAGAACCGCGACTGTCCAGGCGTCCCGAACAGGTACAGGATCAGCGACTCGTCCACCGTCATTCGACCGAAGTCCATGGCGACGGTCGTCGTGGTCTTGCCCGGCACCGCGTCGGCGTCGTCGACACCGATCGACGCCGCCGTCATCGCCTGCTCCGTGAGAAATGGCGGAATCTCCGAGAGAGAGCGCACGAGCGTCGTCTTGCCCACTCCGAACCCGCCGGCGATCAGCACCTTCAGCGGGATCAGCTCATCCGGCTCACCGTGCACGCAGTCCCTCCAAGAGCCTTTCGAGAATTTCCGGAGCGGGACCGCCACCGGAGCTCGACGGGGGCAGGTGCACCGCGAGGTATCCGGCGTCGACCAGGTCGCTGACCAGGACACGCGCCACACCGACCGGAACGCCGAGCATCGCGCCGATCTCGACGATCGAGATCGGCCGCTCGGCCAGCTCGACCGTCGCGCGGTACTCGAGTCGGAGATCGCCGGCCCGCCCCCCTGCGGACGTCGCCGTCGCCGTCACGAGCGTCTCGACCGGCATGTCCGGGCCGCGACTGGAGCGGGTACGACCACCGGTGAGGGCGTACACGGGCACCACCCGGCCGCCCTGCATCTGGTCGGCTCCGCCGTAGTCGTCGAACTCGGCCACGCTATTCGCCCGCGCTCGTGCGCGGCGCGGGAGTGAGCGCGTGCCCGACCCGGCTCGCGAGCATCGTCATCTCGTAGCCAACCATGCCCATGTCGCAGCGCCGGTCGGCGAACACCGCCAGCGCCGCGCCCTGGCTGACCGAGGTCACGAAGAGGTAGCCGCCCGCCATCTCGAGGATGGTCTGGGTGACCGGCCCGGCGCTGAGCAGATGCGCAGTGCCCCGCGCAAGGCTGACCAGTCCGGACGCGGCGGCGGCGAGCTGGTCGCCGAGCGCTACGCCGACCCCGGGCGACGTCGCGAGCCGGAGGCCATCGCCCGAGACGACAACACCGTGGACCACACCGGGCGTGTCCCGGACGAACTCGACGAGAAGCCAGTCGAGCTGCCCCCGCTGCCCATTCATGCGCCTTCTCCTGTCCGGTCCACCGAGTTCTCGACGCTCGCCTGCGCGGCCTGCCTGCTCGCCTGGTAACGCGACAGGGCGCTGGCTGCTCCCCCGTCCTCCCGCGGGACGGGCTCCCCGTCCTCGACGTCGGACGGGCGCTGCAGTTCGGGGGCCAGGTGGGCCTGGGGAACCCGGCGGCGCAACGTGCGTCCCCCGGATCCCCGCGCAGAGCCCGGCGAAGCCGGCCCGGGCGGGGGCTCGCCGGTGTGCTGACGCTGGTTGGGCAGCGGATGGGGGGTGACGGGAGCAGCGGGCCGCTGTCCGTTCTCCTCGGCCGGCGCCCTCGCCGGGGCAGGCAGGACGCCGCTGCGCCCGCCGTCGGATCCCACGGGCGCGTTCTGGGAGTCGCCGCCCGCCGACTCCGGGTTCCACCAGCCGCGCCAGCCGGAGTCGCCCCGCTCCGGGTCCGCGGCTGACGCGAAGGGCGGCGGTGCCGTCCAGCCGGCCGACGGGTTCTGTCGCGCGTTCTCGGGAGCGCGCGGCGGGAGCGCGTCGACGCCGGAGATGCCGGTCCGTTCGGGCGACCCGGCGGCGAGGGCCTGGCTCGGCGCCAGGAGCGGAGCTGTGGCGAAGCTGTCGAGCCGGGGAGACCGGTCCGCGACGCGAGACCGCGGCGCGGCCACCCCGGCGTCGGGCCGGGGCCGGGCTGGCCCCGGACCGGACCGGGCGAAGAGGTCGGCCGGAAGGGCGACCACCGCCGTGACACCCGATCCGGGTGTGTTGCTGAGCGACACCTGGATGCCGTGGCGCGCGGCGAGCCGGGCCACCACGTGGAAGCCGAGGCGCTGCGCGACGGCCAGGTCCACGTCGCGGGGCTGTTCGAGCAGCTCGTTGGCGGTGGCGAGGTCAGCGGGCGGCATCCCCACACCCCAGTCCTCGACGGTCAGCAGGTACCCGCCGTCCGGCCGCCGGTCCGGGCGGGCCCGGACGTTCACGGAGGTGTCCGGCGGCGAGAAGCGCACCGCGTTCTCGGTCAGCTCGGCCAGGAGGTGCGTCAGATCGGCGACGGTGCGTCCCGCCACGGCGACCCGGTCGTCCACGTCGAAGACGACCCGGTCGAGGTCCTCGGTCTCGGCGATGGCCGCGCGCACGACGTCCTGTAGCGGCACTGGCGCCGACCACGTTCGCGGCGGCTGTTCGCCCGCGAGGACCAGCAGGCTCTCCGCATTACGCCGGACCCTGGTGGCCAGATGGTCGAGCGTGAACAGGTGCGAGAGGGCGTCCGGGTCCTGCTCCTTCTCTTCCAGCTCGTTGATGATGGCCAGCTGGCGGTAGAGCATGCTCTGGTTGCGGCGCGCGAGGTTGACCAGCATCTCCGAGGTGAACCGGCGCCGACCGATCTCCGCGTCAGCGGTCAGGAGCTGCCGCCCCAGCGACTCCTTCTCGACCTGCTCGTCCTCCGTGATCCGCCAGAAAATCACCATCCCCACACAGGCCATGAGCACGGCGACGCCGTGGATCGCCGACCAGAGCCACGGGTTCGCCTGGCCCGCGGCGTGCGCGAAGATCCGGTCGCCGAGCCAGGCCGAGCCTGCGCCGTGGCTGATGACGGTGAACGCCACGTTCCAGAGGAACGGGACCCAGTCCTGGTAGAGCGCGATGAAGCCGATGATGATGAAGAAGTGGAAGTGGGCTTCGATGGTGCCCGCGGTGAGCACCACCAGCCCCGCTGAGCAGAAGACCAGCCCACCCGTCACGAAGAACGACGCCAGCCGCCGCCGTCCGACGAGGTGGCCGAGCACGAGGCCGCACACGGGGGCGATCAGCGCGTAGCCGACGACGGACACCGGGTTGCCGAGCGCCAGACCGAGCACCAGCATCCCGGGCAGGTGTAGCAGCAGCACCCATTCCAGGAGCCGGTGGCGCCGTTGCCAGGATTTGTCGTCGAGCGTGTTGCCCCGTGGCAGGTAGGCGAGCAGCCGGGGGCCCATCCAGCCCTGGTTGTCACCATCGTTGCCCTCGACGGGAAGGCCCGTCGGCGCTGGCGTCTGCATTGCTAGTCTTGCTCCATCCGGCACGCACGGCGCCCGCTCCGTAGTTCGGAGCGGCACGCTACAAGTTGCTATAGGCGCCCGGTGAATGGCGGAACGAAGATCCCGCCTATTGGTCTAGGCACCACGCGCTCCACTGCTGCAGATGGCGGCTCCGCTGGGCGCGTCACGTGCTTGTCCGCCACTGCCGGGAGCGACGTGGTCGCGATCCGACGCATCAGAAGGACGGTCGGCGCGTCACGGTGGCCGTTGGGCGCAGAGCGGCCCTGTCCGGTATCTGCAATGCAGACCCGGAATAGCCCTTATGTCGTTCCGGCGTGATTCGTGACGAATCCACCACTGCTCGCCGGTTCCGGGCCGCACCCTCCTCAAGGGTTGGTCAAGTTCCTTCCCCCTCTGGCGTGACCCGGACCACACTCTGATGACCGGCCAGGGTGACGGGTCGTCCAGGGGGGACGGAGGGACTCACGGCCGGTGAGGGAGGGAACCGACATGGACACCGACACGATCGTCCGCATCGGCCTCATCCTGCTGATCCTGATCGCCGTGGTGATCGCGCTGCTCAGCAGGCGAGGCTCCCGCAACCGCCGCTACGACCGAGCGGGCGCCCGCAGGCGCCGGTCAGAACGCCGCGACTCCACCAACCACGAGACCATCACCAACGCCGGATTCTGGGCATGGAACGACTCCGGCGGTGGGGGCGGCGACTCCGGAGGGAGCGGCGACGGCGGAGGCGGCGGGGGCTGCTGAGGCAGAGGCAGATCGTGGGCCGACCCCGGGGTCGGCCCACGATCTGCGTCCCGGCGTCGATGGCGAGCCCGGTTGCGGAGTGACCCCGGCGCCGCCGCCGTAGGGTGGCACGTCGTGCTCGTAGTGCTGGCTTCGGCCTCCCCCGCCCGTCTCGCCGTGCTCCGCTCGGCGGGCCTCGACCCGCTCGTCGAGGTCGCGGACGTCGACGAGGAGGGCTTGCTCGCGTCGATCCCGGACGCGTCGGCCGCCGAGAAGGTCGTGCACCTCGCCGGGGCGAAAGTGACCTCGGTCGCCCGGCGGATCGGCGCCCAGCACCCCGACGCGCTGCTGATCGGATGTGACTCCATGCTGATGTTCGACGGGGAGCTCGTCGGCAAGCCCGGGAGCGTCGCCGCCGCCCGCAAGCGCTGGCGGGCCATGGCAGGCGGCACCGGAGAGCTGTACACGGGGCACTGCGTGCTCCGGCTGGCCGACGGCGAGATCGACCGGGTCGCCGAGGCGGCCGCCGTCACGACCGTGCGGTTCGCCGACCCGAGTGAGGCCGAGCTGGAGGCCTACCTCGCCACCGGCGAGCCGGTGAACGTCGCGGGCGCCTTCACGCTGGACGGGCGAGGCGCGTGGTTCGTCGACGGCATCGACGGCGACCCCTCGAACGTCATCGGGATCAGCCTGCCGCTGGTGCGGCGCCTTTTCGCATCGGTCGACGTGCATGTCACGGACCTCTGGCGCCGGGCGGGGTGATCGGACGCCCGGCTGCGGCATGGCTATTCCGCTACCGGCAGATCACGCGGAAGCGGCGTTGCTGCAACCCCCGAAGTCGGCGACTAACCTCACAACCATGGCTCTGGAGAACGACACCGACCCGAAGCTCGGGGAGTACGCGCATCCCGAGCGCCTCGTCACCACGGCGTGGCTGGCCGAGAACCTCGGGACGGACGGCCTCGTCGTCGTCGAGTCCGACGAGGACGTCCTGCTCTACGACACGGGGCACATCCCGGGCGCGGTGAAGGTCGACTGGCACACCGAGCTGAACGACCCGGTCACCCGCGACTACGTCGACGGCGAGCGTTTCGCCGAGATCTGCGCCGAGCGCGGAATCACCCGCGACACCACCGTGGTCTTCTATGGCGACCGCAACAACTGGTGGGCCACCTACGCGCTCTGGGTGTTCGCCCTCTTCGGGCACCCCGACGTCCGCATCCTCGACGGCGGCCGCGCCAAGTGGGTGGCGGAGGGCCGTGACCTGACCACCGAACAGCCGAAGCCTGCGCCCGTGGAGTACCCGGTCGTCACGCGCGACGACGCCACGATCCGCGCCTTCAAGGACGACGTGCTCGCACATCTGGGCAAGCCGCTGGTGGATGTGCGCTCGCCCGGCGAGTACTCCGGTGAGCTGCTGCACATGCCCGACTACCCGCAGGAGGGCGCCGTCCGCGGCGGGCACATCCCCGGCGCGGCGAGCGTGCCGTGGGCGCGCGCGGCCGCCGAGGACGCCACGTTCAAGCCGCGGGCCGACCTGGAGGCGATCTACCTGCAGGAGCAGGGCCTCTCCCCCGACGACGACGTGGTGGCGTACTGCCGCATCGGCGAGCGTTCCAGCCACACCTGGTTCGTGCTCACCCACCTGCTCGGCTTCGGCAAGGTCCGCAACTACGACGGCAGCTGGACGGAATGGGGTAACTCCGTGCGGGTGCCGATCGTGCAGGGCTCGGAGCGGGGCGGTGCCGAGAGGAGCAGTGCCGAGAGGGGTAGGGCATGACGATGCCACCCCAGCTCAAGGAGCTGGTCGAGGACTTCGCGGAGGTCGGCCCGAAGGACCGGCTGCAGCTGCTCCTCGAGCTGTCGCAGGAGCTGCCGGACCTGCCCGAGCGCTACGCCGACGCGGCGGAGACGATGGAGCAGGTGCACGAGTGCCAGTCGCCGCTGTTCCTGGCGGTCGAGGTGGATCCCGGCCCGGAGCGGCACGTGCACCTGTTCTTCTCCGCCCCGCTGGAGGCGCCGACCACCCGGGGCTTCGCCTCGATCATGCACACCGGCCTCGACGGTGAGCCCGCCGCCGACGTGCTGGCCGTTCCGGACGACTTCTACACCGACCTGGGCCTCGCCCAGGCCGTCAGCCCGCTGCGGCTGCGCGGGATGGTCGCGATGCTCGCCCGGATCAAGAAACAGGTCCGCACCGCGACTGCCTGACCTCGCACAGCGAGCACACTGCTCCGCTCGGACTAGTGAACATCTGGCCATCCGGCGCAGCCGCCGACGCGATCGGCGGCTGCAGGAGGGCCGGCCTGCGCAGGAACCTCAAGTCCTTGTGAAGAAGGTTCCGTGTGGCACAGGCCACCGCAACACTGTGAACCGTCTCATAAGGACGGCGCAGGAGGTGTTCGATGGCCCTCACCGCAGCTACAGCTGGGACCTGGGGCATCAGCGGTCCCGAGTTCCTGCTGATCTACCTGGCCATCGCGGTTGCGGTCCTGGTGGCAGGCACCCGCGCCCGGAGAGCGCTCGCCGATCCCGAGGCCACGATCCGGGCCGGTGACCTCACCGCCCACCCGCACGACGTCGCCTACCTCAACGCCGGCCCCGAGCTCGCCGTCTACTCCGCGCTGAGCGCCATGCACCTGCGCGGCACGATCGCCGGCTCCGGTGGCGGCAACGTCCGGGCCGCCGGGCGCCTCACGCCCGACACCGACGGCCTCGAGAAGGCCATCCACTTCGCGGCCGCGAGCCCGGTGCACCGCAGACGGCTCCCGTTCCACCGGCCGGTGCAGACCGCGCTCGTGATCGTCGATCAGCGCCTGGTGACCGGTGGCCTGCTGCTCTCTGACGAGCAGCGGCGGCAGATCAGACGCGTGGGCCTCTGGATGCTCGGCGTGGCCGGGCTGGGACTCGTCCGCCTCCTCGCCGGGATCGCCGAGGCGCAACCGGTCGGCTTCCTGCTCGCAGCATTCGTCGCCGTGACGGTCGTCGCCGCCGTGCAGCTGGCCAGGGCGCCGCGGCGCACCCGGCTGGGCGACCGCACGCTCGCCCAGCTGCGCTCGGAGCACCACTCGCTGGCCCCGTCGCTGCGACCGGACTGGCACGTCTACGGCCCCGGAGGGGCAGCGCTCTCCATCGGGGTCTTCGGAACAAGTGCGCTCTGGGCGTCCGACCCGGCCTTCGCGCACGAGATCGCAGCGCAGCGCGTCACCGCGGGCGGCTCCGGCGACGGCGGCGGTGGGGGATCCACCGACGGCGGCGGTGGCGGTGGCGGCGGGGGGTGCGGTGGCGGCGGCTGCGGGGGGTGAGTCGCCGCCACCGCTGCCGGCCGGCGTAGGGGTCGGCTGGCGTCCCGAGATCGCCGGCTGGGTGGCCGACCGAGCCGCCCCCGCGTTCTGCGAGGTCATCGCCGAGAGCTTCGCTCCCGCAGTTCCGCCTCGAGGGGTGGCGGAGCTGCGGGAGCGCGGAATACCCGTGGTGCCGCACGGCGTGCGGCTCTCCCTCGGCGGGGCCGAACCGGTCGAGGCGGCGCGGGTCGCGCACCTCGCGGCGTGCGCGGCGGCGCTGTCGGCGCCGCTCGTGAGCGAGCACGTCGCGTTCGTGCGCGCAGGCGGCCGCGACGCCGGCCACCTGCTGCCGGTGCCGCGCTCCCGGGACGCGCTCGACGTGCTCACCGCGAACGTCCGGCGCTTGCAGGCCGAGCTCGACGTCCCGCTCGCGCTGGAGCCGATCGCGGCGCTCTTCGACTGGCCGGACGACGAGTACTCCGAACCCGACTTCCTCCGGGAGCTCCTCGAGCGGACCGGCGCGCTGCTGCTGCTCGACGTGGCGAACGTCCACGCGAACGCGCTGAACCGCGGGCAGGACCCGGAGGCCATCCTCGACCGGCTGCCGCTCGACCGCGTCGCGTACGTCCACGTGGCAGGCGGCGCCGAGCACCCCGACGACCCGGGGCTCTATCACGACACCCACACCGATCCGGTGCCTCCCGCCGTGCTGGGTCTGCTGGAGCGGCTCGTCGAGCGGGTGCCCGGCCCGGCCGTGATGCTGGAGCGCGACGGGCGCTACCCGCCTGGCGCCGAGCTGACCGCGGAGCTGGAGGTCATCGCCACCGCCGCCGGGCTGCCCCGGTGACGGGGAACCTCGCTGAGCGCCAGGCCGCGCTCGTCGCCGCGCTGGTGGCCGGCGGGCCGCTCCCACCCGGTTTCGACCCGGTACGTCTCGCCGCCACCCGCCGCGCGCTGCTGCGCAAACGGGCCGCGGACGCCGCGCGGCTCTGGCCGCTGCTGGCCGGGTCCCTCGGCGCCGACTGGCCGCGGGTGTTCGCGGCGCACCAGGACGGCCACGAGCCCGTCGGGGCGCTACGCGACGGCTGGGACGTCGCGGTGGCGCTGCGCGAGTGCGGCGAACTGGCCGCCTCCGCTGCCGCGGAGCTCGCAGGGCGCGAGGCGACGATGCGCTACGACGGGCGAGGTGCGCCGCGTCGGCGCAGCCTGGCCGGCCGGGCGATGGCCGCGCTCCGGCGGCGATGACGGTATTTCCGGCAACGCGGCGCCGTCGGCAGTGTCGTGGCATGTTCGCGGCGTTGGCTATGCCACATTCGAAGGGGACGGCGAGCCCAGCAGGGGCACTTAGACTCCGCCTAACCGACTGCGCCGGGGCATGGGGTCCCCGGGCATCCACGACAGGGAGGCCGACGTGCCGCGCTTGAGCAAGGTCCTCGTGGCCAACCGCGGGGAGATCGCGGTCCGGGTCATCCGCGCCTGCCGCGACGCCGGGCTGCAGAGCGTGGCCGTCTACGCCGACCCCGACCGGGACGCACCCTTCGTCGGCCTGGCCGACGAGGCGTTCGCGCTCGGCGGCGACACGGCGGCCGAGTCCTACTTGAACTTCGGCAAGGTCATCGACGCGGCGAAGCGGGCGGGCGCCGACGGCATCCACCCCGGCTACGGCTTCCTGTCGGAGAACGCCGACTTCGCCGAGGCCGTGATCGACGCCGGCATCACGTGGATCGGGCCCACTCCGCAGGCCATCCGCGACCTCGGCGACAAGGTCACCGCGCGGCACATCGCGATGCGCGCGGGCGCCCCGCTCGTGCCCGGCACGTCCGACCCGGTCTCCGGCCCGGAGGAGGTCGAGGCCTTCGCCGAGGAGTACGGCCTCCCGATCGCGATCAAGGCGGCGTTCGGCGGCGGCGGGCGCGGCATGAAGGTGGCGCGCGAAAAGCGCGAGATCGGCGAGCTGTACGAGTCGGCGGTGCGCGAGGCCACCGCGGCGTTCGGCCGCGGCGAGTGCTTCGTGGAGCGCTACCTCGACAAGCCGCGCCACGTCGAGGCGCAGGTGCTCGCCGACACCCACGGCAACGTCATCGTCGTCGGCACCCGCGACTGCTCGCTGCAACGCCGGTTCCAGAAGCTCGTGGAGGAGGCGCCCGCGCCGTTCCTGTCCGACGAGCAGCGCGCCACGATCCACGAGGCGTCGAAGGCCATCTGCAAGGAGGCCGGCTATCACGGCGCGGGCACCGTCGAGTTCCTGGTCGGGCAGGACGGGCTGATCTCGTTCCTCGAGGTCAACACCCGGCTGCAGGTGGAACACCCGGTGTCGGAGGAGACCTCGGGCCTCGACCTCGTGCGTGAGCAGTTCCGCATCGCGGAGGGCGAGGTGCTGAACCTCCTGGAGGACCCGGAGCCGCGCGGGCACTCGATCGAGTTCCGGATCAACGGCGAGGACGCGGGCCGCAACTTTCTCCCCGCCCCTGGCACGGTCACCGCGCTCACCTTCCCGGCCGGGCCGGGCGTGCGCGTTGACGCAGGCGTCGAGACCGGGTCGGTGATCGGCGGCCAGTTCGACTCGCTGCTGGCCAAGCTGATCGTCACCGGCTCCGACCGCGCGCAGGCCCTCGAACGCTCCCGCCGCGCGCTGGCCGAGTTCCAGGTGGAGGGCATGGCCACCGTGCTGCCGTTCCACCGGCTCGTGGTCGAGGACCCGGCGTTCGCCGCCGCGTCGGAGGAGGACTTCACCGTCCACACCCGCTGGATCGAGACCGAGTGGGACAACACCGTCGCGCCGTTCGAGAGCGGTGCGGGCGCCGACACCCAGGACGCCCCGCGCCAGACCGTGGTCGTCGAGGTCGGGGGCAGGCGGCTGGAGGTGTCGCTGCCCGGTGACCTCGCCCTCGGCGGGGGTAGCGGCCCGGCCGCGGCGAAGGCACCGCCGCGCAAGCGGGGCGGCGGCAAGGGCGCCACGAAGGTCTCCGGCGACGCCGTCACGGCGCCGATGCAGGGCACGATCATCAAGGTCGCGGTGGCCGACGGGGACACAGTGGCCGCGGGCGACCTGGTGGTGGTGCTGGAGGCCATGAAGATGGAGAACCCCGTCACCGCCCATAAGGACGGCACGATCACGGGCCTCTCCGCCGACACCGGCACGTCCGTCTCGCAGGGCACCGTCATCTGCGAGATCAAGGACTGAGACCGTCTACGGGTGGAACCCGTCGAGATCAATGCCGGCTCCTGGTACCTGCGCGCGCTGAGCGCCGGCAGTGCTGTCCCTGGCGACGCCGCCGCCTTGCTCCGCAGCGGCGTTGGCCGGCCAGAAGCGCGTTGGAGAATCGACGATCGTCCGGCCGTGCTCGCGTCCTGCGCCGACCCGGAGATCCGCCGCTGGCGGCGCCGCCCGCCGGCGGTGCTCGCCGAGGCCGACGCCTACGTCCGGCAGCGCGCCGTGGAATGGGCCCGCGACCAGCGCTACACGTGGGCGGTGTGCGACCCGACCACGGGCGTGATGCTCGGCGAGGTCGAACTGGCCGGGCTCGACCTGTACCAGGGGGTCGCCGACGCCGCATGCTGGGCGCTGCCGCAGGCCCGGGGCCGCGGGATGATCACGACGGCGGTGTCGGCCATGCTCCGGTTCGCCTTCGACGGGCTGGGCCTGCACCGCGTGTCGTACGCGTGGGCGGACGGCAACACCGCCTCCGGGCGCGTGGCGGAGAAGTGCGGCTTCGCGCTGGAGGGCACTCAGCGCTCGGCCTGGCTGGTGGACGGGAAGCGCATGGACGTCCACATGGCGGGCCGGTTGGCGACGCATCGTTGACGATCTCCGCCGCGGCGGCTTACCGTCGGCTGGCCAGGCGATTCCACTGCGCTCCACACCGTGCTGAACAAGTGCATAGCGGAACGGCAGTGACGCAACCCGTGTGACCACCAGACCACGGGGCCCGGTTCCTTTCCGCCACGCGGCGGTCCTCGGACCACCAGCCGCGCCGCGGAGCCGTTCGCCACGCAGGCTCAGGCCGCGCCGCGAACACGCCCCCGTTCAGATCGGCGACCAGGATCCGACATGCCCCCTGACATCTACGTCACCACGCACATCCACACCGACGGCCCGATACCGGGCCCCCACTCCCTACTCACCCTCACCTCGGCCGCGCACCTGCGTGACGGAGGTCCGATCCTCGAGTTCACCACCAATGTGCGTGAACTGCCCGGTGCCACTCTCCACCCGGTCGCCCTCCAGCTCTGGAGGCGGCGGGCGGAGGACTGGCTCTCCACCCGCCGGGCCAGCCGTCCACCCGCCATCGCGATGACCGACTACGCCCGCTGGATCGAGGCTCTGCCAGGGCGCCCGGTATTCGTCGCCGACACTGCAGATCCGGACTACGTGTTCCTCTACTGGTACCTGCAGCGCTTCACCGGGCTCTGGCCCTTCGCCGGCACCCTCACCGACGCGGGCCTCCACGCCCGCATCGACTGCTCGACCCTCTGCCCGCTGGTCGGGTGCCGGACGCCGGAAGCGTCCCTGGCCCGCACCAGCTGAAGAGGCCCGACCGCTCCCGGTTGGCAGGAAAGCCACCTTCCTTGCGTCAGGCGCAAGGAAGGTGGCTTTCCTTGCGTTCGGGGGCGGGCGTTTGCGATCGCATCCGAAGTTCGCCGTTCGGGCCCCTTCTCGCTACCTCCGACCTAGCTTCTTCCCCGACACCCTGCCTGGGAGGACACCGTGGCCGAGCCAGCCCCCGAATTCGACCAGCAGCCCGAGACGCCGCGGCATGTGCTCACCGCCGTCGAGTTCGACGTGCTGTGGGAACGGCTCGGGCTCGGCCCCACACCCGTCGTGCTGCGGCTGGAGTCGCCCGGCCGCACCCACGCCGAGCGCCGCGCGATCGAGGCCGCCGGCTGGCAGGCGCTGCGCGTGCGCGGGCTCGCCGGGCCCAGCGGCCCCGACCCGGAGCTGAGCCGCCTGCTGAACCTCCTGGCCCGCCCGGCCGGTCAGCTGGAGCTGCGGGCCTGGTGGGGCCGGAGCGTGCGGGCGGTGGCCGCCGGACGGCCCGGCACAGGCGCGCTCGCCGTCTGCCAGGACGCCACCGTGGCCCTCACCCGGTGCAACTCGCTCCCGTCCGGGCTGCTCGCCGTGCTGCCGGCGGCGGGCGCGGGCGCCGGGCGGGCATGCACCGTGCCGACGGACACCCTCGCGGCCGCCCTCACGGCGCCGCCCGCGCAGCGGCGAGCCGTGCTCCTCGGCCGGGACGTGCCACCCGGCGAGGCCGGGCTGCTGGTGCGCATGCTCGCGGGCACCGAGCGGCGCGCGCAGATCGTGGCGCTCGCGGCAGACCGCTGGGGGGTCCTGCACCGCTCGGGAGGCGTGCTCGGCGTCCTGGACGGGCCGCGCGGGCGCTACCTCCTGACCCGCACCACCGGTGACGACGGCGTCGACTGGAGCACCCTCGCCCCCACGGACGACCGGCGGCTGCGCCACCGGTTGTCCGAGCTGCTCGGCGCCGCGACCGCCGCGGTGGGCGGAAGCTGACTACTCCGACGCCTTCGACGCCAGCCCGCGGCCGGCGACGGCACCCGCCACCCCGGCGAGCACGGTCACGCCGGCGAGCAGGATCGTCACGAAGCCGAGCCCACCGACGAGGAGACCGATCGCGGCGGACGTGAGGCCCAGCGCCAGGCCGGTGCGGGCCACCGCGGCGCCTCCGAGGTCACGGGTGATGTACCGGGCGGCCCCTGCGGTCAGCAGGATCGCGAGCAGCCCGCTGAACGGGGCGATCACGCCGAGCGGCGGCAGCACGAAGAAGGCGGCGTCATCCACGAGCTGCGCGCCGAGCCCGGCGAGCAGCACGGCGCCGGCGGGCACGCGGGAGGTGGCAGGCAGAGTCGACATGACTCGATCGTGCGCGCGCAAAGCCGCTCACCCATCCGGGATGGCCCCGATCCGTACCCCGAGATTCGGGCGTACCCGGCCCGGCCACGACACGGACCGAGCGGGCACCGGCCGTCAATCATGATCGGGTTGACGCCGGGGCCGCCGGTGATCACGATCGGGGGTGACCTCACAACGGCCTAGGCCCGATCGACGACCGGCAGCGCCCGGTCGCGGGCGGCAGGGAGCAACCCCGTGCCCACCCCTTCGCGCGTCTTCGCGCAGCTCAACGCCCCCGACCGGCCCGCGGCGCCGAAGCGCCTGATGAGCCGGGCCGTGGTGCTCGGCGGGAGCATGGCCGGGCTGCTTGCCGCCCGTGTCCTCAGCGACCACGCCGACGAGGTGCTCCTCGTCGAGCGGGACGGCGACACCGGGTTCGAACCGCGGCCGGGAGTGCCGCAGGGCACCCAGGTGCACGCGCTGCTGCCCGCCGGCGGACAGCAGCTCGAACGGTGGTTCCCCGGCTTCGGGGAGGAGGCCATCGCCGCGGGCGCCGTGGTCCCCCCTGCCGAAGACGTTCGCCAGTACGTCAACGGCAACCTGCACCCCAACGCCCCCGTGCTGTCTGGCGCCGGCGTCACGCTGGTGACGACGCGGCCGTTCCTCGAGGGCATGGTGCGGGCGCGCGTGTCGGCGATCCCCAACGTCCACACGGTGCGCGGGCGCGCGGACGGCCTGGAGATCGGCGGCGGCCGCGTCACCGGGGTGCACTACCACCCCGAGGACGGCGAGCCGTTGACCGAACCTGCCGACATGGTGGTCGACGCCATGGGCCGGTCCAGCAGGCTCGGTGACTGGCTCGCCGACGCAGGCTGGGCGCGCCCGCCGCTGCGCCGGATGCCGATCCGGCTCAACTACGCCACAGCGATGTTCAAGCGGGACCCGCAGGTGAGCCCGGTGGCCGTGGTGGTCTCGCAGGACCGTCCGGCACCCGGCCGCGTCGCCCGGATCGGCGGCGTCAACGCGGTCGAGGGTGACCGCTGGATCATGCTGATCGCCGGCTACGCCGACGACCGGCCCAGCCGCGACCCGGCCGACTTCGCCGCCCGGTGCCGGCGGGACTTCCCGTCGGTGTTCGGGGACATCGCCGAGAACGCCGAGATGATCGGCGACGTGGTCACCTACCACCAGGCCGACAGCAGGCGGCGGGACTACCACGAGCTGGACCGGCTGCCCGCCGGCCTCGTGGCCGCGGGCGACGCGGTGGCGTCGTTCAACCCCGTCTACGGCCAGGGGATGACGTCGGCCGCGCTGCACGCGTCCTGCCTCTCGGCCTACCTGAACAGCGGCCCGCGCCTAGACGAGCCCGCGCGGACCTACTTCGCGGACGTCCGGGTGATCGTGGACGCGGCATGGCAGATCTCCACCACGGCCGACCTCGCGCTGCCCCACGTCGACGGCCCCTACCCCCGCGGCTACCGGGTCGTCTCGGGGATCGGCAACATGGTCTTCGCGACGTCGGCGGTGGACCAGGAGCTCAACCGGCGGATGACCATGGTCACCACCATGCTCGCGCACCCCAGCTCGCTGGCCCACCCGACCGTGTTGGTGCGGGCGCTGCTGGGCCGGCTCCGGCGCCGACCGGCCACGGCATGAGGGCCGTCCGTCAGTCCAGGTCGCCGTGGCGCATCAGCTGCCGGCCGGCCTCGGTGATCGAGCCTGACAGCGACGGGTAGACCGAGAACGTGTGGGCCAGGTCGGCCACCGTCAGCCCGTTCTGCACGGCCATCGCGATCGGCAGGATCAGCTCGCTGGCCACCGGAGCCACCACAACGCCGCCGACCACCACCCCCGTGGCCGGGCGGCAGAAGAGCTTCACGAACCCGCGGCGCAGGCCCTGCATCTTCGCCCGCGGGTTGGTGGAGAGCGGCATCATGATCGTGCGCGCCGGCACCTCACCCGCGTCGATCGCGCGCTGGCTGATGCCCACGGTGGCGATCTCCGGGCGGGTGAACACCGCCGCCGCCACCGTCTTGAGCTTGATCGGGGCGACACCCTCGCCGAGCGCATGCCACATCGCGATCCGGCCCTGCATCGCGGCAACGGACGCGAGCATCAGCACGCCGGTGCAGTCACCGGCGGCGTAGACACCGGGGACCGAGGTGCGCGAGACGCGGTCGACCGGGATAAACCCGCCCCGGTCGGTCTCGACGCCGATCTTCTCCAGGCCGATGTCGGTGGTGTTGGGCACGGAGCCGACCGTCATGAGCGCGTGCGAGCCCGTGACCGTGCGCCCGTCGGCGAGGGTCACCAGCACACCGTCGCCGTCGCGCTTGACCGAGTCGGCGCGGGCCTGCGCCAGGATCTCGACGCCACGCTCGGCGAAGACGTCCTGCAGCACCGCCGCAGCGTCGGCGTCCTCACCGGGGAGCACGCGGTCGCGGCTGGATACGAGCGTGACCCGGGCCCCCATCTCCACGTACGCCGAGACGAACTCGGCGCCCGTGACGCCGGAACCGACCACCACCAGGTGCTCCGGCAGCTCCTGCAGGTCGTAGAGCTGGCGCCAGTTGAGGATGCGCTCGCCGTCGGGCACCGCGCCCGGCAGCACCCGCGGGGTGGCGCCCGTGGCAACGAGCACGACATCCGCAGGCAGTTCCTCGCGGCCGCCGTCGAGCTTGCGTACCTCGATCAGGTGAGGCGCGCGGGCGGACGGCTCGTCGGTGAACGCCGCCGAGCCGCGGACGATGCGCACGCCCTCCCGCTCGACCCGGGCCCGGACGTCGGCGGACTGCGCGAGCGCGAGCGCCTTCACCCGGGCGTGCACGGTGGGCAGGTCGACCCCGATGGCCTTCAGATCGGCGGTGATGCCCAGGTCAGGCGCCCTGTGTAGGTCGACCCGGATGCCGGCCGAGGAGATGAGTGTCTTGGACGGGACGCAGTCGTGGAGCACGCAGGCGCCGCCCATGCCGTCCTGCTCGACGATGGTGACGTCACTGCCGTGCTGGGCCGCGACGAGGGCAGCCTCGTAGCCCGCAGGGCCGCCACCCATGATCACGATCCGCGTCACGAGTGTGCTCCTCCGCATTCGTCCGGTTCCCCGAGCACCGTACGCGGGCGGGTCGGCTCTACGCTGTTGCGGTGCCGCTGTACGCCGCCTACGGGTCGAACATGGACCCGGCGCAGATGAAGGAGCGGGCTCCGCACTCGCCGATGGCGGGATCCGGATGGCTCGTTGGCTGGCGACTGACCTTTGGCGGTGAGGACTACGGCTGGGAGGGCGCGCTTTCCACTGTGGTCGAGGAACCCAGCTCGCAGGTCTTCGTCGTGCTCTACGACGTCTCCGACCTGGACGCCGACCGGCTCGACCGCTGGGAAGGCGGCGAACTCGGGCTGCACAAGAAGCTGCGGCTGAGGGTGCACACACTCGAGGGCGACGTGCTGGCGTGGATCTACGTGCTCGACGCGTACGAGGGCGGCGAGCCCAGCGCCCGCTACCTGGGTGTGATCGCCGACGCGGCGGAGCAGGCAGGCGCCCCCGACGACTACGTCGCCGCCCTGAGAAGCCGCCCAAGCCGCAAGTCCCTGTAACCGCGAGTCGGGGCGTGAGTGCGCGCGAGTCGGGGCGTGAGTGCGCGCGAGTCGGGGCGTGGGTGCGCGCGAGTCGGCGGCGAGCCCAGACGCGATCAGCGCCGATGCGACGGGCGTCAGAACGAGCGTGGCGCATCAGCGTGCCCGACGGCGCTCGCCGGGCTCGCGGTGCCGGCGGCCTCGGAGCGCTCGCTTCGCCCGCCTCCCGACGTCGACGCCCCGCTGGCCGAACGCTTGCTCGAGCCTCGCCTCGAACTGCTCCGGTCGACCCAGGTCCTCGGCACCGGCTCTGATCACGATCCAGCCCCGGCGCCGGAGGTCCTCGGCGCGCGCCTGGTCCTCGGCTTCCCTCCCAGCGTGGTACGCGTGCCCGTCGTACTCGACGACGATGCGCAGCTCCGGCCAGGCGTAGTCGAGACGGTAGATCTCAAGGCCGTCCGGCCCGAACAGGGACCAATTGACCTGTGGCACCGGGAACCCGGCGTCGACGATCCGCCACAGGAACCAGCTCTCGGCCGGTGAGGCGGCCTCACCGGTGGCGAGGTCCAGCAGCTGCACGCCGCGTCGCGTGCCGCGCGGGTCAGACCGATGCTCGATCCGACGGGCGATGGCCGCCCGGTAGTGCTCGCGCCGACTCGGCTCGACCATCGCCAGAGCCTCGTCCATCACGGCTAGTGCGTCGGACGGGCCGCTCCGGCACAGCATGTCCGTCAGCACGCGCTCGAAGCAGAGCACCGGTAGCCCCTGACGCTCCTCCCGGTCGGCGTCGAGCATCCCGCCGTTGTGCACGATGAGGCCGGCCCGCGACCGCAGCCAGTGGCCGTAGGGAACGATCAGGTGCACGGGCAGCGGTTCGACGCTGCGGCAACCGTGCATGTGGGCGGCCGTCGGGCCGGCCAATACCGCATCTGGTCCGCCGAGCAGCACAGCCGCCGCGGCAAGTGTGAGCGGATCGGAAGCTCGGGTGCCGTCGATGAGCACGCCCTCCCATGGCGCGCGCCACCGTCCTGACTCGTGCCGGCGGCGCACCTCCTGGAAGCCGAACGCGGCGATGGCGTCCTGCCGGGAGATGGCGCCATGCCGCGCGGTGCTCGTGGTTTCCACGTCCACCACGATCTCCGCCGCCACTAGCGGTGACAGGCCGATCTCGGATCTGTGGACAACTCAGCCAAGATGTGGACAACCAGCGCTCGCCGCGCGGCCTATGCACTCAGAGCCCGACTCGGGTGCACTCAGACCCCGACTCGCGCGCACCCACACCCCGACTCGCGCGCACCCACACCCCGACTCGCGGGATGGTCAGGGGTTGAGGAGGTGGTGGGTTTCCTTGCTTAGGGCGGTCAGGCTCGCCTCCGCCTTTGTCTTCGCCTCCGCTAACCCGGCTTTGTCCGTCACCGGCTCTACTACCTCCAGGTACGCCTTCAGCTTCGGCTCCGTGCCCGACGGGCGCACCACCAGCCGCTCGCCGGCGCGGCGCAGTACCAGCACGTCGGGGGCGGGAAACTCGGTCTCCCAGCCGTCCGGGGGTGTGGCGCGCACGCGGGCGGCCGCTGCGTCGCGCTCAGCAGGCTCCATCCGCAGCGAGATGCCCTCGGTGAGGTGCACCCCGTGCGCGACGGCCAGCTCGTCGAGTCGGTCCTGCAGGCCGAGCCCGGCCGCCTTCAGGCCCGCCGCGAGGTCGCAGGCCAGCACGGCGGCGGCGATCCCGTCCTTGTCGCGGACGGCGTCGGGGTCGACGCAGTAGCCGAGCGCCTCCTCGTAGCCGTACACGAGCCCCGGCCCGCCGCGGACGATCCACTTGAAGCCGGTCAGCGTCTCCGCGTAGCGGGCGCCGTGGGCCGCGGCCACCGCACGCAGCATCGACGACGACACGACGGTGGTGGCCACGAGCGGGTCGGTGTACCCGCCCGAGCGCAGGAGGTGGTCGCCGAGCAGGACGCCGGTCTCGTCGCCGCTGAGCATCCGCCAGCCCGCTGAGGTGGGCACCGCAAGGGCGCACCGGTCGGCGTCCGGGTCGAGGGCGATCGCGAGGTCGGCGCCGGTCTCGGCGGCGAGCGCCAGCAGCGCGTCCGTGGCGCCTGGCTCCTCGGGGTTGGGGAAGGAGACCGTCGGGAAGTCGGGGTCGGGCACGGCCTGCGCCGCCACGACGTGCACGTCGGTGAACCCGGCCCGGTGCAGCGCGTGCACCGCCGTCGCGCCGCCCACGCCGTGCATGGGTGTGAGCGCCACCCTCAGCTGTCGCGCCGGGCCGCGCGGCAGGCGGGCGACCCGGTCCAGATACGCCTCCGTGACGTCGGCCTCGGACACCGCGGAAGACATCGGGATCGCGACGGCCGCGGGGGCGCCGCTGATCGCCGCCTCGATCTCCGCGTCCGACGGCGGCGCGAGCTGGGCGCCGTCGGCGAGGTAGACCTTGTAGCCGTTGTCGGCGGGCGGGTTGTGCGAGGCCGTGATCTGCACGCCCGCCACGGCTCCGAGCCCCCGGACGGCGAAGGCCAGCACCGGCGTGGGCAACGGTTCGGGGAGCACCCGCACGTCGAAGCCCGCGCCCGCGAACACCCGGGCCGCCGCCGTCGCGAACGCCTCCGAGCCGTGCCGCGCGTCGCGGCCCACCACCACGGTGCCGCGTTCGCCGCCGCGGGCCAGCCAGGCGGCGAGCCCGGCCGTCGCGCGCTGGACGACGGCCACGTTCATCCCGGACGGTCCCGCGCGCACCGGCCCGCGCAGCCCCGCCGTGCCGAACTGCAGCATCCCGGACATGCGGTCGGCGAGTTCCTCCGCAGCGCCCGCCGTGCCGACCATCGCCGCGGCCAGCACCCGCTGCAGCTCCGTGCGGGTGGCCGGGTCGGGGTCGTCGGCGATCCAGCGCATGGCCGCGTCGCGCAGCCCCGGCTCCAGTGCCACCGCGGTCGTCAGGCCTTCGCGATCAGGTTGCGCAGCAGCTCACCCATCCGCCCGGCCGCCGCCGCACCGGCGGCCAGCACCTCGTGGTGATCGAGCGGCTCGCCCGTCATGCCTGCGGCGAGGTTCGTGACGAGCGACAGCCCGAACACCTCGACACCCTCGGCACGCGCGGCGATGGCCTCCAGCACAGTGGACATCCCGACGAGATCGGCGCCGAGCCCGCGCAGCATCCGGATCTCGGCGGGGGTCTCGAAATGGGGCCCGGGCAACCCCGCGTAGACGCCTTCGGTGAGCTCCGGGTCGATCTCGCGGGCCAGCGCGCGCATGCGCGGCGAGTACAGGTCGGTGAGATCGGTGAACCGCGGCCCGACCAGCGGCGACCGGCTGGTGAGGTTGAGATGGTCCGAGATCAGCACGGGCTCGCCGACGTACATGCCCTCCCGGATGCCGCCCGCGGCGTTGGTGAGCACCACTGTGCGGCAGCCCGCCGCCGCGGCCGTGCGGATGCCGTGCACGACGGGCTCGATGCCGTGGCCCTCGTAGAGGTGGGTGCGGCCGAGCAGCACCAGCGCCCTGCGCTCGCCGACCGCCACCGAGCGAACCGTGCCGCTGTGCCCTGCGACGCCCGGTGGGCGGAACCCCGGCAGCTCGGCCATCCCCAGCTCGTGCTCCGGTTCGCCGATCACGTCAGCCGCCGGACGCCACCCGGAGCCGAGCACCACTGCGACGTCGTGGGCGTCGACGCCCGTTGCTGCTGCGATGGCCGCGGCGGCGGCGGCCGGGGAGGCGTCGGCGGTCATGGGCCGCAGCCTACGTCGATCGACCGGGGAGCCCGGTCAGGCGGTGGTGGGCGTGAAGCCGCGGGCGAGCACGGTGAACAGCTCGGACGACGTCGGCCCGGCTGCGCGCTCGGGCACGGTCAGCGTGACAGTCCACGCGCCCTTGGCCACGGGCACCACACGCCGCCACGACGTGCGGTTGTCGACGGCGTAGCTGAGCTGCACACCGCCGTCTCCCATCGGGGTCGGCGCTTCCAGCACCGTGCCCGGCACTGCTTGCCCCTCTTCCACGGACGCGGCGCGCTGCACCGTCAGCTCCTCGCTGCCGTCCGGACTCACGAAGCTCACGGACGGCTCGCCGCTCGCGGGCGGCTGGTTCTGATACATCTCCCACCCGCGCGGCACGGGCACGGAGAAGCCCAGCCCGTCGCTGTGCTGCTCGACAGCGGTGTTGCTCGCGGTGACGTTGAGCGTGGTGAGCGGCGACTGGCCGCCGAGGGCCCTGGTGACCGACCACCCGCCGAAGACTCCGACCAGCACGACCGCGGCACCGGCGAGCACCAGCGCGACCGCCGCCCCACCCGACACGGTGGCCGGCGCGGCGGGGCGCCGGGAACGGGACTGCCGGGCGGGTCCTGGCGGGCGCGTGGGCCCTGGCAGCGGGCCGGGCGACGGTGCGAGCGGCGCCGCCCCGACGGGAGCGCGGGCGCCGGTCGGGGCGGGTGGCAGCGGTGCGGGCGGCAGGCGGGATGCCGAGCGGGCCCCGGTGAGCTCCGTGCGAGCCGGTGCAGGCAGGGGGATCCCGGCACCGATCGTGGGGGCGTCGGGCGAGCCGGGGTAGAGCGGGTCGTCCGGGTCGTCGATGAGGGGCCGCAGCCGGGAGCGGACCTCCTCCAGTGACATGCGCGCGTCCGGCTGCTTGCGCATCAGCGCCATGATCACGTCGACGACGGGTCCGGCGCCGCGCGGCCGGGGCACCTCGCCGTCCACGACCTCGGTGATGGTGGCGACCGGGTCGCCGTTCACGTCGTAGGGCGGGCGGCCCTCGACGGCCGCGAAGAGCGTGGCGCCCAGGCCC
Source organism: Pseudonocardia aurantiaca (assembly GCF_039526725.1). Taxonomy (NCBI): domain Bacteria; kingdom Bacillati; phylum Actinomycetota; class Actinomycetes; order Pseudonocardiales; family Pseudonocardiaceae; genus Pseudonocardia; species Pseudonocardia aurantiaca. The sequence continues at coordinate 274,749 of NZ_BAAAJG010000001.1, forward strand.
CACAGGTCCGCAGCGGGCGTGACGGGCTGACCTGCCGCCACCTCGGGTGCGATGTAGGCGGGGGAACCGAGCACGAGGCCCACGCTCGTCATGGGGGCGTCGGCGATGTTGCGGGCGATGCCGAAGTCGGTGAGCTTCACACGGCCGTCGTCGGCCACCAGGACGTTGCCCGGCTTCACGTCGCGATGTGTGATGCCGCTGCGGTGCGCGGCGCGCAGACCGCCCGCGGTGGCGAAGCCGACCACGGCGACCTGCTGGATGGTGAGCGTGCCGTGCTCGCCGATCATGGTGGCGAGGTTGCGCGACGGCACGAGCTCCATCACGACCATCGGCTCGCCTGCGACGTCGACGACGTCGAAGACCGTGATGATGTTGGGGTGGGACAGGCCGCCGAGGGCGCGGGCCTCTCGCATGATGCGCTCGCGCGCCTCGGCCATCTCCTGGTCCGGCACCCCTGGCGGGACCTTCAGCTCCTTGACGGCGACGCGCCGCTGCAGCACCTCGTCGTAGCCCGACCAGACCGTGCCCATGGCTCCAGCGCCGAGGAGGTCGGACAGCGTGTACCGGCCGCCGATGCGGCGTACGTTGTCGGCATCCGGGCCATCCTCTGACACCCACCCATTCTGACGAGTCCCCGATCACCCTGCGCTGTCGGCCCCCCGAGTCCCCGGATCGGGCGGTCTCGCGCGAGTACGGTGTCGACGTCGCCGAAGCGGGTAGCTCCATTGTCATGGCGTCAGTGCGAGCGACACCGGACGAACCAGTCCATATGCGGCGAGCGGCGACAGCATCCTTCTGCCGTAGCGCCCTGCGACCGTTCGTCAGCGCATTCGGGCCCGCCCGCAGCAGATCTGCGACCCCTCGCCGAGGACTCGCGCCCGAACCCCGTTTTGGCATGGTCTACCGCCGTCCGGGTGAGCACCATTGCAATATGCACGTGAACGCAGTCTCGCCGCGCGGCCCAGTGCTGCGCCGCGTCGAGGCGGATCGTCCGGAGGTCGGCCGGTCCGGTGATGCCCGGTGACCCTGCTCGAGGAGCACACCGACCTGGTGCCGACCGCAGGCCTCGCCGTGGCTGATCTCGGCGCCGGCAGTGGCCCCGGCTGGTTCGAGGCCTGGCTCGCCGCCCATCGCTCCGACGTGGTGGCATGGCGGCGTTCGATCCACGCCGTACCGGAGCTCGGCCGGGCCGAGCACCGCACCACGGAGCTGATCGCTCAGCTCCTGATGGATGCCGGGCTCGAGCCCCGCACACTCCCGTCGGGCACCGGGCTGGTCTGCGACATCGGCTACGGCGACCGGTGCGTCGCGCTGCGTGCCGACCTCGACGCCCTACCCCTCCGCGAGGACACCGGGCTCCCGTTCGCGTCCACCGTCGACGGCGTCATGCACGCCTGCGGGCACGACGCCCATGCGGCGATGGTGCTCGGCGCCGGCCTCGCCCTGGCCTCGGCGCCCGCGCTCCCCGGCCGCGTCCGGCTGATCTTCCAGCCCGCGGAGGAGGTGCAGCCGGGCGGCGCGATCGACATGGTCGCCGACGGCGCCATGGAGGGTGTCGACCGCATCTTCGCGCTCCACTGCGACCCGCGCCTCGAGGTGGGCAAGCTGGGCACCCGGGTCGGGCCGCTCACCTCGGCGTGCGACGTTCTCGAGGTCCGGCTCACCTCGCCCGGTGGCCACACCTCCCGCCCGCACCTCACGGCCGACCTCGTCGAGGCCATCGGGCTGCTCATCACGCAGCTGCCGCTGCTGCTCACCCGCCAGGTCGATCCCCGTTCCGGCACAGTGCTGGTGTGGGGGGCCGTGCAGGCGGGCGAAGCCGCCAACGCCATCCCGCAGCATGGGGTGCTGCGCGGCACGCTGCGCACCGCCGACCACGCCACGTGGGGCCAGCTCGAGGAGAAGGTCCGCGCCCTCGTCGCGTCGCTGCTCGCGCCCACCGGCGTCGGCTACGTGCTCGAGCACATCCGCGGCGTGCCGCCGGTCGTCAACGAGGCGGTGAGTGCCGGAATGCTCGCCGATGCAGCCGTCGCCGTCCACGGCCCGGACGCCTCGGCGGGCACCGAGCAGTCGAGCGGCGGTGAGGACTTCGCGTGGTACCTGGAGCACGTTCCGGGCGCCATGGCGCGACTCGGGGTGTGGTCGGGGCACGGCCGGATGTACGACATCCACCAGCCGACGTTCACGCTGGACGAGCGGGCGCTCCCGTTCGGTGTGCGGGTGCTGACCCACGCGACACTGGCGGCCCTCACCGCGCCCTGAGCGGGTTCTCCACAGCTGCATCCACTTGCCCACAGTTGGGGATGGAGCCGATCACCTCTTCGTCATGGCGGCCTTGATCTGTTCCTCCCACATCGCGGCGATGCGCTGGTAGCCCGCCGCGTTGGGGTGCAGCCCGTCCGCGAGATCCGTGCGGGTGAGCAGCTCGGAGGTGTCGGCGTAGCTGACCGACCAGCCTTCCATCCGGTGCTCGGCGACCATGGCCGCGGCCAGCGCGTCGAACTCGGCGCGCGCTCGGGCGCGTACGGACAGCGGGGCCCAGATGCCCGCCACGATCACGTGGGCGTCCGACGCCTCGTGGATCGCGTCGAGCACCACGTCGAGGCGCTGCGCAGCGACCTGCGCACTCGCGCCCTGAATCAGGTCGTTGGTGCCCGCGTGCAGCAGCACGACGTCTGGGCGCGCCTCCCGCACCCACCCGGCCACCTGCGGCGCCATCCGGGCGAGCGTCCAACCGCCGTGCCCCTCGTGGTCGCGGTCCGGCACCGAGGCCGGGCCGTCCTGCTGGGAGCCCACCAGTTCGACGGCGATCCCGTGGGCCGCCATGCGCTGCTGCAGCGGCCCCCGGTAGCCGGCCGTCGAGGTGCTGCCCGTGCCGACGGTGCTGGACGCGCCGAGCGGCATGATCCGCAACGGCTCGGTGGCCGCTGCTCCGCTGGCCGCGCCCGCCCGCGCCGGCGTGGACGGCCGCGCGGTGCCGCTCCCGGCCTGCGCACCGGTCAGCAACATCCCGGTGCAGGCGAGCACCAGTGCCCCGCGCACGAACCCGCTAAGCCTCACGTTCCCCCGCCCGAGACCACTTGTCGTGATCAGGTCCCGTGTTCGGGTTCGGTCGGCGCAGCACCGGCGTTACCGGACCGAGACCTGTCACCATGATCCTCGTGGCCCGGCTGCTGATCGTCCACCACACGCCCTCCCCCGCAACGGCGGAACTGCTCGACGCCGCGGTGAGCGGCGCGTCCGACCCGGAGATCACAGGTGTGGAGGTGGTGCGGCGCGCAGCGCTCGCCGCCACGGCGTCCGACCTGCTCGCCGCCGACGGAGTGGTGCTCGGCACCCCGGCCAACATCGGCTACATGTCAGGAGCGCTGAAGCACTTCTTCGACACCGTCTACTACGTCTGCCGCGATGACACCCGCGGCCTGCCTTACGGGTTCTACGTCCATGGCAACCTCGGCGTAGAGGGTGCGGTGCGGGCGATCGGCTCGATCGCCGACGGAATGGGCTGGACGCGCGTGGCAGCCCCGGTCGAGGTGATGGGAGCGCCGGACCGCGCTGCGCTCGCGGCGGTGCAGGAGCTGGGCGCGGTGGTGGCCGCGACGATCGCGCCGGAGCAGGAGGGCTAGGTCCTGAACAGCTCCCAGGGCACAGCCTCGTGCCGGCGCGTCCGAACGGGAAAGTAACCTGCCGCGATGGTCCGCCCCAAGGTCCACGACGAGGCGCTGCGCCGCCGACTGCTGGAGCGGGCCGGGGCGATGCTGTCGGCAGGCGGGCCGGCCGCGCTGAGCCTGCGCACCCTCGCCCATGACTGCGGCACGTCCACCACCGCCGTGTACTCGCTGTTCGGCGGCAAGCCGGCGCTGCTGAACGCAGTGCTGGAGGAGGCCCTGCTCCGGTTCACCGCGCACCTCGCCGTCGTGCCTGGTGACGACCCCGTCGCCGACCTCGTGCGGCTGGGTGCCGCCTACCGGCTCGGCGCGCTCGCCGACCCACACCTGTTCGACGCGATGTTCACCGGTGAGCTGCAGCCCGTCGGCGCGCAGGCGGCGCTCGGCCGGCTTCGCGAGCTGGTGGAACGGGCAGTGGAGGACAAGGCGCTGCGACCCGACCTGGACCCCGCCACGGCCGCCGTCACGCTGTGGGCCACCGTGCACGGCTGGGTCTCGCTGCAGCGCCGCGGCCTGCTCCCGGACGACCCCGCCCCGCGGCTCGAGGAGGCCCTGCACACCGTGCTCGACGGCTGGCGCGCGCCGGTGACGATCTGACCGCGCACTCCCACTGCGAGCAGAGCACCTGGTTCACGGGGCTGCGTCACTCCGCCGGGCCGAACACCACTCCCAGATAGGCGTCGAAGGCCGCGACCGCGTCGTCGGGTGCGAGCTGTCCACTCAGAACCTGTACGCCGAGCCCCTCAAGCATTGCGAGGAGCCCTGTGGCGGCGGGCTCCGGGGCGAGCGGGCCACCGTCGATCTGCGCAGCGAAATACTCGCGGAGCGCCCGGGCGTTGTCCCTCAGCTCGCCGCCAAGCTCGGGGCGCACGGTCGCGTAGCTGATGAACTCCAGTGCGACCCGACCCTCCCGGGTTCGCTGCTCGTCGAGCGGTAGGAGCTGCAGGAACAGGGCCCGCAGCATCGCGCGGGCAGACAGTTCGCCCACGCCGCTGAGCCGCTCCTCCACGCCGGCGCTGATCCGCTCGAGCGCGAACCGCATCATCTCGTCCTTGCTGCGGAAGTAGTGCTGCACCATCCCGACCGAAACCCCGGCCTCGGCCGCGACGTGCCGCACGCTCGCCTCCTCCAGTCCGCTGCGCGCGATGACGGCCAGCACGGCGTCCGCTATCAGCGCGCGCCGCTCCGCATGGTCCACCTGCTTCGGCACGCCCGTGACAGTACATCCGTATTGACTCCCAAGCATCGTTGCCATACGGTCGTATTGTATTGCGAAGGAGGTAGTCATGCTTTTCAGCCCCGTTCTCCCCATCGGAGGTCCGGTCACCGCTGTGACCGCCCCGGATGGCGGGCCGGCCTGGATGGCCGCGAACTACGAGACGGCCGCGACCGTGCTGACCGATCCACGCTTCGGCGTGGAGCAGCCCGGCGCTTCCGATGCGGACAACCACACTCTGTTCCGGGACGGCGCCACGCACCGCCGGCTCCGCACCCTGGTCTCGAGAGCGTTCACCCCAGCGCGGGTCGCAGCACTGGCGCCCCGCACCCGCGAGCTGGCGGATCACGCCGTCGCCGCGATGGTTGCCGCCGGCCCGCCCGCCGACCTGGTCGAGGACCTCGCGGCCCCCCTGTCGGCGACCGTGATCGCCGAGCTGCTCGGCGTGCGCATCGACGACCGCGCGGAGTTCCGCCGACTGGCCGACGGCGCGCTCATGGCCGATCCGGGAGACCAGGCTGCGCTCGTCTCCGGCTGGGAGGCGTTCACGGCGTACGCGGCCGAGTTGGTCGAGGCGCGCCGGACCGAGCCAGGCGAGGACCTGCTGAGCGGCCTGATAGCCGTACGTGACGCCGAGGAGGGCCGACTGAGCGAGGACGAGCTCGTCGGGATGGTGGTCGTGCTGGTCGGCGCCGGCTATGTCAGCTCGCGCAACGCCATCGCGGTCGGCGCGGTCCACCTGACCGGGCGGCTCGACACGGTCGACGAGCAGGTTGTCGAGGAGGCGCTCCGGCTGGCCAGCGGGCTCACCGGCGATCCGATGCCGCGGTGGGCGAGGGAGGAGGTCGAGCTCGGCGGCGTCACCATCGCCGCGGGGGACCGGGTGCTCGTGTCCCTGGCCGCCGCCAACCGGGATCCCGCCGCGTTTGCCGACCCGGATGCCTTCCGGCCCGGCCGGCCGGCGCACCTGGCGTTCGGCCGCGGCCCGCACCACTGCCTCGGCGCCGCCGTGGCCAGGCTGGAGCTGCAAGCCGCACTGACCGCCCTGGCCCGCGGGCTGCCCGGGCTGCGGCTCGAAGAGATCCCGTGGACGCACGGCCACGTGGACTCGGGCCCGAGCGCGCTGCCGGTGACGTGGTGAACGCGCTGCTGCAGCGGGCCGCCCGCTCCGAGGCCGACAGCTGGGTGAGCCTGGCGCGGTGGGTGTGGCGCCGCCCGGACGTCGAGCCGGGCGGCCGGGCCTTCGCCTACCGCGGGCCGATGATGCCCGCGGTGATCGTCTTTACCGCGGTGTCGGCGCTGGAGATCGTGGCGCTCGACGTGATCGTGCCGTGGAGCCCGGCGTTCACGTGGCTACGGATCCTGGTGCTGGTCGTGGGGGTGTGGGGGCTCCTGTTCGCGCTCGGGTTCCTGGCGGGGATCACGGTGCACCCGCACGTCGTCGGGCCGTCCGGGGTGCGCGTGCGCAGCGCCCGCGCGGTCGACGTCCAGCTGCCCCGGATGTCGGTCGCGCGGGTCCGCCAGGTCCGGCGGTCCCGTGACGGAAAGTCCGTGCAGGTCGAGAACGGCGTGCTGTACCTACCCGTCGGGAACCAGACGAACGTCGAGATCGCGCTGGACGGGCAGGTCGAGGCGGAGGTGCCCGGTCACGGCGTCGTTCCGCTCACCGCGGTGCACCTGTACGCCGACGACGCCGCCGGGTTCGCCCGCGCGGTTCGGGAAGACGGGGGACAGCTTTCAACCGCCGTTGTCGAGGGCCTCTCAGACCGCGCCGAACTGCCGGTCCCCCGCGTCACCCAGGCCGGGGACGATGAAGGCCGAGTCGTTCAGGCGGTCGTCGATGCTCGCCGTGATCACCCGCACCGGCAGCCCGCTCGACCGTAGCCGCTCGATCCCCTCGGGGGCGGCGAGGGCGCAGATCGCGGTGACGTCCGAGGCGCCACGCTCGGTGAGCAGCTCGATCGTGTGGGCCATCGAGCCGCCGGTGGCCAGCATCGGGTCGAGCACGAACACCGGGCGGCCGATAAGCGACTCGGGCAGCGACTCCATGTACGGCACGGGCTTGTGGGTCTGCTCGTCGCGGGCGAGCCCGACGAATCCCATCTGCGCTTCCGGCATCAGCCCGAGCGCGGCATCCGCCATGCCCAGCCCGGCACGCAGCACCGGCACGAGGAGCGGCGGGTCGGCCAGCCGGTACCCGAGCGTGCGCGCGACGGGGGTGTGCAGCGGCGCGCTTGCCAACGGGGCGTCCCGGGTGGCCTCGTAGATCAGCATCAGGGTGAGGTCGGCGAGCGCGGCGCGGAAGGCCGGGTTGCTCGTGCGCGCGTCCCGCATGTCGGAAAGTCGCGCCTTGGCCAGGGGATGGTCGACGACCTGCACGTCCATGCGCAGAGGCTAAACCGGAGCGGCGGGTCAGGCTCTGGCGAGTGCGTTCTGTTCGGCGGCCGCGCGCTGGTCGTACTCGGCGCGGGCCGCGGCGATCGCGTTCTGATGCGTCTCGGTCCAGGTGACGAGCGCCTGGATCGTCTCGTGAAGCGTGCCGCCCATGTCGGTCAGCTCGTAGTCGACGCGCGGCGGCACGACGGGGTGGACGGTGCGGCGCACGAGCCCGTCGCGCTCCAGCTGGCGCAGGGTGACGGTGAGCATGCGCTGACTGACGCCGTCGATCTCGCGGCGGAGCTCGGTGAACCGCAGGGTGCGGCGGTCGAGCAGCGCGATGACCAGCAACGACCACTTGTCGGCTATCCGGTCGAGGATCTGGCGGACCTCGCAGTCCTCCCGCGTATCCCACTGGTACGCGTCGCCGTAGGCAGCGTCGGTGCCGCAGCAGTGCGTCGGTTCCTTCGAAGTGCCTTCTTCCACGAGTGCCAATAGTGACGCACGATGCGGTCGGTTACAAGACAGAACCAAGTCAGGTCGACCGAACGAGGAGCGAACCGGTGCCCCTATCCCCGTCCCCCAAACTCGACGAGCGGCTGAGCCGCCGCGGCTGGGGATTGCTGCTCGTCCTGTGCGGCGCGATCTTCCTCGAGGGCATCGACGTCTCGATGATGGGTGTTGCGCTGCCCTCCATCCGCGCAGAGCTGGGCATGTCCACCAGCGAGCTGCAGTGGGTGGTGAGCGCCTACGTGCTCGGCTACGGCGGGTTCGTCCTGCTCGGCGGGCGCGCGGCCGACCTGCTGGGCCGCCGCCGGATGTTCCTGGGCTGGCTCGTGGTGTTCGTGGCCTTCTCCGGCCTCGGCGGGCTCGCCTCCGAGGGCTGGGTGCTGATCCTCGCCCGGTTCGTCACGGGCGTGGCGGCGGCCTTCATGGCGCCCGCCGGCCTGTCCATCATCACCACGACGTTCGCCGCGGGCCACGCCCGCAACCGCGCCGTGCTCGTCTACGCCGGCGCAGGCGCGGGCGGGTTCTCGCTCGGCATGGTCGTCGGCGGGCTCCTGACGGCCATCGACTGGCGCTGGGTCTTCTTCGCGCCGGTGGTGATGGCCACCGTGATCCTCGTGGCAGCCGTGCTGCTGATCCCCCGGGAGGAGCGCCCGGCGCGGACATCGGGCGGGTTCGACGTCGTGGGCACCGCGACGCTCACCGGTGCGATGGTGCTGCTGGTCGTCACCGTGGTGCGCGCCCCGGACGTCGACGGCCCGCTCACGCTCGCGACACTCGCCGCGAGCCTGCTCCTGCTCGGGGTGTTCGTCGCGATCGAGCGGCGCTCGGCTGCCCCGCTCGTGCGCCTGGGCATCCTGCGCTCGGCGCCCCTGCTGCGGGCCAATGCGGGCGCGATGCTGCTGGTGGGCTCGTTCATGGCCTTCCAGTTCACCGTGGTCCTCTACCTGCAGGAGCTGCGCGGCTGGACGGAGATCGAGACGGGGCTCGCGCTCGCGGTGGCCGGCATCGACGCCGTGCTCGCCCCGACCCTGACGCCGTGGCTGGTCAACAAGTTCGGCAACGCGCGGGTTCTGGTCGGTGGCCTGGCGCTTGCGGTGGTGTCGTACCTACTGTTCCTGCCGGTCGGGGCGGACTGGAGCTTCCTGGTGATGCTCCCGGCGCTGCTCGTGCTCGGCGTCGCGTTCGCGCTCGCGTACGGCCCGCTGACGATCGCCGCCACCGAGAACGTCGACGACGAGGAGCAGGGCCTTGCTAGCGCGCTACTCAGCACGTCGTTCCAGTTCGGCGCCGCGCTCGGGCTGGCGGCGGTGGCCGCGGTGATCGTCGCGAACACGGCGGCCGGGACACCGGAGGCCGTGCTGGAGGGCTTCCGCGCCGGCCTGGTGGTGCCGCTGGTGGCCGGGGTGCTCGGTGTGGTGCTGACGGCGCCCGGCCTGCGCGGGACCCGAGAGAGAGCGCCGGAAGCGACGGCGGCGTAGCCCCGAGACGAACGCCTGGAGAGCCACATTCATCGCGTCAGGTCATCTGCCGCCCTGATGTGGCTTTCCAGGCATCGGGCCGGAGGTCACGAACCTCACGATTGCCCTCCCCAGGGCCTCGCCTGCGTCCTCCTGCAGGAAGTGGCCCGCACCCTCGATCGTCGGGTGGTCTTCACCCGCCGCTCCCGGGATGCTCCTGCGCAGCACCGGCTCCATCGCGGCGGTGATCGGGTCGCCGTCGCTGAACGCGCAGAGGAACGGCAGATCGCTGCTCGTCAGTGCGGCCCACGCCGCCCGGTTGGCCGCGCTCGCCGGGTCGTCCGGGCGCGTCGGCACGAGCGTCGGCATAGCCCTCGGCCCGGCCTTGAACGACTCGTCGGGGAACGGGGCGTCGTATGCGGCGCGTACCTCCGGGGTCAGCCGCGTGCGGCAGCCGGCCTGCACGAGCCGCGCGACGTCGAGCGTCTCCGCCTTCTCGACGGCCCGCCGGAACTGCCACCAGACCTCGGGCATGTCGTGGTCGCCGGTGGGAAGCCCGGTGTTCGCGGCCACCACGGCGGCGAACCGGTCGGCGTGCTCGCCCACCAGACGCAGCCCGATCAACCCGCCCCAGTCCTGCCCCACGAGCGTGACGCCGTGCAGGTCGAGCACATCGAACAGCAGCGCCCGAACCCACTCGACGTGGCGGGCGTAGCTGTGGTCGGCGGGATCGGCGGGCTTGTCGGAGCGGCCGAACCCGACGAGGTCAGGGGCCACCACCCGCAGCCCGGCGGCGGTCAGCGCGGGGATCGTGGTGCGGTAGAGGAACGACCAGCTCGGCTCGCCGTGCAGGAGCACGACGACGGGGCCGTCCGCGGGGCCGTCCTCCACCCACGCCATCCGCAGCACACCGCCGTCCTGGTCGGGCACGTCGTCGTAGTGGGGCGGAAGGTCGAACCCGGGAAGGGCACCGAACCGCGGTTCAGGAGTCCGAAGAACGCGCATGACCGGGATCCTGGCACCGCCACGAGCCGGGCGACGGCACATACGTCACCCGAACCGCACACACCGTCGTGACCATGCGTGCTGACCCCATTGGGTTATGTCCTCACCTTGAGCGATCGTTTCGCCCGCCGGCGTCACCCGGTCGGGGAGGCCTTGTCCGGGGCCGCTTCGCCCCCCGCCAGGGCCGCCCTGCGCGGCCTTCCGCGCCTCTGGACGCTCCGAGGATTCAGGCACGCCCGGTGATGACACTCAGTGCCGCGACCGTCACCGTCACCTGCTTGACCCCGCCGAATGGGGCCGACGCGTCTCCGAGAGCCCACGGTCGGTGATCACCTCTCAGATTTCACCCTGACCCGAACGGGTGGTATGCCACAGACACTGTCACACCGGAGGCCCCGTCGACGCTGTACTAGATGACTAGGAGGTGATCCGGTGCCGGAGAACACGACTTCCAACGAGGCGACGCTGGTCGCAGCGGCGGAGAAGCTCACGCAGTGCGACGGATACGTCGTGCTGGCTGTCGACCCCCAGACGGGGGAGATCGACGCGCACGGCCCGTTCGACGGGCTGACGGCCACCGTCAAGGCCGACCAGCTCCGCCGCGACTTCGATCGCGGTGGCCTGGAGGACGTGACGGTCGGCGTCGTCAGGCTGCACAGCTCCACCTGATACAGCTCCGCCGGCTACAAGAACGACAGATCCACAGCACGACCCGACGTACAGCTCGTCAGCACGTGCAGCACGGCTCCACCGCATTACGTTGCTCCCCCATGTACTCGCCACCGCCCGTCGCTCCTCCCGCGCGGCGGGCGGTGTGCTCTCCGGGGTCGTGCCACGCTTGGCGCCCAGGAGCGCCCTGAACAACTCGGCCCTACTGGGCGATGCCGCTCGCTACGGGCGGAGTTGTTCAGGATCCCTAGACTCGCCGCGTGACAACGACCGACCTTCGCTCCGTCGACGGCCGCGCAGCCGGGTTCGCCGACGCCGTCCGCGACGATGCGGCGCTGCGGCGCTTCCTGCACGGCCTTCCCGGCGTCGACCAGGCGGGCGTCGAGCGGCGGGCGGCCGCCCTGGCCACGCGCAGCATCAAGAAGGAGTCGAAACTACAGGCGATCGACATGGCGATCTCGATGATCGACCTGACGACGCTGGAGGGCGCCGACACGCCCGGCAAGGTGAGGTCGCTCTGCGCGCAGGCCCGGCGACCCGACCCGGGCTACCCCGACGTGCCGCCGGTCGCCGCGGTCTGCGTCTACCCCGACCTCGCGGGCGTTGCTGTGGAGGCGCTGCGTGGATCGGGTGTCGCGGTGGCCGCGGTCGCCACGGCGTTCCCGTCCGGACGGTCGTCGCGGGCGGTCAAGCTGGCCGACACCGCGCTCGCCGTCGAGGCGGGGGCGGGCGAGATCGACATGGTGATCGACCGGGGTGCGTTCCTCACCGGCCGCTACGGCGCGGTCTACGAGGAGATCCTCGCGGTGAAGGAGGCGTGCGGGAGCGCGCACCTCAAGGTCATCCTCGAGACCGGCGAGCTGGCCGGCTACGACGACGTGCGCCGCGCGTCCTGGCTCGCGCTGCTCGCGGGCGCCGACGTGATCAAGACCTCCACGGGCAAGATCTCCCCGGCGGCCACGCTGCCCGTGGTGCAGGTGATGCTGCAGGCCGTGCGCGACTGGCACCTCGCCACCGGCGAGCACCGCGGGGTCAAGGCGGCGGGCGGGATCCGCACGTCGAAGGACGCCATCCGCCACCTCGTGGCCGTCAACGAGATCGCCGGTCCTGCCTGGCTCACCCCCGGCCTGTTCCGGTTCGGAGCGTCGGCGCTGCTGGGCGACCTGCTGCGGCAGCGGCGCACCCAGCTGGAGGGCCACTACGCCGACCGCGACCACATCGGAGGATCCTGATCATGGAGTGGACCTACGCACCGGCGCCGGAGTCGGCCTCGCTCGCGAACCTCAAGCAGGCCTACCGCCCGTTCGTCGACGGCGAGTTCGTCGACGGCGGCGGTGAGCCGCTCAAGACGCTCAACCCCGCCACCGAGGAGGTGCTCGCCGAGGTCGGCACGGCAAGCACCGAGGACGTCGACCGGGCAGTCGCAGCGGCCCGCCGCGCGTACGAGCAGGTGTGGGGGCCGATGCCGGGCGCCGAGCGGGCCAAGTACCTCTACCGGATCGCCCGGGTGGTGGCCGAGCGCGCCCGTGAGCTGGCCGTGCTGGAGACGCTGGACAACGGCAAGCCGATCCGCGAGTCCCGCGACGTGGACGTGCCCACCGCGTCGGCGCATCTGTTCCACCACGCCGGCTGGGCCGACAAGCTCGAGTACGCCGGCCTCGGGCCGCACCCGCGCCCGCTCGGCGTGGTCGGCGCCGTGATCCCGTGGAACTTCCCGCTGCTCATGGCGGCGTGGAAGATCGCGCCGGCGCTCGCGTGCGGCAACACGATCGTGCTGAAGCCCGCCGAGACCACCCCGCTCACCGCGCTGGTGCTCGCCGAGATCGCCGCCGACGCCGGGCTGCCGCCGGGTGTGCTCAACGTGCTGCCGGGCGCCGGTGACGTCGGCGCGGCCCTGGTGGGCGACGGCGGACTGGACAAGGTGGCCTTCACCGGGTCCACCGACGTGGGTAAGGAGATCCAGCGCCGCCTCGCAGGCACCGGCCGCCACCTCACCCTGGAGCTGGGCGGCAAGGCGGCCAACATCGTCTACGACGACGCCCCGCTCGACCAGGCCGTCGACGGCGTCGTCGACGGGATCTTCTTCAACCAGGGACACGTCTGCTGCGCCGGGTCGCGGCTGCTGGTGCAGGAGTCGATCGCCGAGGAGTTCGCCGAACTGCTGCGCGCCCGCATCGAGACGCTGCGCGTCGGCGATCCGCTGGACAAGAACACCGACGTCGGGGCCATCAACTCCCGGGCCCAGCTCGACCGGATCGTCGAGCTTGTGGCCGCGGGCGACGCCGAGGGCGCGCAGCGCTGGACCAGCTCGTGCCCGCTGCCGGAGCGCGGCCTGTTCTTCCCGCCCACCGTGTTCTCCGGCGTGGAGCAGACGATGCGGGTCGCACGGGAGGAGATCTTCGGGCCGGTGCTGTCCGTGCTCACCTTCCGCACCCCGGACGAGGCCGTCGCGAAGGCGAACAACACCCCCTACGGGCTCTCGGCCGGGGTCTGGACCGAGAAGGGCGCCAAGGCGCTGTGGACGGCACAGCGCATGCGCGCAGGCGTGGTGTGGACCAACACGTTCAACCGCTTCGACCCCACTGCGCCTTTCGGCGGCTACCGCGAGAGCGGATTCGGCCGGGAGGGCGGGCGGGCCGGGCTCGAGGCCTATCTGGCGGAGTGAACCTGGCGGACTGAACCTGGCGGACTGAACCTGGCGGACTGAACGTGGCGGACTGAACCTGGGCGGAGTGAACCTGGGCGGAGTGAACCTGGCGGAGTTGACCGTCAGCCCGCGGTGATCGCGTAGAGCGTGGTGCCGACGGCCGTGACCACGGGCCCGTCCGGCGACACCACCGGGCCGGCGCGGCCGGCGCTGGTGGGCGCTCGGGGCAGGTCGACCTGCCAGAGGGACGTCCCGGCGTAGGCGTCGAGGGCGATCGCGCTGCTCTGCCGGGCGTCGGGACCGACGGCCGCGTCGGCGACCACGTGCACGACACGATCCGCGACCGCGGGCGGGCCGATGCTCGTGGCCTCGCCACCGGTCTCCTCGGCGGCGGTCCACGTCCAGAGCGGGTCGCCGGCCGCGGAGTCCCATGCCGTGACGCGGCCGCCGCCCGCCGCGTACACGGTGTCGCGGCCGACCGTCAGCTCGGTGAGCCCTGCGCCGTGCAGCCCCTGCCAGCGCCCGACGCCCGTCCGCGGATCCAGCGCGACGACCAGCGGCGCCGCCGGGTCGGCGTGGTCGCCGACGTAGAGCGCCTCGCCGGAGGGTGCCGCGACCGCTGCCGGGACCGGACCGCCGGCGAACGGACGATCCCAGAGCAGCTCGCCGGACACGGGGTCCAGGCTCAGGAGCCTTCCGGCGCCCGCGAGGTGCACGGCGTCGCTCGTCAGCACCCCGCGCAGCCCGGGCGCCAGACCCGTGTCGCGGTGCGGCCGCTGCCACCGCTGCTCCCCGGTGCCGAGGTCGAGCCAGCGCACCAGCCGGGAGTCCGCGCCGCCTTCGGCGAAGTCGAAAGCCTCGACGAGCACCCCGCCCGGACCGGCGGCGAGCAGGGCCCCGTCGTGCTCCCAGTGGCGGCCGCCGGTGCCGGCGTCCAGCGCGTACGTGCGGGCGCCGTCCGACGCGACCACCGCCCCGCCGATCACCGCCAGCGCGCCGACCAGCCCGTCGACGGCGTGCGTCCACTGCGGCCGCCCGCCCGCGGCGTCCACGGCATGGACGGTCGCGTCGGCGCTCCCCGCGTAGACGCGGGTGCCGTCAGCTGCGAGCACCAGCACGTCCTCGCGGGCCGTGTAGGTCCAGCGCACGCGCGGTCGGGCCCGTTCGGCCTCCGCCTCGCCGAGCCGCGTCCCCACTGCGACCGCGGCGACGGCCCCGCCGATCGCCGCGAGCACCGCGCCGACCAGCACGGCCCGCCGTCCGACGCGCCCCGCCGGGACCCCGGACGGCGCCACCCGCGCAGGCGGCAGGGGCGCCGGCTGCTGCGGCAGGAGCGCCGGCACCCCCGGGGGGAGCCAGCCCTCGCGGGGGATCGCGGGCTCGGGGTGGAGGGCCGCCACCATCTCGGCCGCCGAGGGCCGGGCAGCCGGATCCCGCACGAGGCAGCGCGCCACGACGCCGCGCACCGGTTCGGCCAGCGCCCCGAGGTCGGGGGCGTCGTCGAGGATGCGGCGCATCACGGCGACCGGGCCGCCCTCCCCGAACGGCCCCCGTCCGGTCGCCGCGAGCACCAGCACGGCGCCGAGGGAGAACACGTCGGACGCCGGGCCGAGCTCCGTCCCGTCGGCCTGCTCGGGTGACATGAACCCGGGTGTGCCGATCATCATCCCGGTGCTGGTCATCCCAGCCCCGTCGACGGCTCGCGCGATCCCGAAGTCGATCAGCCGGGCCCCGTCGGCCGCGAGCAGCACGTTCGACGGTTTGACGTCTCGGTGCAGCAGCCCCATGCCGTGGATCGCGACGAGCGCCCGCGTCAGCCCGGCGGCGAGCAGGTGCACGGTCTCGGCAGGGAGCGGACCGGCGGCCCGGACGGCGTGGTCGAGCGCAGGGCCTGCCACGTACTCGGTGGCGAGCCACGGGGCCGGGGCGTCCGGGTCGGCGTCGAGCACCGCCGCCGTCCACGGCCCGGTGACGCGTCTGCTCACCTCCACCTCCCGCGCGAACCGCGCGCGGAAGCGGTCGTCGTGGGCGAGCCCGGGGTGCACGATCTTCACGGCCACGAGCGCGCCGTCCTCGCCGTGGGCGAGGAAGACCTGCCCCATCCCGCCCGCGCCGAGCCTGCCGAGCAGCCGATATGGCCCGACGACGGCCGGGTCGTGCGCCTGCAGGACGGTCACGCCGCTCCCTTCCTCGACATCCCTCAGGCGCCGGCGCTCGCCAGCGCCTCGATGCGCGCCGAACCGCCCACGTAGACGGTGCCGTTCTCCGCCGCCAGCGCCGCCACCCGGCCGGACGGCCCCGCGTACTCCCAGCGCCGGACGCCGAGTGCGGCGTCCATGGCGTAGAGGCGGCCGTTCCCGGCCCCGCAGTAGACGAGCCCGGCGTCGAGCACCGGGCCGACGTCGGCCGCCGCCCCGTCCACGGTGGGGTCGGGCTGCGCCCAGCGGGGCCGGCCACTGGTGATGTCGAGAGCGTGGATCCGCTGGTCATCGCCGCGCACGAACACGAGGTCACCGGCCGGCACTATCGCGCGGGTCAGGGCCCCCGCCGCGGCCCCGCGGCTCCCGACCGGCGCCTCCCACCGCGGCGCTCCGGTGCCGGCGTCGAGCGCCACGAGGGGGCCCGTGTAGATCGCCATGTAGACAGTGCCGTCCGCCACCGCGATCGACGCGGTCGTGTCGGCGCCCGACCCGAACTGCCACCGCACCCGGCCGCTCCCGACGTCGAGCGCCGTGACGTTCGAGCCCCAGGTCACGTAGGCGGTGCTGCCGGCGACCACGGGGCTCGCGGCGAACCGGAACGCGGCGCCGGGGCCGTTCGTCGCCGGTACGTCGTAGCGCCAGCGGCGGACGCCGGTGCGGGCGTCGACGGCGTGCAGCGAACCAGCCAGTGTTATGCAGACGGTGCTGCGCGCGGCGGTCATCTCGGCCCCGACGAGCGCGGTGAGCACGGTGCCCGCCTCGGGAGTGGCGGCCCAGCGCTGCGCCCCGTCGTCGGTGTCGATCGCCGCCACGGCCCCGTTCGTCTCCAGCAGCGCGAACCCGTCGCCGAGCGCCAGCCCGCGGTGCGTGACGCCGGATGCGTCGATGTAGCCGCCCGCGCCCTGGGCGACCCACCTGGTCGCGCCGGTGGCGGCGTCGAGCGCGTGCAGGGCGTCTCCGAGGACCGCGTAGAGAGTGCCTGCCCGCACGGCGAGCGCCTCGACGGGCCCGGGAGGCTGGATCGACCACAGGGCCCGCGGGCCGGACCCGACGGAAGCGGGCGCCGTCGCCGAGACGGTCTCCGGCCTGCGGTTCGCGGTCACCGCGTAGGCCAGCGCTCCCGCGCCGAGCCCCACCGCGACCGCACCGGCCCCGACGAGCAGCGCGCGCCTGCCGATCCGCGCCGCCGCCGCTCCCGCCGCCCGGACCGGGGCGGGCACCGGGAGCTGCCGGGTGCCCTCGACCCGAGTGCGGTCCTCCCCGGCGCCGTCCGCCGCCGGGGAGAGCGCCATGACGGGCGCCGGCAGCCAGCCCGACGACGGTGGCGGCGGCAGCGGGTCGAGCAGCACCGCCAGCTCCGCGGCGGTGGGGCGATCGGCCGGGTTCTTCACCAGGCAGGCGGTGATCGGCTCGCGCAGCACGGGAGGGAGGGCATCGAGGTGCGGCTCCTCGTCGGCGATGCGCCGAAGCAGCACCAGCGGGGTGCCCTCGCCGAACGGGCCTGCGCCGGTGAGGGCGTGGACGACCACCGCACCCATCGAGAACATGTCGGACGCCGGGCCCACCTCGTCGCCCGCGACCTGCTCGGGCGACATGAACGCCGGTGTCCCGAACACCACGCCGGTGGCGGGCAGGTCGGGCGCGTCCGCGGCGCGCGAGATCCCGAAGTCGATCAGCCGCGGCCGGTCGGCGAGCAGCACGTTCGACGGCTTCACGTCCCGATGCACCACGTCCGCCCCGTGGACGACGGCGAGCGCCCGCGCGAGCCCTCCGGCGAGCAGGTGCGCGGTGGCGGCCGGCAGTGGACCCGCCCCGGCCACCGCACGGTCGAGTGACGGTCCCGCCACGTACTCCGTGGCGAGCCACGGCGCCGGGGCGTCGGGGTCGGCGTCGAGCACAGCGGCCACCCACGGGCCGCTGATCTGCCTGGTCGCGGCGACCTCGTGGCGGAACCGGCTGCGGAACCCCTCGTCGTGGGCGAGCGCGGGGTGCACCACCTTCAGCGCGAGGACCCGGCCCTCGCGGTCGGCCGCGAGGTACACCTGACCCATCCCGCCCGCCCCGAGCCTGCCGAGAAGGCGGTACGGCCCGATCGAGCGTGGGTCGTGCCCCTGCAACGGCTGCACGCGTCCCCCCGACTGCTTCGCGATGATCCGTCGGCACGCACGGTAACGCCCCTTCACCCGTCCCGGTGATCGGAGGTGCTCCGTTCGCAGCCCGGTCACGTGACTGATTCGAGGCGGCCGCCCGGTTCCTAGCGTCGGAGTCACGATCACCGACCCCTGGGAGGGGACCCCGATGACAACTCTGAGCCCCACCGGCGACGGCCCGCTGCGCGTGACGGTCGTCGTCGGCAGCACACGTGAGGGCCGGTTCGGCACCACGGTGTCCGACTGGTTCGTGCAGGAGGCCCGGCAGCACCCCGACCTTGCCATCGACGTGCTGGACCTCGTCGACGTGGCGCTGCCCGACCGGCTCACCGGCTACGGGCAGCCACTGCCGCCGGAGGTGACGGCCGTGACTCCGCGGCTGGCGAGCGCCGACGCGTTCGTCGTGGTCACGCCGGAGTACAACCACAGCTACCCCGCGCCGCTCAAGACCCTCATCGACTGGCACATGGAGCAGTGGCAGGCCAAGCCGGTGGCGTTCGTGTCCTACGGAGGCATGAGCGGCGGGCTGCGTGCGGTGGAGCACCTGCGCGGCGTCTTCGCCGAACTGCACGCCGTGACCATGCGCGACACGGTCAGCTTCCACGGCGCCTGGGCCCGCTTCGACGGCGACGGCCGCCCGATCGAGGCGGCCGAGTGCGCCGGGGCGGCCAAGACGATGCTCGACCAGCTCGTCTGGTGGGCCCGGGCGCTGCGTGACGCGCGGGCAACCCGGCCGTACGTGACCGCGTGAGGTCGTCTTGACCTCAAGAGAGCTTCAACTCCTACCGTCAGGCTTCCAATCGCTCGAGGAGGACTGACGGCATGGTCACGGATGCGGTGGTCCCCCAACGGACCCGGTGGGCACCGGTCGTCGCCCTCGGGCTCGCCATGCTCGTGGTGACGTCGGAGGTGACGATCGCGGCCGTCACCCTGCCCGGGCTCGGCGCCGACCTCGCGGTCACAGCGTCGACCACGGCGTGGGTGCTGCTCGCCTACGCGCTGCCGATGGCCGCCGTCGCGATCCCGGCCGGGCGGTGGGCGGACGGCGCCGACATCCGTGCGGTGTTCGCGTTGGCGATGATCGGCATCGCTCTCGCGAGCGTGCTGACCGCGACCGCCCCGGCGTTCTGGGTGGTGGTGGTCGGCCGGCTTGCGCAAGGGGCGGCGGGAGCACTGATCGTGGCGACCTACATGCCGATCATCACGGCGAGCGTGCTGCCACAGCAGCGCGGGCAGGCGATCGGGTTCGTCGTCACGATCATGACGATCGGGGCGATGGCGGGTGTGCCGCTCGGCGGGCTCGTCGCGGGGGCGTTCAGCTGGCGCGAGGTCTTCCTGATGAAGCTGCCGCTGCTCGTCGTGGTGCTGTGGGCCGGGCTGCGCGGCATCCCGCGCACCCCCGACCGCGGCCTGCCCCTCCCCGGCTTGGCACTGGTGCGCGAAGGTCTGCTGCTCGGCGGCGCGATCGCGGCCGTGCTGCTGGCGTTCGAGGAGGTCGACGAACGCCCGACCGTCGCAGCGGTTCTGGCGGTGGCGGGCGTCGCGCTGGGGGTGTGGTGGTCGCGGCTCGCGGCGTCGCGGCCGGTGCTCGCGGTGGTCAGGCGCCCCGCGTACGCCGTCACGCTCGTCTCGCTGCTGGCCACCAGCTTCACCGGCGGACTCATCGCGTTCCTGCTGCCCTACTTCGTCGCCGACGTCGTGGGCGGCACCGCCCAGCTGACCGGGGTCGCGCTCCTGTTCTTCGTCGGGGCCATGGCCCTCGTGTCCGGCGCGGCCGGGGCGATGACCGACAGGATCGGCACCGGCCGGATCGCGATCATCGGGAGCGCCATAGGGGTCGTCGGGATGCTGACGATGCTCACGCTCGACGCGGGCTCGGGTCTGGTCGACATGGGCTGGCGGCTGGTCGTGCTAGGCATCGGAACCGCCCTTTTCGGCACCTCGGTCAACACCGCGATGCTGAAGAACGCGCCGGCCGGGTCCGAGGGCGTCGCGGGCGGCATCGGCATGACCGTGCGCACGATCGCGATGACCATCGGCCCCGCGGTCTCCGCCCTCGCCTGGACGGTCGCGGGCGGCGGTGTCGCCGGGTTCCGCGCCGGGGTCGTGGTGATCACCGCGGCCGCCGTCGTCGGACTGGTGGCGTTGCTGGTGCCGGTGCGCGGTGAACGAGCATGAACGAGTGGCTGCCCGGCCGGGACACCGAGCTGGCCGAGGTCGAGCGGTTGCTCGCGGGGGCCAGGGCCGGACGGAGCGCCGCGCTCGTGGTGCGCGGCGAGGCGGGGATCGGCAAGTCCGCGCTGCTCGACCGGGCACGGTCCGCGGCCGGCGACATGGTGGTGCTTGCCCGCGTCGGCATCGAGACCGAGTCCCAGCTTCCGTACGCCGCGCTGCATCTGCTGCTCAAGGACGTCGTCGGAGGCGTCGACGAGCTTCCGCCGGTCCAGACCGCCGCGCTGCGGTCGGCGTTCGGGCTGGCCGCGCCGGGGCCTGCGCCGGACCGCTTCCTCGTCGGGCTCGCGGTGCTGACGCTCCTCGCGGAGCTGGCCGCCGAGCGTCCGGTGCTGGTCGTGCTCGACGACGCGCACTGGTTCGACCACGCGTCGGCGGAGGCGCTGCTGTTCGCGGCGCGCCGCCTCGACGCCGAGTCGGTGGTGATGCTCTTCGCCGCCCGCACCGGGCATGCACCCGCGTTCCCGGCGCCCGGCCTTGCCGAGCTCGCCCTCAGCAGGCTCGACGACGACACCGCCCGTCAGGTGCTCGACGCCGGGGCGGCCGACCTGCCCAAACACGTCAAGGAACTGCTACTGCGGGAGGCGGCGGGCAACCCGCTGGCGCTGCGCGAGCTGCCGGCCGCGCACCGGTCGGACCGGGCGCCGGTGTTCCCGCTCGGCCCTCCGGACGCGGGGCGCGGCGGGACGGCGCCGACCCACAGCGCCGTGGAGCGTGAGTTCGCCGCCCGGATCGCGGCGCTCCCGGAGACCGCGCGCACGTTGCTGCTGGTGGCCGCGGCCGACGGCACCTGCGACACGGCTGTGGTGTTCGCCGCTGCCGCGCGGCTCGGCGCCGGACCGCAGGACATGGAGACCGTGGAGCGCGAGCGCCTGATCGTGTTCGGCGACGGGTGCCTCGGCTTCGCCCACCCGCTGGTGCGCACGGCGTCATACGGCAGCGCGACCTTCGTGGCCAAGCAAGCGGCCCACCGCGCGCTCGCCGACGTGCTCGACGCGCTGCCCGAGATGGACCGGCGCAACTGGCACCGGGCCGCGGCCAGCATCGGGCCGGACGAGGAGGTGGCGCTCGCGCTGGAGGAGAGCGCCGTGAGGGCCCACGAGCGGGGCAGCCACGAGGCGGTCGCGGCGGCCTACGAGCGGGCAGGCGCGCTCAGCCCGGACGGGGCCTCGAAGGTGCGGCGGCTGGTGCTCGCGGCCGAGGCCGCTGCGGTGGCGGGACACAGCGACTGGGCGGAGACGATCGCCTCCTGCGTGACTCTGCACGCGACCGACCCTGTGTCCCGCGCCCGCCTCGCGATGGTCCGAGCCTGCCTCGCCGACCAGGCGGGTCGGCCCGAGGACACCCACCGCCTGCTGCTCGACGCGGCCGAGCCGGTCGCCGCCGCCGACCCGGAGCTGGCCGCCGAGATGCTGCTGTGGGTCGTCGAGGCGGGCTGGGCTGCCCGCGACCGCACCGTCGTCGAGCGGGCCGCCGCGACCGCCGTCGCGCTGCGGCTGCCCGGACCGCCGCTGCGCGCCCACGCCGCCCTCGCGATCGCCCAGCTCGAGGACGACCCCGACGCGGCGCTGCCCGACGCCGTCGCAGCGCTGGCTGAGCTCGCCGGCTGCTCGGGCGCGGGCAGCCCACGGGCGACGGCGAGCCTCGCGCTCTGGCACCTGCTCCTCGGCGCGGACACCGTCGCCCACCAGCTGGCCACCGCCGCCGAGCGGGAGAGCCGCGCGGCGGGGACGCTGGGCGTCCTCCCCCGGGTGCTGGCCGCGCTCGCAACGGCCCGCTGGCACCTCGGCCGCTGGCCGGACGCCGCGGCCACCGCAAGCGAGGGCCTGCGGATCGCCCGGGACACGGGCCAGGACCAGAGCATCGGCGAGCTGTCGGTCGTGCTGGCGCACGTCGCGGCCGCCGAGGGCGACGAGGTGCGCACCGCGGCCGTGCTCGCCGACCTCGACGGGCGCAGGCTGCCGCCGGAGTTCGGCGCGAACGCGGCGTCGGCCCGCAGCCTGCTCGACCTCGGGCTCGGCCGGTTCGAGGCCGCCGCCGACCGGCTGGCCGGGGCGGCCACCTGCCCGCGCCTGCGGCGCTCGCTCCCCGACCTCGTCGAAGCTGCGATCCGCAGCGGCCGCCGCGCCGAGGCGCTGGACGCCACCGAGCGGTTCGAGCGCTGGGCCGGGCACACCGGCGAGACCTGGGCGCGGGCCGTCGCGCTGCGGTGCCGCGCGCTCGTCCATCCCGGCGACGGCGCCGCTGCGCTCTTCGCCGAGGCCGCGGCGCTGCACCGGGCGGACGGGGAACACCCCTTCGAGCAGGCGCGCACCGACCTGCTGCACGGCGAGTGGCTGCGCAGGGCACGCCGGCGCAGCGAGGCGAGAGGGCCGCTGCGGGCGGCCGTGGAGGCGTTCGAGGGGCTGGGCGCCCGGCCGTGGGCCGACCGGGCACGCGCCGAGCTACGCGCCACCGGCGAGACCAGGACCGTCGCCCGGCCCGGCCCCGACGTGCTGGCCGACCTCACCCCGCAGGAGATGCAGGTCGTCCGGCTCGCGGCGGCGGGTTTGTCCAACCGGGACATCGGGGCGCAGCTGTTCCTGAGCCCGCGGACGGTGGGCTACCACCTCTACAAGGCGTTTCCCAAGCTCGGGGTGGCGTCGCGGGCGCAGCTCGTGCGGCTCGACCTGCCTGCGTAGCGCCGTGCGATCAGGCCGTACGGGCGCTGGGCAGGTCGAACTCCCCGCCGCGCAGACCGTCGAGGAAACACTCGACCTCGAAAGCGGTGAACCGCAGCCGCGCCCCGTCCGAACGCCGGATCGTCAGCCCGCCGTCAGTGCGAAGGGCGAGCTGCAGACCCGCCGCCTGGACCAGCCGGTCGGGCCCCGCAAGGAGCGCATCACAGAACGCGCGCCACTCCTCCTTGGTCAGCGAGAGCACCGGCCCCCGGCCCAGGTCTTTCGTGTCACGGACCCGGTAGACGCCCCCGTCCACCCGCACCTCGACGCATCCGGATGCGTTGTCGCTGCGGCGGGCCTTGACCCACCGGCCTTGTGCGAGTCCGGGCGTGCGAGGTCCTGCTGTCATGCGAACTCCTGAGCTGCGGCTTTGATCATCGCCACGGATTCTACGGCGTCGAGGGCCGCGTCCTCGGCGCCCGCGTGAGCAAGACGATGTTCATGCACGGCGATCGGATCGTCCACAAACTGCACACCCGTGACCATGTCGAGCCAGACCAGGTCGGGCAGACGGGTGCTCGCGAAGCCGAGGACGTGGAAGGACGGGGTGCCGAGCACCGGATGCCCCGGGTGCGTGAACGGGATGACTCGCACCAGGAGGCGGGGCCCGAGCTCCTCGACCCGTTCGACGAGGTGGTCGCCCGGTGCGGGGAGTACGTGCTCAGCAGCGCCCTGTGCGCACCACCGGGAAGGGTCTGCCCGGTGTGCCTCCCCCGCCCGGTGCCCACGCGGCGCCAACCGCGCATGTCACCCCGCGCGCCTGCGCGGGCTACTGGCGGCGATGCGGCCGAGCCGAGGCCCGCGGCTGCGCGTCGCGTGAGAGCCGGACGTGCCGCTCGTCTGTAGCCTGCTCCCGTGGGCACCCCAACCGAGCGGCTGGCCGTCGCCAAGACCTACAAGCTGTACGTGGGCGGCGCGTTCCCGCGGTCGGAGTCCGGCCGCACCTACCCCGTCACCGACTCCGGTGGGCGGCTGCTCGCGCACGCCGCCCTCGCCTCCCGTAAGGACGTCCGCGATGCCGTGAGCGCCGCGCGGGCCGCGTTCCCCGGCTGGTCAGGCGCCACCGCCTACAACCGGGGGCAGGTGCTCTACCGCGTCGCGGAGATGCTGCAGGGCCGCCACGAGCAGTTCACCGACGCCGTCGCGGCGGCCGAGGACGTCCCGCGCGACCGCGCCGCCGCGCTGGTGGACGCCACGGTCGACCGGTGGGTCTGGTACGCCGGGTGGACCGACAAGATCACGGGCCTGCTCGGGTCGGTGAACCCGGTGGCCGGGCCGTTGCTGTCGTGGTCAACCCCGGAGCCCACCGGCGTGGTGGCGGTGCTCGCGCCGCAGTCCTCCTCCCTGCTCGGGCTGGTGGACGTCCTCGCGCCGGTGCTCGCCACCGGCTGCACGGCCGTGGTCGTGGCGTCCGAGGCACGGCCGCTGCCGGCGATCGAGCTGGCCGAGGTGCTCGCCACGTCCGACCTGCCCGGCGGGGTCGCCAACCTGCTCACCGGCCGCGCCGGGGAGCTGGGGCCGTGGCTCGCCGCGCACGCCGAGGTGCAGGCGATCGACCTGATGGGCGCACCGGCCGACACGGCGGCGGAGCTCGAGGCGTCGGCCGCCGCCACCGTCAAACGCGTGTTGCCACGCCCGGCCACCGAACCGGACCCCACGCGCGCACCCGGCGTAACGCGCCTGCGCGCCTGGACCGAGATCAAGACGGTCTGGCACCCGGTAGGGCGCTGACCACCGCGAGTCCTAGGCTTCCCCCGTGGCCAGCGACATCGTCCCGATCCAGCTCTCGCTCACCGAGGGCGACCTCGTCACGCTGTGGGCCCCGCGGTGGCGGGAGGACGGCGAGGAATGGGAAGCGTTCCTCGGCGACGACGACTCCCTGTTCGCCTTCCCCGAGGTCACCCAGCTCGCCGCGTTCGTCCGCACGGCCACCGAGCACGACCTGACCGACCACCCTGCCTGGTCGGTGGTGCCGGACCTGACCGTCCCCGAGCTGACACCCGAGGAGACGCAGCGCTACGACATCGTCGGCGTGCCCGAGCTCGCCGCGGAGGACCCCGACACCTGGTCGGTCGGGGAGCTGGCGGAGATCACCGAGATGGTCCGCTCGATCGCCGACGTCTGCGAGCTGGACGGGGTCACCGAGGTTCTCGACGCAGCGCCGGCCTTCGCGCTGCTGCGCCAGGGCACGCTGCCGTTCGTCGGGCGCGAGGGCGCGCGGCTGTGGACGCAGATGCTGGAGACGATCGCCGAGCGCTGGGACGACGTCATCGACGCGCTCGACGACCTGGTCGACACGCCCGAGGTCGACCCGGCGGCGCTGGCCGCGGCGGAGAAGGAGGTCATCGTCGCCGACGACGCCGACACACCGCAGGGCGCCGCGGCCGACGAGGAGGACGACGAGGAGGAGGACGAGCCGGCGACCTTCTGGGAGGAGGTCGGCATCGACCCCATCCGGATCACCACCCCCGACGCCGAGTACCTGACGCTGCGCTGCTACCTGGACGACGCGCCGGTGTTCCTCGGCTCCGACGGCCGGATCGACGTGTTCTCGGGCGAGCGCGCGCTCGCCCGCTGGATCGGCGAGGACGGCGCCGACGGGCACGACCTGGTCGCCGCCTCGACGTGGCCGGAGATCGTCGAGCGCGCCGGGGTGGGCGAGCTCGAGGTGGTGGTCGACGAGGTGAACGCCTACACCCTCACCGGCCTCGCCGACGACCTCGCCGAGGGCCCGCTCGCCGTCGACCCCTCACAGCTCGACCTGGCCAGGGAGCTGCTGCTCGACGTGGGCGAGTGGGCGGGCGACAGCGAGCCGAAGGAGGCACTGGCCGAGTCGCAGGCGCTGGGCTGGCTCATCTCGTTCGTCACGAAACCCGACCCGACCCGCCTGGCGCCCAGCCCGCCGTTCAACCGGGAAGCCGTCCGCTTCGGCGAGCTGGTTGACGAGATGACGAAGCGGTTCCGCGAGCACTAGTCCCTCGGCCTCCGGGGGTCTCGGGGCGGGCCGATGAGGTTTGTGCTGCCTCGCCGGTCACGACGGCGGTGCCGGGGCGTCCGCCGCTCCGCTCCGTCTCGTGTCCCCGACATCCGAGGAGCCCCCGTGCGAGAGCTGCGGGTCGACATGTTCAGCACCGTTGACGGGTTCGGCGGCCCCGGGCCGCGATCGGCCCCGTACTGGGGCTACGGCGCGCCGGGTCTGTTCGAATGGATGCACGCACAGCTCGCCGAAGACCACGTCATGGTCATGGGCGCGACGTCGTACCGGTTGATGTCCGAGATCGTCGCGAACGGCGACGACCCGACGTTTGCCCGCATGGCGGAGCTTCCCAAGATCGTGTTCTCGAAGACGATCCAACCGCCCCTGACGTGGGCGAACACGACGATCATCAGCGAGCCGGTCGAGACGGCCATGCCCGAGTTGAAGGCGATGGCCGACGGCCTGCCGATGCGCACCATCGGCAGCCCGTCCCTGGTTCGCAGCCTCTTCCGACTCGGTCTGGTCGACCGGGTCCTGGTGATGCGGGTGGACGCCCTTCGAGCGGACGAGATCGACGTGATGGGGGTTGGGCGGGGTCTGGACCCCGCTCATGTCGATTTCGTGCGGTCCAGGGCGCGGCTGAGCTGTTCTAGGATGCGGTCGGGGCGGTGCAGGATGTCGAGTTTCGTGTACCGGTAGATGCGCCAGCCCTTGTCGACCAGTGCCGTGTAGCGGCCGACGTCGTGCAGCACCACGGCCGGGTCGGTGTGCCCCTCGCCCTCGTACTCGACGCCGATGAGGTACTCCGGGTAGGCCAGATCGAGCCACACTGCGCTGCGCGCCCGCTCGTCCTGCACCACCCACTGCGCTTCGGGCCGCGGCAGGCCGCACTGCACCATGACCATCCGCAGCCGCGTCTCCATCGGCGAGCCGGCCCGCCAGTCGGCGTGCGCGAGCACCTCGGCGACGCCGTCGTTCCCCCGCACCCCGGCGTAGCGCACGGCGAAGTGCCGCAGCAGGTCCGGCGCGAACCGGTGCCGGTTGGCCAGGGCATCGACGGCGACGACCCGCTCCACGAGGGCACCCCGGCGGGCGAGGTCGTAGGCGGTGCGGACCGGGCTCGTGACCTGCACCCCGCCGACCTCCCGGACCTCTCCGGGCGCCAGCCGCTCGCGGTGCACGAGCAGCCCGTCCGGGCTGCGCTGTCCCCGGTGGAGCACGGTGACCTCGGCCGGGGCGTTCTTCGGCCCGCAGGACGCCCCGAGCAGTTCGGCCGCGGAGTAGCCCGACAGCACCCCGCGCCCCTCGATGTAGCGGTACGCGGCGTGCGAGCGCAGCGCCAGGTCGGGCTGCGGCTCGTCGGGCGTGGTGACGTACGTGTCGGGGAACAGCCGCAGGAACCCCGGCCCGCGCAGCCGATCCCGGGTGACAAGCCCCGCCGCGACGGCCGCCGACCCGCGAAACGCGACAGGCCAGCCAGGAACACCAGACACGCCCCGAGGATGGATCTCTCGGCCCAGCTTGCGGGCGGGTTCCGCGAAACTGCCGCGAGATCGACCTCAGCGGGGTTCCGAGGCTGGAGTTCGCCCACCCCGTCGATCTCGCGGGTCCAGCCCCCCGGAGGACGCGGCCCGACCCCACCCGACCAGCCCGCCCCCGAACACCCAAGCCCGGCGGACGATCCAGCCGACGACGAACCACCGTTCTGAGTCGACCCAGACATGGCCGACACGCTGGACCCGCGGCAACAACGTCCGTACGTCCAGAGTCAGTACAGCTAGCCGGCCAGGCCCGCCTCGCGGGCGAGCAGGCCGAGCTGCGTGCGGTTGGAGCAGCCGAGCTTGTCCAGCGCCCGCGAGACGTACCCCTTCACCGTGGCCTCGGTCAGGAAGAGCCGTTTCGCCACCTCCGCGTTCGAGCAGCCCTCGCCGAGCAGCGCCACCACGTCCCGCTCCCGTTCGGTCAGCGGCGCCAGCCTGGCCTGCGCCCGGCGCCGGGTCGTGTGCTCGTCGGCCGACCGGTCGACGAGCCGGCCGGCCGCCGAGCGGGAGAGCACGGTGTGCCCGGCCGCGGCCACCCGCACCAGGCCGGCCAGGTCGTGGGGCGGCGTCGACTTGAGCAGGTAGCCCGCCGCCCCGGCCCGCAGCGCACGGTGCACGTGCTCGTCGCCGTCGAACGTCGTGAGCGCGACGACGGGCGGCGGGTCCGGGAGGGCGACGATCCGCGCGATGGCCGTGATCCCGTCGACGCCGGGCATCCGCAGGTCCATGAGCACGACGTCGGGCGAGTGCAGCACGACCCCCTCCACGGCCTCGGCCCCGTCGGCCGCGGTGGCGACGACCTCTATCCCCGCGGCGCCGAGGATCGTGCGCAGGTGGGCGCACACCATGGGCTCGTCGTCGGCCACCAGGACCCGGACCGTCATCGCACCTCCACGGGCAGGTCGGCCCTGACCTCGAAACCTCCGCCGGCGCGCGGCCCCGCGTGCAGCACGCCGCCGATCACTTCCACGCGCTCCCGCAGCCCGCGCAGCCCGCTCCCCGAGCCGGACCCTGCGAGTGCCGGGTCGGGTGGTGCCGGTGCGGCGGTGTTGCCCACCGAGACCGTCACGCCGTCGGCGCCGTAGCGCACCTCGACCTGCACGTCCGCGCCGGGCGCGTGCTTGTGCACGTTCGTCAGCGCCTCCTGCACGACGCGGTGGGCCGTACGCAACACGGCCGGCGGGACCCCGTCGTCCGGCCCGTGCTGCACGAGCTCCACCGGGACCCCCGCGGCCACCGATGCATCGACGAGCTCACGCAGCTCCCGGCGCGGCGCGGGCGGCCCGACCGCGGGCGACGCCCCGCCGGGCACCCGGCCGAAGACCCCGACCAGCTCGCGCAGCTCGTCGAGCGCCTGCATCCCGGCGACGCGCAACGCGTCGGCCGCCTGCCGGACCGCCGGGTCGTTCGCCGTGACCTCGAGCGCCCCGGCCTGCATCACCATCAGGCTCACCCGGTGGGTCACGACGTCGTGCATCTCGGCGGCGAGCCGGGCGCGCTCCTCGGCCCTGGCCTGCTCGGCGAGCAGCTGCTGCTCGCGCTCGGTGCGCTCGGCCTTCTCCCGCAGACCCGCGAGCAGGGTGCGCCTGGCGGCGAAGTAGCGGCCCGCGAGCGCGGGCACGGCCGTGTAGAGCAGGCCCAGCGGCACCGTCACCCACGACGGGTCCCACGGGCGGGTCGCCAGGAGCGTGATCACACCGACGAGCACCCACGTGGAGCGCCGGTCGCGCAGCTGCACGACCGTGGCCACGACCACACCGACGGTGGGCGGGATGAACGGGTCGCCCGTGAGTACCGGCGTGGCCACGAGGAGGCCCGGCGCGACCAGCTCGCTCCCGATCAGGACGAGGGACCCGGCGATCATCGTCCACATGACTGCGAGCGGGTAGCGGAACACCAGCACGAGCGACAGGTCCAGCACGAGCCGGACGACGAGCGCCGCCGCCGGTCCCGCCGGCCCCGTACTCTGCGATCCGAGCAGGAAGAGCAGCACGTCGAAGGCGGCGAAGAGCACCGCCGCCCCCACGACGAGCGCGACCGTGACCGGTCGCGGCCGTTCGACCTCCCGCACCCGGCCACGGTAACCGCGACGAGCCCCTGACGATCACCCTCGGCCGTGGGGTCGGGCACCTACTTTCGTCGGGTGCGGTTCCCTCCGTCGAGGACTGCCGCGCCGAGCGGTGATCCCATGTGATCGAGACATGACAACCGAGACCACCGACCCGCTCGTGCGGGTCGAAGCGGGGGGCCGCGGGCGGGACGGGGACTTCGCCCGCGGCCCCGTCCTCCTGATCGCCGCAGCAGTGGCGGCCGTCCTGGCGATCGCGAGCGAGAGCGCGGGCTACTTCTTCGACGAGCTGTACTTCCTCGTCGCGGGGCGCGACCACCTCGCGTGGGGCTACTTCGACCAGCCGCCGCTCGTGCCCGCGCTGGCCGGGCTGCTCGACCGGGTCGCGCCGGGGTCGCTGCTGGTGTTCCGGCTCCCGGTGACGCTCGGCGCCGCGCTCACCGTCGTGCTGGCAGCGCTGATCGCGCGGGAGCTGGGCGGCGGCCGCGGTGCGCAGGTGCTGGCCGCGGGTGCCGTCGCCGTGTCCGGGACCGTCCTGATGAGCCACTACCTCGCGACCTACACCGTCGACCCGGTGCTCTGGACGCTGCTGCTGTGGCTACTGGCCCGCTGGGTGCGCACCCGCTCGGACCGGCTGCTGCTGCTCGCCGGGGTCGTCACAGCGGTGAGTCTCCAGACGAAGTTCCTCGTGCCCGCGCTGTGGGCAGCGGTCGCGGTCGGCGTGCTCCTGTGCGGACCGCGGGAGATGCTGCGCAGACCGGCGCTCTGGGCCGGCGCGGCAGTTGCCGTCGTCGCCACCGTGCCGACGCTGCTGTGGCAGGCGGCGAACGGCTGGCCGTACGCGCAGATGGGCGCGGTCGTGCGCGACGAGTGGCCGGGCACTACAGGGTTCGTCCTCGGCGTTGTGCTGTTCGCGGGTCTGGTCGGCGCGCCGCTTGTGCTCGTCGGGCTCATCAGGGTGGGCATCGCGCTCGCCCGGCCGCCGCACCGGCATCCGGCCGCCTGGCTCGCGGTCGCGCTCGTCGGCGTGTGCGTGGCGTTCGCGCTCTCCGGAGGCCGCTCCTACTACACCCTCGCGATCCTCCCCGCGCTCGTCGCGCTCGGTGCCGTCAAGCTGACCGCGTGGGCGCGCGGCCGGGCCCGGCGGACCCGCGGGACGCTCGCGGCGCTCGGGTTCACGGTGGGCGCGGCGGCACTGCTGCTGAGCGTCCCTGTCCTGCCGGCCGCGTGGCTGGCCCAGATCCCCGGCGCGCCCGCTGCGGCCGTCGAGGCAGGGGAACGGGTGATGGAACCCGGTGCGATGGCGGCGACCGCCGCGTACCAGGCGCTGCCGGACGGAACTCGCCGGCAGACGGCCCTGTTCGCCCAGATCTACCCGCTCGCGGCGGCGGTCGACGTGCTCGGCGAGCGCGCGGGAGGCCCACCCGCCTACAGCCCGCACCGCGGCTACGGCTATTTCGCCCCACCCCCGGAGTCGCAGACGAACGCGCTGTGGGTCGGTTTCGAGACTGTGCCGGACACCTTCCGGCGGTACTTCGCGGACTGCGCGCCACGACCCGTCGACGGCCTGGAGGTGTGGCTCTGCACGGGCCGGACGACGCCGTGGGCGGCGATGTGGCCCTCCATCCGCAGCCGCTGACGCGCGCGAGGCGACACGCCGAGCTGGTACAGAAGCGTGACCTAGTTGCTGCGATCGTGTGACCGCCAGTCGGGTCAGGCGAGCAGCGCTGCGTAACCGGGCTTGATGACGTCGTTGATCATCGCCAGCCGCTCGTCGAAGCCGAGGAACGACGACTTCATAGCGTTGACCGTGAACCACTGAAGGTCGGCCCAGCCGTAGCCGAAGGTGTCGACGAGCGCGGTCATCTCGCTGGCCAGCGACACGTCCGACATCAGCCGGTTGTCGGTGTTCACCGTGACCCGGAACCGCAGCTCCGTGAGCAGGCCTATCGGGTGGTCCGCGAGCGACTTGGCCGCGCCCGTGTGCACGTTCGACGTCGGGCACATCTCCAGCGGGATGCGCTTGTCCCGCACGTACGCGGCGAGCAGACCGAGCCTCGGGGTGCCGTCGGCGCCGAGGGTGATGTCGTCGACGATCCGGACGCCGTGGCCGAGCCGGTCGGCCCCGCACCACTGCAGCGCCTCCCAGATCGACGGCAGCCCGAACGCCTCGCCCGCATGGATCGTGAAGTGCGCGTTCTGCTGGCGGAGGTACTCGAACGCGTCGAGGTGGCGGGTGGGCGGGAAGCCGGCCTCGGCGCCCGCGATGTCGAACCCCACCACTCCGAGGTCCCGGTACCGCACGGCCAGGTCGGCGATCTCCCGCGAACGGGCGGCGTGCCGCATGGCCGTGAGCAGGCAGCCCACCCGGATCCGCCTGCCACGCGCGGCCGCCCGTTCCGTGCCGACCCGGAAGCCCTCCAGCACCGCTTCGACGACGCCGTCGAGCTCCAAGCCCTGCTCCACGTGCAGCTCGGGGGCGAACCGAACCTCGGCGTAGACCACCCCGTCGGCCGCGAGGTCCTCGGCGCATTCCGCGGCCACCCGGACCAGCGCGTCCTCGGTCTGCATGACCCCGACCGTGTGGCCGAACGTCTCCAGGTACCGCACCAGCGACCCGGAGTGGGATGCGGCCAGGAACCACCCGCCCAGCTCGGCTGGATCCGTGCTGGGCAGCCCCGCGTAACCAGTGGCGTCCGCCAGCTCGACGACGGTGGCCGGGCGCAGCCCGCCGTCGAGGTGGTCGTGGAGGAGGACCTTGGGCGCGTCCCGGATGGTGTCGATGGTCAGAGGCGCAGGCACGCGGATCACGCTAGAACACCCAACCGGACATCTCCGGTCAGGGCAGCGCACGCTAGGCCGATCGGGCTACCGCACGTCCGATCGGGGAGCCGCGGAAGAGTGATCTGCAACGCTCGCTACCCTCGTTGGGCACTCCCCGATGTCCGGCTCAGAGGAAGCTCCCCGCGCCATGAGCAATGACTCCACGCTTTCCTTCGACCGCATGCGCGGCATGCTGGTGCGCGCCGCGGAGATCCGCGACAGCGAGCAGCAGCAGATCTTCGACTCGCTCGACGAGATCCATGCGCGCCTTGCCACGCTGGACGCCCTTGGCACCGTGCGCAAGCGGCTCACCGAGCTTCCCGACCGCACCGAGGTCAGCGTCCTGGCGGAGCGCCTCGACGAGACGGTCGCCAAGCTGGACGCCCAGGACTCGGCGATCGCCTCCGTCCTGCGGGCCGTCGAGGCGATGCCGGACAAGATGGCCAAGCCGATCGCGCAGCTCGACGGCAGGCTCGACGGGATGGCCGGCCGCCTGGAGGGCGTGTCGGGCCGCATGGACGGCCTCGACGACCGCCTCGGCGGCCTGCACAAGCGCCTCGACGACCTCGACAACCGCCTCGACCGCCACGAGATGCGGCTCGACGCGATGCCGTCGTCGGTGGGCACGCCGATCAAGGAGCGCATCGACGGCGTCGAGCGCATGGTCCGCGAGCAGCTCGACACAGCGCTGCGCTCGGTCGACGAGTCCGGCGAGGGCCTGCGCAACCTGCTCGGCGACACCAGCGTCGGCCTGCACCGCCGGCTCGAGGACCTCGCCGCCCGCCCTGCGGTCGACCCGACGGCGCCGCTGGACGGGCTCGCGCAGCAGCTGGAGTCCCTGGCCTCGCGCCTGGACAGCCTCTCGGTCCGGCTCGACACCCTGGAGAACGGGCTGTCCGGCCGCATGGAGGAGAAGTTCGGCAAGCTCGACGCCACGCTCGTGCAGCGCCCGGACGCCCACTCGCTGCAGTCACTGGTGGAGCAGGCCAACGCCGAGTCCGAGCGCCGCAACGCCGGCCAGCTCGACGAGGCCATGGCCACCTTCGCGGAGCTGATCCTCGGCCGCGGCCCGTCGGTTCACCAGATGCCCCCGCCTCCGCCGCGCCCGACCCAGCGGCGCGCGCGGGCCAAGGTCACGGTGAAGTCCCCGAACGGCGCCTCCGTGGTCGACACGGTGACGGACGACCCGGACGACTGAGCAGGCACCCTCTCCGTTCCGCCTGGAAAGCCACATCAGGGCAGCTACCGCCCTGATGTGGCTTTCCTGGCGTTCGGGGGCCTGCTCGTCGCGAACGAACGGGCCGTGAGTTAACAGCCCTGTAACACTAGGTGTCTCGCGCAGCAATACCGCCCAAGTCATCATGTCGTCATGACGACTTCCTCGGTCAGTCGTGCGAGCAGCGAACCGCTGCACGTCCAGCTCAAGCGAGCGCTCCTGGCCGACGTCAAGGCGCGCGGGCTGCGCCCGGGTGACCGGCTCCCGTCAGAACCTGAGATCGGCGACACCTACCGGGTATCGCGCGCGACCGTCCGCCAGGCGATCAGTGCGCTGGTGACCGAGGGCGTGCTGCACCGCATCCAGGGCAAGGGCACCTTCCTCGCTGACACCGGCACCACCGTCCCGCAGCTGAGCTCGCGCGGCGCGCTCACCTCGTTCACCCGCAACCTGCTCAGCCAGGGACACGTGCCCTCGGTCCGCACCCTGGTCTCCCACCGCCGGCCGCCACCCATGGCCGGCATCAGCGACCCGGCCGATGCCTTCGGCGGCGAGTGCCGGTACCTGCTTCGCACCCTGCTCGCCGACGGCAGACCCATCGGTCTACAGGAGACCTGGATCCCCGTCGCCGTACTCCGCGGCGCCGACGACGTCCTCGATGCCGATGTCCTTGCAGGCGGCTCGCTCTACGAGGCGCTGCGCGCTGCCCCCCTGAAACTCGCACTCCACAGTGGAGTGGAGACGGTCGGCGTCGCGCGCGCCGACGCGCTGTGCGCCGAGCTGATCGACTGCCAGGTCGACGACCCGGTCCTGCTCGGCCAGCGCTACGCCTACCTGCCCGACACGACGGTGGCCGAGTACTCGCGGATGCGCTACCGCGAGGACCGCTACGAGTACCGGATCGAGATGGGAGAGCTCCAGCCACTCAACGGCTGACCCCACGCGCGACACCCCGGCACTCCCCAACCCGTTCGCCCTAGCGCCGAGGGCTTCTTCGGCGTGCCCGAACTCCAATCCCCAGGAGCCGCCATGTCCGCCCCATCCCCCCTCGTGCGCCGCACCGCCTGGTGCGCGATCCCCATCGCCGCCGCACTCGCGCTCAGCGGCTGCACGCAGGCCGAGGTCGCCGCGCCCGCAGACACGTCCGCGTCGTCGGCTGCCGGCGCCGGCGTCGCCCCGGAGGAGGTCGCCGTCAGCGGGAAGGTCACCGAGACCGTCGGGCCCAACGGCGCCACCGGCGTCGGCACCGACCATCTCGTCCTCTCCGACGCCGACATCGCGCAGCTGCGCAACGGGAACTTCTCGGCCGCCCTCCTGCTACAGACGAACAGCGCGTGGGCCGACGCCGTCACGAAGGGGGCGCGCGAGCGGCTCGACCAGCTCGGCATCCGGCTCTCGGCGACGAGCAACTCGGCCTACAGTGCGGCGGACCAGGCCAACGCCGTGCGGACCGTGCTCGCCGACAAGCCCAGCGCCATCCTGGCCTGGCCGATCAACCCGGCCGAGCTCGCGCCGTCGCTGCGGCAGGCCGCGCAGGCAGGCTCGAAGCTCGCCTTCATCAGCAACATCCCCGATGGCTTCCAGCACGGCACCGACTACGTCGGCGTGGTGGGCGACGACCTGTACGGGATGGGCAAGGTGACGGCCGACGGGCTCGCTTCGGCGATCGGCGGTAGCGGCGACATCGGCTTCATCTACTTCAGCGCGAACGCCTACGTCGTGAACCAGCGCGACGCCGCGTTCCGCACCGCGATCGAGAACGACTACCCGAACATCCACATCGTGGCCAAGCAGGGCTTCTCCGACCCGTCGCAGGTGTTCGAGGTGGCACGCACGATGCTGCTGCAGAACCCGAGCATCAAGGCGATCTACGCGCCCTGGTCCGAGCCGGCCGCCGGCGTGATCCAGGCGCTCAACACCGCGAACCGCAATGACGTCTACGTCGGCACGATGGACCTCTCCAACACCGTCGCGCTCTCACTCGCGCAGGGCGGGGCCGTACGGGCGCTGGCGATCGACGACCCGTACGGCATCGGCGCTGCGATGGCGAACGAGGTGGGGCTCGCGCTCCTCGGCAAGGAGGTGCCGGCCTACGTCCAGGTCGGCGCGATGTCCGTGACCAAGGACAACCTCCTTCAGGCCTACTCCGATTACTACCGCTCCGAGCCCGACCCGCAGGTGGTGGCGGCGGTGAACCAGTGAGCACGCAGCAGGTTCTCGAGCGGGCCGGGACGGCTCCCGGCCCGCTCGGCGAGGCGGTGGCCCGCCTGCGCCGGGCCCCGTGGTCGGGCGCCGCTGTCTACGTCGGGTTCGTGCTGGTATTCGCCTACTTCGCGATCACCCTGGCCGACCGCGGCTTCCTGACCGGCCACAACTTCCTGACGATCCTCCAGCAGACCGCCCCCATCACCGTGATGGCCTGTGCGACGGTGTTCGTCCTGTCCGCCGCGGAGATCGACCTCTCGATCGGCGCGGTGGTGGCGCTCTCGGCAGTGGTCGGGGCGCAGGCCGTCAACGCCTTCGGGGCGCCCGTCGGCGCCGCCGTCGGGTTCGCCGTCGGCGTGCTGGCCGGGCTGCTCAACGGAACGCTCGTGGTGGCGCTGCGGGTGCCGTCGTTCCTCATCACGCTGGGCACGACAGAGCTCTTCGCCGGGGCGACCGAGATTTTCTCCCACCTGCAGGACATCCCCGTCAGCAACGTCGGTTTCGCGACGATCTTCGGCTCGGGCGCGTTCGCGTCGCTGCCGGTGGCTCTGCTGTGGAGCGTGGCGGCGCTGGTGGTCGCCCACCTCACCCTGCGCTGGACGGCTTTCGGCCAGCGGGTGCTCGCGACCGGCGACAACCGGATCAGCGCGCGGGCGGTCGGGATCAACACCTCCCGGGTCCGGATCGCGGTGCTCGCGGTAAGCGGTGGCGCGGCCGGGCTCGCCGGCCTGATCTACACCGGGCAGATCCAGGGCGCGATCTACACCCTCGGCGTCAACGACATGCTCGCGACGCTCGCCGCCGTCGTCATCGGCGGGACGACGCTGCGCGGCGGCTACGGTTCGGTCGTCGGCGCCTTCGTCGGGTCGATCCTCATGGGCGTGATCCGAAACGGACTGCTGCTCGCCGGGCTCACGGCCTCCCAGCAGACGCTCGTCACGGGCCTGATCATCGTTCTCGCCGTTGCGATCAGCCAGCGGGAGAAGGCATGACGACCACAGCGGACAGTACGACCGACAGTGCCACCGGCCTGCGGGTCGAGGGCCTCTACAAGTCCTACGCGGGAGTGCACGCGCTGGCCGACGTCGGGTTCGCGCTGCAGCCCGGGCAGGTCACCGCGCTCGTCGGCGACAACGGCGCCGGGAAGTCGACGCTCGTGAAGTGCCTGTCCGGACTGGTGCAGCCCGACGAGGGGCAGATCATCGTCGACGGCCGCCCCGCGGCGATGCACAGCCCCCGCGACGCCGCCGCGCTGGGCATCGAGACCGTGCACCAGGACCTGGCGCTGGTCCAGCACAGCACGGTGGCGCAGAACCTCTATCTGAACCGTGAGATCCGCACGAAGATCCCGGTGCTGCGCCAGCTCGGCTGGCTCGACCACCGCGCGATGCAGCGCCGCACCGAGGAGATCCTGCGTGAGCTGGGCATCCGCGTGCCGTCGGCGAAGGCCAGGGTCCGCGACCTGTCCGGCGGGCAGCGGCAGTGCATCGCGATCGGTCGGGCCGTCGGCTGGAGCCAGCGGATCGTCCTGCTGGACGAGCCGACCGCCGCGCTCGGCGTCGCCCAGACCGCCCTCGTCCTCGAACTGGTCCGCAAGCTCGCCGACCGCGGCGTCGCGGTCCTCGTGATCACCCACAACATGGAGCACGTCATGCAGGTCTGCGACCAGGTGCTCGTACTGCGGCTGGGGCGACTTGTCGCCGACAGGGCCGTGTCCGAACTCGACAGCACCGCCCTCGTCGAGTACATCACCGGACTGCGCAGCGATTTCGCGACGACCACGAACGGCGGGGACCGCGCGGAGCCCGCTGTGGGCGGGGAGCGCGCGTGAGCCTCGGAATCCCGCACCCGACCGACCGCCTCGCCGCCCTGTTCGACCGGCGAGGCCCGCTCATCGGCAACCTGCACCTCCCGCCGCTTCCCGGCGCGCCCGCCTACGCGGGGCAGTCGCTGGACGACATCTGCGCGCTTGCCGTCGAGGACACTCTGACGCTGGTGCGCAGCGGGTTCGACGGCATCATCGTCGAGAACGCCGGTGACCTGCCCTACGCGCGGCCCGAGCACATCGGCCCGGAGACGGTCGCCGCGCTCACCGTGGTGACACGCGAGGTGCGACGTGCGGCCGGCGTGCCCGTCGGGGTCATATGCGTGGCGAACGCGGTGGTCCCGAGCCTGGCCGTCGCGAAGGCGGCCGGCGCCGAGTTCGTGCGCGCCAACATCTGGGTCACCAGCTATGTCGCCAACGAAGGGCAGCTCGACGGAGTGGCCGCGGAGGCGTTGCGCTACGCGGCGTCGATCGGGGCGCGCGACGTGCTGGTGCTCGCGGACGTCAAGGTCAAGTTCGGCGCGCACACCCTCACCGCGGACCGCTCGCTCGCCGAGGTGTCCCGCGACATCCAGATGTACTGCGCCGACGCCGTCGTCGTGACCGGGACCCGGACCGGCTCGCCAACCGGGCCGGAGGACGTCCGTGAGGTGACGGGCGCGGTCGACCTGCCGGTGCTCGTCGGCAGTGGACTCGCGCCCGACAACGCGGCAGAGCTGCTCGCCGTGGCCGACGGCGCGATCGTCGGGGCGTTCGTGAAGCGCGACGGGAAGTGGTGGAACCCGGTGGACCCGGCCCGCGCCGAGGCTCTGGTCGCCGCCGCCCGGGCCGCCGAGCCCGCTGGCGGTCGCCCGTGAGCGACAGGCCCCTGGACCTGCTCGTGGTGGGCGACGCCGACGTCGACGTGTACGTGCGCGCCCCGCGCCGGCCGGGACCGGGCGAGAAGGTGCTCGGACAGCTGCTCGGAGTGCACCCGGGCGGTATGGGCGTGAACGTCGCCTGCGCGGCGGCCCGCCTCGGCCTGCGGGCCGGGATGGTCGCCGCGATCGGCGACGACGCGCACGGCCGGATGGCGCTCGACCACTACCGGGAGCTGGGCGTCGACGCGCAGTACGTGCGGCAGATCCCGGCGATCGCTACGTACGTCAGCGTCGTCACCCTCGACGAGGCAGGCGAGAAGTCCCTCGTCGTCGCCGACGGCGGCGCGCTGTTCCCGCCGGCGGACCTGCTGGCCGACGTCGACCTCGCCGCGGCGCGGGCCGTGCACCTGGTGCCCTTCGACCTCGAACGCGCCATCTGGACGGCCGAGGCCGGCCGCCGGGCCGGCGCGCTGGTCTCCGTGGACCTCGAGCCCACGATGGTCACCGACCGCCTTGCGGTGACCCGCCTGCTGCAGGTCACCGACCTGCTGTTCTGCAACCACTACACCGCGCTGGCCTTCGGGGAGACGATCGAGGAGGGGATCGCCGCGTTGCGCGCGCAGGGCGCCCCCGTCGTCGTGATGACGGCCGGGGCGGACGGAGCCGTCGTGCACGAGGGCACCGACTGTGTGCGGGTGCCCGCCGCGCCGGCCACCGTCGTCGATACGACGGGCGCAGGCGACTGCTTCGCAGCCGGGTTCCTCGGCGCCCGGCTGCACGGGGCCGACCTCGCCGCCGCGGCCCGCACCGGCGCCGCGGTCGCGGCCGCGGCCATCGGGTCGATAGGCGGAAGCGCGGGCGTCCGGCCGGTGGCGTGGACGTGACCGGCGTGCCGTCATACAGCGTCGCTCTGCTCGCACCCCGCGATCCCGCATCGGGCAGCGGCTGGCAGCGGATCCTCGACCAGGAGGGCGTGCCGCACCACCTCGCGACATCCGCGGCCGACCTGCCCGGAAGCGCCCTGCTCCTCGGCGAGGGTGAGCTGCCCGAGTGGGCCGCCGAGCACATCCGCGCGGGCGGGGTCGGGGTGCTCAGCGGGGCGCGGGCCCTGCCAGACCACGAACCCGGCCTCGCTCAGCGGGTGCGGGCGGTGATCAGCGGGTTCACCACACCCGGTGGACGCTGGGCCGCCGCGCCCGGTCCGGTCACGCTGCTTCCCCGCGGGACCCACCCCGCCCGACCGGGCGCCGGTAGCTTCCGAGTGCACGAGGACCGCGTCCCCAAGTACGACAGTGACCCGGATGTGCTGCCCGTGCTCGCGACGCACGGCATCGGGCGCGGGACGCTGCTCTACTCGCCCGTCGCGCTGACCGAGCTGCTGATGGCCGAGGGCGACCGCCTGCGGCGCTTCAGCGAACTGTCACTCGTGACCGAGCGAGTGAGCGCGATCGACAAGGCCGACGTCGCCGACACGCTGCTGGCGCTGCTGCGGGCGGGGTTCCGGCGCGCGGGGCTGCCGTTGGTGCGGCTGGGCCGCTACCCGGGCGGCGCACCCTCGGTGCTCATCGTGCGCGTCGACGTGGACGGCGCGTTCGCGCCCCGCACGCAGATGCTGCTCGACGCGACCACAGCCGCCGACCTTCCGGCGTCCTTCTTCGTGAACGCCGACCTGTGCCGGGCCCACCCGGGCCTGCCGGAGGAGTGGCCGGCGGCGGTGGAGGTCGGCCAGCACGCGGACGTGCACACGGCGTTCGACACGGTCGATGAGAACCTGCGCAACCTCAGGGCGGGCGCCGCATGGGTGGAGGAGCGGACGGGCCGCACAGTCCGGTCGTTCGTCGCACCCCGCGGGCTGTGGAACCCCGCGCTCGGAACGGCGCTGCGCACCCTCGGCTACCCGTACTCGTCGGACTTCGGCCTGGACTTCGACTCGCTGCCGTTCCGCGACAGCTCCGGGCTCCTGCAGGTGCCGGTGCACCCGTACTCACCCGAGCGGGCCCGGCGCTGGGCCGACGAGACCGGCGAGGCCCCGCTCGGGGCGGCGGAGACCGCGGCCTACTACGAGGCCGTGGCCCGCCGGCAGATCGCACTCGGCCGCCCGGTGCACATCTACGGCCACCCGGAGGTGCTCGGCCAGATGGCCGGCGTCGTGGTGCCCGCGCTGGCCGCCCTCGCGCGAGCCGCCGGGCTCGCTGTCCGCACGCTCGGCGAGTACGCGGCGTTCTGGCAGCGGCGTGAGCAGATGCGCCTCGCCGCGGCCTACGACGACGCCACCGGAGTGCTGGAGCTGAAGACCGCGGCGGGTGAGCGCGACGGCGTCACGATTGTCGTCGAGCCGAGCGCCACAACGTCGAAGGTCGTGCTCGACGGGACCGCGTATCCGGTGGTCCCCGGTAGAGAACTGGTACTGGAAGGAACTCGATGACCACCCCGCACAACCGTGAGCCTGCGCTCCTCTTTCTCGACTCGGCCGACCTCGGCGAGGCCCGCCGGGCCGCGGCGTCCGGGATCGTCAGCGGCATCACGACCAACCCGTCGATCATGGCGCTGCCCCGCGAGGCACAGCCGGGGCACCTGCTCCAACTGCTCGCGACATTCGGCGACGGGCCGGTCTTCTACCAGCTGACGGCGCGCGATCCCGGCGAGGCAGAGGCCGAGGTCCGCCGTGTCGACGAGCTGATCGGCCGGTACCGGGACCGGGTCGTGTTCAAGCTCCCGGCCCAGGAGTGGTTCTACGCACTGGGGGCCCGGCTGGTGACGGCCGGGCGGGAGGTGGCGTTCACGGCGGTGTACTCCCCGGGCCAGGCACTCGCCGCCGCGGCCGCCGGGGCGCGCTGGCTGATCCCTTACGTCGACCGCGCCGCGCGGCTGGACCCCGGAGCTGGTCCGGTGGTGCCCCGGCTGGCCGCCGTCGCGCCGCCCGGGCTCCGGATCCTCGCTGCCAGCGTCAAGTCGCCGGAGCAGGCGGTACAGGCCGTGGTGGACGGCGCGGCCGGGGTGACGACCACATGGCCGGTGATCGCGGGCCTGATGAACCACCCGCTGACGGACTCAGCAGTCGACGCCTTCGCCGAAGCGCTCGACGAGCTCGCGACGTCGGGCCGCTGACCGAGCCGCAGCGGGCTCACAACCGGAAGTGATCCGCCGGGACACTGGTGTCCCGCCGTCAATGCATGAACGAGAACGGGCCCGGGCGCCGAGCGTCCGGGCCCGCGTCGCACGCGGGCGTCCCCGCCGGACCTTGCTGGGGCCGGCCGACTGTTCGGGACTGCTCAGGGGTTGAGCGGAACGTGTCGCGGTAGTCGCGCGGGCTGACGCCGATCCGGCTGACGAAATGCCGACGCAGCGATTGCGTCGAGCCGAAGCCGGCTGCATACGCCACCTGGGTCACCGTCAGATTCGAGTTCTCCAGCAGTTCCCGTGCGCGTTCGACCCGCCGGCGCGCGATCCAGCCCGCCACGCTGTCACCGGTCTCGGTTCGGAACCGCCGCTCCAGCGTCCGCGGGCTCATGTTCGCCCGCGCCGCCACCTGCTGCAGCGTCAGCGGCTCGGCGATGTTCTCGATCAGCCAGTGCATGACGGGTGACAGCGAGCCCGACAGTGGCCGGGTGGTGGCCTTGGCGTACTGCGCCTGACCGCCGGCGCGGTGTGGCGGGCTGATGAGCACCCTGGACACGTCATTGGCATACGCCTGGCCATGGTCCTGCCGCAGGACGTACAGGCAGAGGTCCGCGGCCGCGAGCATGCCGCCGGACGACAGGATCTGGCCGTCGTCGACGTACATCTCGTCCTCCATGAGATGGGCGCGCGGGAACGCCGCGCGAAACTCATCGGCGAGCGCCCAGTGCGTGGTGACACGGCGGCCGTCGAGTACTCCGGCCTGGCCGAGAACGAACACCCCCGCGCACAGCGACACCAGCCGTGCCCCCGCCTCGGCGGCCTTCGCCACGGCCGACAGGAGTGTCGGGTCTTGGGGCGCCCACGGTTCCTCGAGACCGGGCACGACGACGGTGTCGGCGTCGGCGATCCACTCGACCGGGCTCAGGTCGCCGATCGTGAAGCCGAGCGAGGTCGGCGCCGCAGTGGGTCCACAGAGCACGATGTCGTACGGCGTCTCCGGCTCATGACGGATCTTCGCGAACACCGAGGGGCGACGGCCGAACGCCTGCGCCGCGACCGCGAGGTCGAGGACGAACGTCCCACTCAGCACGACGATCGCAACGCGATGGCGCCCCACCTTGCTCCTCCTTGGCCCGATCTGTCCGAAGTATGACGGGCAGCGTGGCGCCGGGGCGCCGGCGGTCGTTCGACACTGATGGCCAACGAGCCCGAAAGGACGACCATGGCACCGGACACCATCGTTCTCATCCACGGCTTCTGGGTCACCCCCAGGAGCTGGGAGAACTGGATCACCTATTACGAGGCCAAGGGCTACCGGGTGCTGGCTCCCGGGTATCCGGGTTTCGAGGTCGAGGTCGAGGCGCTGCGGGCCAACCCGCAGGTCATCGTCGACGTGACCGTCCCGGCGATCATCGAGAAGCTCGAGGGAACGATCCGCGAGCTGGACACACCGCCGATCATCGTCGGTCATTCCGCCGGTGGCGCGTTCACCCAGATCCTGCTCGACCGCGGCTACGGTGCCGCGGGCGTCGCGCTCAACTCGGCGCCGACCGAGGGGGTGCGGGTCGTGCCGCTGTCCCAAGTGAAGTCGACGTTCCCGGTTCTGAAGAGCCCGGCAAACCGGCACAAGGCCGTCGGGCTTGACTTCGAGGGTTGGAAGTACGCGTTCACGAACACGTTCACCGAAGAGGAGGCCCGGGTCCTCTACGAGCGCTATCACGTCCCTGCCAACGGCGGGATCCTGTGGGGAAGCGTCCTCGCCAACTTCCAGCCCGGGCACCAGGACACCTGGGTCGACTACCACAACGACAAGCGAGCACCGTTGTTGTTCGTCTCGGGTTCGGAGGACCACCTCATGCCGCCGGCGGTCCAGCGGTCCAACGCCAAGCATTACCAGTCCAACACGATCACCGAGATCAAGGAGTATGAGGGATACGCGCACCTGCTGCCCGCGCAGAAGGGCTCGGAGCGGATTGCCGACGACGTCCTGAACTGGGCCGTGGAGCACGCTCGTTGATCGTCACGCATATCGGCGGACCGACCGTACTGGTCGAGCTCGGCGGCTGGCGCCTGCTCACCGACCCGACGTTCGACCCGGCCGAAGGTCACTACCGCTTCGGCTGGGGCACCTCCTCCAACAAGCTCGCCGGCCCGGCGGTGGCTGCAGCCGACCTGGCGCCGATCGACGCGGTACTGCTGACCCACGATCACCATGGCGACAACCTCGACGCCGCCGGGCGGGCGCTGCTCCCGTCCGCCGGCGCAGTGCTGACCACGGTGAGCGGAGCCCGCCGACTCGGCCTCTCGCATGCGCGCGGCCTCACCGCCGGTTCGCGCAGCCTTCTCGAGGCGCCCGGAAAGCCTTCGATCGAGGTGACCGCCACCCCGGCACGGCACGGACCCCCGCTGTCCCGCACGATCGTCGGCGACGTGGTCGGGTTCATGCTGCGCTGCAACGGTCGGGTTCTCTGGATCACCGGGGACACCGTGCTACACCGGGGCCTGAAAGCGGTTGCCGGTCGGCTGCAGGTCGACGTCGCGATCGTCCACATGGGCGGCGTGCGCTTCCCGATCACCGGGCCGGTGCGCTACACGTTGACCGCTCGGCGTGCGGTGGACCTGCTGACCGTCGTCCGTCCCCGGGTCGTGGTCCCGGTGCATTACGAGGGCTGGTCCCACTTCAAGGACGGTCGGGTCGCCGCTGAGCGAGCGATCGAGAACGCCCCCGAGGAGGTCCGCCGCTCCGTGCGCTGGCTCCCGATCGGCGAGCCTGCCCACATCGAGTGATCGGATTGCAGATCGGTTCGCGCGACCGGGGCCATCGACCGGCCCCGGTAGCGCCGATCCGACGGTGTCGCGGCCGGCCGCCCCGCTGGGCTACGCGCCCCTGATCGTGTCCAGCAGCAACGGGCCGCGGGCGGGGCGCTCCGCCGTGATCTCCAGCCCACTGTGGAGCGCGGCGCGGGCGCCCTCGACGGCGTGGGGCGTATCGGTGTGCAGCTCCAGCAGCGGCTGCCCCGCCTCGACCTCGTCGCCCAGCCCGGCGAGCAGCCGCACCCCGGCTGCGGCCTGCACGGCGTCCTCCTTGCGGGCGCGACCGGCGCCCAGCCGCCACGCGGCCACCCCGACCGCCAACGCGTCGAGGCGGGCCAGCACGCCCGAGCGGTCGGCGACCACTTCCTCCACGTGCTTCGCCACCGGCAGGTCGGCGCTCGGGTCCCCGCCCTGGGCGGCGATCATCCGCTCCCACACCGGGTAGGCCTTGCCGGACGCGAGCACCTGCGCGGGGTCGACGTCGGTGATCCCGGCGAGCGCGAGCATCTCCCGCGCCAGCGCCACCGTCAGCTCCACGACGTCGGACGGGCCGCCGCCCTGCAGCACCTCCACCGACTCGGCGACTTCGAGCGCGTTGCCGATCGCCCGGCCGAGCGGCACGGACATGTCGGTGAGCAGCGCGGTGGTGGCGAG
Organism: Pseudonocardia aurantiaca; assembly: GCF_039526725.1. Taxonomy (NCBI): domain Bacteria; kingdom Bacillati; phylum Actinomycetota; class Actinomycetes; order Pseudonocardiales; family Pseudonocardiaceae; genus Pseudonocardia; species Pseudonocardia aurantiaca. Next base: position 319,703 of record NZ_BAAAJG010000001.1, read on the forward strand.
GCCGTGCGCGCCGCCGATCCGCACCATCGTCTCGGCGAGCTCCCGGGCCAGCGGCTCGGTCTTCATGAACGCACCCGAGCCGACCTTGACGTCGAGCACGAGCCCGCCGGTGCCCTCGGCGATCTTCTTGCTCATGATCGAGCTCGCGATCAGCGGGATCGACTCCACGGTGCTGGTGACGTCGCGCAGCGCGTAGAGCTTGCGGTCGGCGGGCGCGAGCGTCGGCGTGGTGGCGCAGACGACCGCTCCGACGTCGGCGAGCTGCGCCGCGATCTCCTCCAGCGACAGCGCGGCGCGCCAGCCGGGGATCGACTCCAGCTTGTCGAGGGTGCCGCCGGTGTGCCCGAGCCCGCGGCCGGACAGCTGCGGCACCGCCGCCCCGCAGGCCGCGACGAGCGGCGCGAGCGGCAGCGTGATCTTGTCGCCGACCCCGCCCGTGGAGTGTTTGTCCACCAGCGGCCGCCCGACGTCCCCGAGGGCGAGCACCTCCCCGGAGTCGATCATCGCCTGGGTCCAGCGGGCGATCTCGTCGGCGTCCATGCCGTTGAGCAGGATCGCCATCGCGAGCGCTGCCATCTGCTCGTCGGCGACATCGCCGCGTGTGTAGGCGTCGACGACCCAGTCGATCTGCTGCTCGGAGAGACGGTGGCCATCGCGCTTGGCGCGGATCACGTCAACGGCGGAGTGCATGGGCCGACCCTATGTCGGGGCCGGGAGGTGCTCCGGACCGAAGGCGTCGGGGAGGATCTCCCGCAACGGGCGGATCCCGTGGGGTGTGTCGAGCAGGCATTCCGGCCCGCCGAACTCGTAGAGCACCTGCCGGCAGCGCCCGCACGGCATGAGCAGCTCGCCGGTGCCCGAGCGGCACGCCACGGCCGTGAACCGGCCGCCGCCGGTCAGCCGCAGCTGCCCGGCCATCGTGCACTCGGCGCACAGCCCCAGTCCGTACGAGGCGTTCTCGACGTTGCATCCGGTGACGACCCGCCCGTCGTCGCAGAGGGCGGCGGCGCCGACCTGGAGGTTCGAGTACGGCGCGTAGGCGGTGGCCGCTGCTTCGACGGCGGCCGACCGCAGAGCGTCCCAATCTGTCCTTGAAGTCAACGACTCAGTCACCTTCTCCCCGCCGGTACTCCACGCCGATGGCAGCCGGTGGGCGTAGCCGTTGCGACGCCACCGCGAGCACCAGCAGCGTCACGAGCTGCGGCGCGTAGGAGGCGAACTCCCGCGGGACCTCGGGGATCACCATGTAGACGCCGTAGACGACCGCCCCCGCGCCCAGGGCGAACAGCGCGGGCATCCAGCGCCTGCGGGCCACCCAGAGCACGGCGATGATCAGCGCGAGGATCGAGGTGCCGTAGAGCAGCGCGTGCACGGCCTCGCCGCCCGCGCGCAGCTGCACGCCGTCGACGTAGCCGAAGAGCGCCGAGCCTGCTAGCAGGCCACCTGGCCGCCAGTTGCCGAAGATCATCGCGGCGAGGCCGATGTAGCCGCGCCCGCCGGTCTGGCCCTCGAGATAGCCGAGCTGGCCGGGGTTGAGCGTGAGAGCCGCACCGCCCAGGCCTGCCAGCCCGCCGGAGATGATCACGGCGGCGTACTTGTACCGAAACACGTTGACGCCGAGCGACTCCGCGGCGACCGGGTTCTCGCCGCAGGAGCGCAGCCGCAGCCCGAAGCGGGTGCGCCAGAGCACGAAGTAGCTGATCGGCACGAGCGCGAACGCGACGATCACGAGCGGCGTCAGCCCGCTCACCAGGCCACCGAGGATCCCTGCTATGTCCGACAGCAGCACCCGCTGCTGGGACTCCAATTGGGCGAGCCAGTCCGCGAGCGGCTGGACGGAGAACGTCTGGAAGCCCTCGACATGCGGCGACTGGCGCGGGTTGTGCGACACCGGGAAGAACAGCAGCGTCGAAAGGTACTTCGTCACGCCCATGCCGAGCAGCGTGATCGCCACACCGGAGACGATGTGGTTCACGTTGAACGTCACGGTGGCGATGGCGTGCAACAGCCCGCCGAGCGCGCCGAAGATCGTGCCGCCGATCACCGCGGCCCACGGTCCCCACTGGTAGCCGGCCCAAGCGGCGCCCCAGGTCCCGAGGATCATCATGCCTTCGAGACCGATGTTGATGATCCCGGAGCGTTCGGACCAGAGGCCGCCGAGCCCGGCGAGCAGGATGGGAAGCAGGAGTAGCACGGCCGCCTGGGTGGTGCCTCGCGACGTGAGCTGGACCTGCCCGGTCAGGGTGGTGGTGAGCGTGAGCACCCCGATCCCGACCGCGACGATGCCCGCGGCCACGATCCAGCGCGGCAGCCCGCGCCTGGTCTGCCCGGCCGCCGGCGGGGCGACCAGCGGTGTGCTCGTCGTCGTCATGACGAGACCTCCACGGGCGCAGGGGCAGGTTCCCGTAGCTGTGCGGCCACCCGGCGCTGCTCGGCGGCCAGCTCGTAGCGGCGCACGATCTCGTAGGCGACGACGACGGACAGCACGACGGAACCCTGCATGATCAGCACGATCTCCCGCGGCACACCCACGTTGTCGAGGGCCAGCGCCGACTTGTCCAGGAACGCCCAGAGCAGCGCGCCGAGCGCGATGCCGAACGGGTGGTTGCGGCCGAGCAGCGCGACCGCGATGCCGGTGAACCCGTAGCCCTGCGGCGAGGTGAGGGTGTAGGCGACGTCGCGGCCCAACAGCTCCGGCAGGCCCACCAGCCCGGCGACGGCCCCGGACAGCACCAGCGCGATGATCACCATGCGGCGCGCGTTGACGCCGCCTGCGGTGGCGGCGGTCGGGGACTCGCCGGAGGCCTTCAGCTCGAACCCGAACCGGGTGTGGTTCAGCAGGAACCAGTACCCGAGGCCGAGTGCCGCGGCGAGAAACACCATCCCGAAGAGCGTGCCGCTGGACCCGAACGGGATACCCGGGAACTGTCCGCTCGGCTCGATGGGGTTGGTGGAGATGTTGTTGCCCTGCAACACGCCGAACGAGTCGGGACGGATCAGGAAGGCGATCAGACCGGTCGCGATGAAGTTCAGCATGATCGTCGAGATGACCTCGCTGACGCCCCGGTAGGCCTTCAGCACGGCTGCTATGCCCGCCCAGAGCGCCCCGACCAGCGCCGCGACGACGATGATCACGATCGTGTGCAGCACGGGCGGCAGGACGAGCGCGCCCCCGACGATCGCGGCCGCGCAGGCCGCGAGCCGGAACTGGCCCTCGACGCCGATGTTGAACAGCTTCATCTGGAAGCCGATCGCCACCGCGAGGGCCGCGAGGTAGTAGATCGCGCCGCTGTTGACGATGTCGATCGCGGTGGTGCCCTCGCCGATCTGGCCGATCATCACGCGCAGTGCGGTGATGGGCGAGTCGCCGCTGATGAGCAGAGCGACCGCGCACAGCAGCGCCGCGAAGACGATCGCCAGCGCAGGCGGCAGCAGGATGGTGCGCAGGCGGGTCATGCGGCCTGTCCGTCCGCGCCGGTCATCGCCGCTCCCAGTTCCTCGGGCGTGACGGTGGCGGGGTCGGCGTCGGCGACCAGCCGCCCGCGCAACATCACCTTGATCGAGTCCGACAGGCCGATCAGCTCATCGAGGTCGGCGCTGATCAGCAGCACGGCGAGGCCACGGGCGCGAGCCCTGCGCAGCTCCTCCCAGATCCCGGCCTGCGCCCCGACGTCGACGCCGCGGGTGGGGTGGGACGCGATGAGCAGCACCGGGTCGCCGGAGAGCTCCCGCCCGACCACGAGCTTCTGCTGGTTGCCGCCGGAGAGCGCCGCGGCCGGTACGTCGACGCTGGGCGTCCGCACGTCGAACTCGGCGACGATGCGTTCGGTGTCGCGCCGCGCGGCCGCCCGGTCGAGGAGGCCCAGGAACCCGCCGCGGGCGACGGGCCTGCGGCTCTGGTAGCCGAGGATGCGGTTGGCCCAGAGCGGCTGGGTGGCGAGGAGCCCGTGGCGGGTGCGGTCCTCGGGCACGTAGCCGATTCCCGCCTCGCGGCGCTCCAGGGTGTGCGCGCGGGTGATGTCCTTGCCCGCCAGCACGATCCGGCCCCCGCCGGCCCGGCGCATCCCCATGATCGTCTCGACCAGCTCGGTCTGGCCGTTGCCCTCGACGCCCGCGATGCCGAGCACCTCCCCGGCGCGCACCACGAGGCCGACTCCGGAGAGCAACGGCCGCCCGCCGCCGTCGCCTGCCAGGTCCAGCCCCTCCACGCGGAGCACCTCGCGGTCGGTGACCGTGGACTCGCGCGTCTCCGGGCTGGGCAGCTCGCTGCCGACCATCATCTCGGCGAGACTGCGGCTGGTGACCGACCTCGGGTCGGCCGTGCCCACGGACGTCCCTCTGCGGATCACCGTGATGGTGTCGGCGATGGCGAGCACCTCATCGAGCTTGTGGGAGATGAAGATGAAGGTGTAGCCCGCTGCCCGCATCGCGCGCAGGGTCGAGAACAGCTCGTCGACCTCCTGGGGCACCAGCACCGCCGTCGGCTCGTCGAGGATCACCGTCCGCGCCCCGCGGTAGAGGACCTTGACGATCTCGACGCGCTGCCGGTCGGCGACACCCAGACGCTCCACGAGCACGTCAGGAGCCACGTTGAGGCCGACGGTGCGCGCCAGCTCCGCGATCCGCCGCCGGGCCGCGGCGCCGATACCGTGCACCGCCTCGGCGCCCAGCAGGATGTTCTCGGCGACGGTGAGGTTGTCGGCCAGCATGAAGTGCTGGTGCACCATCCCGATCCCGGCCTTGATCGCGTCGGCCGGGGAGCGGAAGCGCACGGGTTCCCCGTTGACGGCGATCGTGCCCTCGTCGGGGGCCTGCATGCCGTAGAGGATCTTCATCAGCGTCGACTTACCGGCGCCGTTCTCCCCGCACAGGGCGTGCACCTCGCCGCGGCGCACCGCCAGGTGGATGTCGCTGTTGGCGACCACACCGGGGAACCGCTTGGTGATACCGCTCAGCTCGACGGCGTACTCGGCCTCGGGTCCGGCCATTCCTGGAGAACCTTTCGCGGGTGGACGCGGAGCGGGGGGCCGGGCCCTGCTGCGGGTCCGGCCCCCCGATCGTGCCCGACGGTCAGGACGACGGAGTCGACTGGACCGTGATGTCGCCGTTGATGATCGCGGCCTTGTAGGCGTCGAGGTCCGCGGTGATGTCGGCGATCTTCCCGCCCGTGGTGGCGTAGCCGACGCCGTCGACCTTCAGGTCGAACACCGTCGGCAGCGACTGCAGGTTGCCGGCGGCGGAGGCGTTGATGTAGTCGAACACCGCCACGTCCACGCGCTTGAGCATCGACGTGATGATCACATCGCGAACGCCGGTGTACGCCGGAATGTTGTACTGGTCGGAGTCGACGCCGATGGCCGACTTGCCCGCGGCCTTGACCGCCTGGAAGACACCCTGGCCGGAGCCGCCCGCGGCGTGGTAGATCACGTCGGCGCCGCCGTCGAGCTGGCCGGTGGTGACGACCTGACCCTTCGCCGGGTCGTTGAACCCGGTGAAGTCACCGGCGGGGGTGAGGTAGTCGACGTCGACCTGGATGTTCGGTGCCACGGCCTTCGCGCCCTGGATGTAGCCCGCCTCGAACTTCTGGATCAGCGGCTGCTCCACCCCACCGACGAAGCCGATCTTGCACGACTGCGTCTTGAGCGCGGCGGCCGCACCTACGAGGAACGAGCCCTGCTCCTCGGCGAAGACCAGCGGCGTGACGTTCGGCAGGTCGACCGAGCTGTCGTCGACGATCGCGAACTGGGTGTTCGGGCTCTCCGTCGCGACCGTCTCCAGCGCGGTGGCGTACTTGAAGCCCACGGCGATGATCGGGTTGTAGCCCTCGGTGACGAGCTGGCGCAGGCGCGTGGCGGCGGCGTCCTCGCTCTCGTTCGGGGCGGCTGTGAGCTCCTTGGTGCTCGCCTTGGGCAGGCCCAGCTCGCTCACCGCGCGGTCGAGACCGGCGCCGGCCGAGTCGTTGAACGACCCGTCGCCGCGGCCGCCGATGTCGAACGCCAGCCCGACCTTGAGGCCACTCGCGTCCGCGTTCGGCAGGGGCGCCGCGGTGTTCGCGGCACCGCCGGCCACCGCAGGAGCAGCGTTGCGCTCGCACCCGGTGCCCGTACCTGCTGCGCCCGGCTGGGGCGTTCCGGTGTCACGGGCGCAGCCCACCATCACCAGTGCACTGGTCAGCACGGCTGCTGCCAGCACGAATCCTCGTCTGATCCGCACCGAAGACCTCTCTTTTCCGGCCGGCACGATCACGGCCAGCACGACGGTGGGGAACCGTAACCGAGAGATCGCGGCGTTCACATGGCCGAAGCGGCGGCGTGACCGAATCGTCGGCTCCGTTGCGTGAGCAGAATGTCACCAGTCGTGGCCGAATGGGCACGTCCCGCGACCACCGCCATACCCGTGAGTAGCTTCCACTCGTTGACCCGTCGAGGCATCGGCCCTGATCACGGCGGGCGCGGAGCGGAACGGGGCAACCAGATGGACGAGGCAGAAACGATCATCGCGACCACGCCGGAACGGGAGTGGACGCTGATCACCGACATCACGCGGAAGGGCGAGTGGAGCCCGGAGTGCCGCGGCGGCCGCCTCCAGCCATAGCGAGCGGCGCACCACAACTCAGCCACACTCAGCCCCCGACTCGCGCGCACTTCTGCAGCGACTCGCGGGGCCCGTCCATCGCGGAACGGTAGCCGCCCCGCCCTATCGGTGATCACAGTCGTATCGTCGACGTGTGCGGTGGGCCGGGGTGGTGGCGCTCTTGGCGGCACTCGTCGTGCCCGGTGTCGCCGCGTCCCCCACCGGCTGCGGCGGGCAGCAGGCGCCCCCGCCGCCCGCCGCCGCGGACGAGGTCGACGGCCCGGCCGCAGCTCCCGTCCCGTGGCCCGACGAGCCCATCGGCGGGCCGCGGATGGGCGCCTGCGACGAGGTCGGCACGACCGGCGCCCCGCACGTCACGGCGGCGGGCTGGGTGCTGGCCGATCTCGACACCGGCGCCGTCCTCGCCGCCAGAGCGCCGCACGCGCGGCACCGGCCGGCGTCGACGTTGAAGGTGCTCACCGCGCTCGTCGCCGTCCGGCGTCTCGACCCGGATGCCGTCGTGGCAGGCACGGCCCAGGACGAGGCGATCGAGGGCAGCAAGGCAGGCATCGGCGCGGGCGGGCAGTACACCGTCCGCCAGTTGCTGGCCGGGCTCCTGCTGAACTCCGGCAACGACACCGCGGAGGCGCTCGCCCGCGCCCTCGGAGGCGACGCGGCCACCCTCGCCGCCATGACCGAGACCGCCCACGACCTGGGCGCTCTCGACACCCGGCCGGCCACGTCATCAGGGCTCGACGGCCCCGGCATGTCGTCGTCCGCCTACGACCTGGCGCTCCTGTTCCGGGCGGCGATGCGGGAGCCGCTCTTCGCGCAGACGATCGCGACCCGCTCGATCGACTTCCCCGGTTACGGCGAGCACCCCGGCTTCGTGCTCCACAACAGCAGCAAGCTGCTCGCCCGCTACCCCGGCGCGATCGGCGGCAAGACCGGCTTCACCGATGCCGCGCGCCACACCCTCGTCGGGGCGGCCGAGCACAACGGGCGGCGACTGGTGGTGGCGATGGTGCGCGGCGAGCAGTCGCCCGAGCCGATGTGGCAGCAGGCCACAGCGCTGTTCGACTGGGGCTTCGCGGTGCCCGCAGAGCGCGCGCCGGTCGGCGAGCTCGTGGACGCAGCACCGGTGCCACCGGTGGCCGCACCGGTGCCACCGGCTGCCGTCGCGGCAGCGGGCGGCTCGGGGGCGCCCACGACGTCCCACTCAACGCCGGTGCCGCCCGAGGTCGTGCCGATCGGCCTGAGTGCGATTGCGCTGTCGGCGATGGTGGTGGGCGGCGTCGCGATGTTCCGCCGTTCCCGCCGCTGACCCTTACTCGGCATCAGGCGCCCAGTGCGCCTGGCACCTCATGGGATCCGTCGTGCAACAGGCAGGCCACGCGTCTCCCTCGCTCTGCCCCTGGCGGGGCGAGCCTGGGGTGTACCTGCGCGCATTCCGGCATCGTGTGGGGGCAGCGGGTGCGGAACGGGCAGCCGCTCGGCAGCGCCTGCAGGTCCGGCGGGGAGCCTGGGATGCCCGCGAGCGGGCGGCGCGGGCCGTGCAACGGCGGAAACGACTGCAGCAGCCCCGCCGAGTAAGGGTGGCGGGGCCGCCGGTAGATGTCGTCGGCGCCCGCCTCTTCCACGATCTCCCCTGCGTACATGATCGCGATGTGGTCGGCGACCTCGATCAGCAGCGAGACGTCGTGGGTGATGAAGACGACCGCGAAGCCGAGGCGGTCGCGCAGGTCCATGATCTGTTCGAGGATCTGCCGCTGCATCACGACGTCCAGCGCGGTGGTCGGCTCGTCGAGGATGAGCACCCGGGGTTCGAGCGCCAGCGCCATCGCGATCATCACGCGCTGGCGCATGCCGCCGGAGAGCTGGTGCGGGAACGCCCGGATCCGGTCGGGTGCGATGCCGACCATCGTGAGCAGCTCACGCGCCCTGGCCTCGCGCTCGGCCCGGGTCGACCGGGGGCGGTGGGCGGCGATGGCGTCCGTGAGCTGACGTCCCACCCGGTAGACGGGGTTCAGCGAGTTCATCGCGCCCTGGAACACGATCGCCGTGTCCTGCCAGCGCGACGCCCGCAGCTCCGCCTCCGGCAGCCGGAGGATGTCGACGGGATCGGCGTCGCCGGGTGGGTGGTAGCGCACCTCGCCGCCTGTGATCAGTCCCGGCGGCGGCAGGAGCCGGGTGGCCGCGTAGACGAGCGTCGACTTCCCGCAGCCGGACTCCCCCGCGATCCCCAGCACCTCGCCCTCCCGCAGGGTCAGCGAGATGCCGCGGAGCGCGTGCACCGGGTCGGCGCCGTAGCCGTAGTCGACGTGCAGGTCGCGGATCTCGAGGATCAGCGCGCGGCCGGACCGCGCAGTGGCGGGCGGGGAGGACAGGATGTCGGCGGTCATGAGACGGTCTCCTCGACCTTGCTCGCAGCGGCCGGCCGTGCGGGGGCCACGACCGGCGTGAACCCGATCCGCGGCGCGATTCCCCGCTTCCGCATGGACCGCGCGCTCACCCCGACCGAGCGCAGCCGCGGGTTCACGAACTCGTCGATCCCGAAGTTGATCAGTGTGAACGCCGTGCCGAGCAGCGCGATGCACAGCCCCGCAGGCACGAACCACCACCACGCACCGCGGGCCAGCGCCTGGTTGGACTGGGCCCAGAACAGCACCGTGCCCCAGTTCCAGTCCGAGATCGACGTGACGCCGATGAACGCGAGCGTGATCTGGGAGAGGATCGCGAACGTCACCGTGCCGACGAAGCTCGACGCGATCACCGCCGTGAGGTTCGGCAGCGTCTCGAACCACACGATCCGCCACGTCGACTCGCCGTTCGCCCGTGCCGCCTCGACGAAGTCGCGCCGGCGCAGGGAGAGCGTCTGCGCCCGCAGCACCCGGGCACCCCAGCCCCAGCTCGTGGCCGCGAGCACGACCGCGACCGTGAACCCGCCCGCCTCCGGCAGCTGCCCGGTGATCAGGATGATCAGCGGCAGCGCGGGGATGACGAGGAAGATGTTCGACAGCGCCGAGAGCACCTCGTCGGCGAGCCCGCCGAGGAAGCCCGCGCTGACGCCCACGAGCACCGCCAGCACCGTGGCCCCGACACCGGCGACGAGCCCGACCACGAGCACGCCGCGCGTCCCCACCAGGAGCTGGGAGAACACGTCCTGCCCGGCGTGGGTGGTGCCGAGCCAGTGCGCTCCGCTCGGCGGCCGCAGCACGTCGCGGGAGATCGCGCTCGGGTCGTAGGGGGCGATCCACGGGCCGACCACCGCGAGCACGGCGAACCCGGCGAGGATCGCGAGCCCGGTGATGCACTTCGCGTTGCGCAGGAACACCAGGCGCCTGCGGGTCGCGGCGACCGGCTCACCCGCAACCACGGTGTCGGCGCCGACCGGAAGGGCGGACATTGCTCAGGCCTCCTGTCGCGTGCGTGGGTCGAGCACGACGTACGCGACGTCGGCGAGCATGTTCGCCACGAGCACCGAGAGCGTGATGATGAGGAAGATGCCCTGCATGAGCGGGTAGTCGTTGCCTCCGACCGCCTGGAACAGCAGGTACCCGACCCCCGGGTAGGAGAAGACCTTCTCCATCACGAGCGTCCCGGAGACGATGAACCCGAGCGACAGCGCGAACCCGGAGACCTGCGGCAGCACCGCGTTGCGGGCGGCATAGCCGAGCATCACCCGGCCCTCGGAGAGGCCCTTGGCCTGCGCAACCGTGACATAGTCCTCGGAGGTCACCGTGACCATCATGTTGCGCATCCCGAGGATCCACCCCGCCACCGACGTGAGCACGATCGTGATCGCGGGCAGCGCCGAGTGCTCCAGCACGGACAGCACGAACTCGGGGTAGGGCCCTGGCGTGAGCCCGCCGTCGTATCCGCCGGAGACCGGGAAGATCGGCCACGCCACGGCGAACACCGCGATCGCGATCAGCCCCAGCCAGAAGTACGGCACCGCCGAGAGGAACGCGGTGACCGGCAGCACCCCGTCGGCCCACGTGCCGCGCCGCCAGCCGATCAGCACGCCGATGAACGAGCCGAGCAGGAAGCTGACAACCGACGCCACCCCGACCAGCCCGACCGTCCACGGCAGCGACTGGGAGATGACCTCGCTGACCGGCGTCGGGAAGAAGGTGAAGGAGAGGCCGAGCTCGCCACGGAAGAGCTGGCCCCAGTACTCGACGTACTGGCTCCAGATGCTCGCCTCGTGGTCGAGCCCGAACAGCACGTAGAGCGCCTGGATGGAGTCGCTGTTGATCTGCCCCTGGTAGCGGCTGATCAGCGCCTGCACGGGGTCGCCCGGCATGATCCGCGGGATGAGGAAGTTGAGGGTGATCGCCGCCCACGCCGTCAGGAGGTAGAAGGCACCGCGGCGCAGCACGAACCTCACGCCGCCACCTCCTGGCGGGCCGCGCCGAGATCCGGGAGCCCGGCGTGCTCGTCCGGGTCCGCGTAGCCCCAGCACGCGACGCTCCGGCCGGCGCCGATGCCGGTCAGCGCGGGCACGGACGTGCGGCACAGGTCCGTGGCGAACGGGCACCGCGGGTGGAACCGGCAGCCTGCTGGCGGGCGCACCATGTTCGGCGGCTCGCCGCGCGCCCCAGAACTCCATGTCGCGGTGCGCCGCTCCCCCACAAGCTGGTCCGGGTCGGGCGCGGAGCGCACGAGGAGCTGCGTGTACGGGTGCGCCGGGCGCTGGGTCACAGACTCGGCGTCGCCGCTCTCGACGGCCCGGCCCGCGTAGAGCACCCGGATCTCGTCGGCGAAGTACCGAGCCGACGCGATGTCGTGGGTGATGTAGAGGATCGCGATCCCGAGCCGGTCACGCAGGTCGCGCAGCAGGTTGAGGATGCCGATCCGGATCGACACGTCGAGCATCGAGATCGGCTCGTCGGCCAGCAGCACCTCGGGCTCGGCCGCGAGCGCCCGCGCGATGGCAACCCGCTGGCGCTGCCCGCCCGACAGCTCGTGCGGGAACTTGTCGACGAACCGGTCGGGCCGCAGCTGCACCCGGTCGAGCAGCGACCGCAGCGCGGCCTCCCGCTCGGCCCCGTGCAGCTCGGGCCGATGGATGCGCAGCGACCGCGTGAGCGTGTACCGCACGGTGTGCACGGGGTTCAGCGAGGCGAACGGGTCCTGGAAGATCATCTGGACGCGCCGGCAGTACGCCCGGAACGCCCGCCCGCGGCGCGCGGTCACGGGTTCGCCGTGCAGAAGCACGCTCCCCCGCGTCGGCAGGTGCAGCCGCGCGAGCAGCCGGGCCGCGGTGGACTTGCCCGACCCCGACTCGCCGACGAGCGCCACCACCTGGCCGGCGCGCAGGGCGAGGTCGAGGTCGTCCAGGGCGTGCACCGCAGCACCGCGGCGGCCGCCCACGGAGAAATGTTTGGTCAGCCCGGCCGCCGCCAGCACCACATCACCGGAAGTGTCGGCGTGGGGCGGTGGGGCCGGATCGGCGAGCTCGGTCATCGGTCACCGGATCCAGAAGAAGAGGAGAAGGGGTGGAGCGCGGCTCCCGGGCCGCCGCAGATGCAACCCGGGAGCCGCTCGATCAGGACCCGGTGGGCCGCAGCCGCATCAGGATCATCGACGCCTGCGGCCCGGTGGGCTGCGGCGACGAGTACAGGTCGGCCTCGGTGGGCCAGCCCGTCCAGTTGCGTGTGGAGTACTCCGCCGCGTTGGGCCGGGAGATCATCGCGATCGCCGGGGCCTGCTCGACGAAGATCCGCTGGATGGTGTGCAGCGCCGCCTCACGAGCCGCGGCGTCGGATGCGGAGGCGTACGTGGCGAACGCCTGCGTCGCCTCGGCGTTCTGGAACCGCCCGTAGTTCCAGGTCGCGGTCTCGCCGAGCGGGCGGTACTGCGCCCCGTCGAACATGTTGGAGTACATGTCCCACGGCGTGGAGCCGCCGTTGGTCCAGTGCAGCGTCGCCTGGAAGTCGCCCTGGTTCACCGCGTTCGTCCAGGCGTCGGTGTTCATCGTCTCGACGCGCGCGGTGATGCCCAGCTGGGCGACGGCGTCGGCCACCAGCTGAAGCGACGTCAGGTAGTCCGACCAGCCAGCCGGGTCGACGAGCGTGAACTCCACCGGGTTGCCCGCAGGATCGCGCAGGGTCTGCCCGTCGAGCACGTACCCGGCGTCGGCGAGCACCCGCCGCGCACCCTCGACGTCCACCTCGTAGGCCCGCCCGGCGTACTGACCCGCGACGTAGTCGTCACCGGCCGGCATCGGCATGCCCGTCACGTTGGTGAGCGGGTCGAACGCACCCGACGTGGCGAGCGTCGAGACGTCCTCGCGGCTCACCACCATGTCCACGGCCTTGCGCACCGCTGCGTCGTTGAACGGGGCCTGCTCGGCGTTCAGGAAGAGCGCGTCGACCGCGAGCCCGGACGGCGCGATGAAGTGGTGGTGCTCCGGGTCGGCCCCGATGTAGACGGTGTCGATGTCGGCGATGAACGTCCACCCCCACTGCGCGTCGCCGGAGACGAGCGCGTTCGTGAGGGCGTCGTTGTCGTTGTAGGACGTGTAGCGCAGCTCGGGGACCTGCGGCTGCCCGCCCCAGTATCCCTGGCGCGGCACGAGCCGCACGGCCTGCGGCGTCCACGAGTCGAGGACGTACGGGCCGGTGCCGACCGGCTGCTGGTTGAGGTCGGTGGTCGGTTCGGCGATGTTCTGCCAGATGTGGCGCGGCACGACGAACAGGTTGAGGATCTTGTTCTGGTTCACGAACTGGGGCGAGGTGAACGTCGCGGTCGCCGTGTTGCCGGAGGTGGTGATCTCGGCGAAGGGCAGCGCGTCCTCGTTGAGCGCCGCGTTGTCCTTGCGGATCTGGAGCGAGAACGCGATGTCCTCGGCGGTGAACGGCCGCCCGTCCGACCACGTCACGCCGTCGCGGGCGGTGAGCGTCACCGCCGTCGAGTCGGCGTTCCACTCCCACGCGGTCGCGAGCCACGGCGTGGGCCGGTCGCTCGGGCGCACCGCGTTGACCTGAGCGAGCGGCTCGTAGATGGCGAACGCGTATCCGAGCGAGCGGGCCGACGACGTGTTGAGGAACGGGTTGGAGTTGTTGGTCTGCGGCCCGTTCGGCATTCCGATCGTCAGCGGGCCGCCGCCCCCGCCCCCGCCCGACCCCCCGGCCGGCGGGCCTGCCGAACAACCGCTGAGAACGAGCGCCGTGGCCGCCAGACCGACGGCGACGGTCCGTAGCTTCGAAAATCTCACCTGTTCCTCCTCGCACTGGACTGGTCGAGCGGTGCTTTCGATATGAGCCGCAGGTCGCGTACCGAGCGACCGGCACGCAGGACGTGCTCACCCGCCGGGACGAACCACCCGCCGGCAGCGGGGTCCCACACCTCGAAGGCGCGCCGCGGCACCCGGACAGGGACGCGTGCGGACGCCCCCGCAGGCACATGCACGGCGGCGAACCCGCCGAGCCAGCGCACCGGCCGCTCCGGACCCCCGGGGTCCGCGGGCGGCTCCACGTACACCTGGACGACCTCGTGGCCGTCCCGCGCTCCCGTGTTGCGCACGGTGACGGTGACCGTGACGTCGCCGGCCTCGGCCGGCTCGGCGGTGACGTCCTCGTAGCTCCACGTCGTCCAGCCCAGGCCGTGGCCGAAGCAGGCGGCGGGCTCGCGCCCGTCCTTCTCCCACGACCGGTAGCCGACGTGCAGGCCCTCGACGTACTCGATCACGCCGTCGCGTGGCACCGCGTGCGGCACCGGGACGTCCTCGGCGCGCGCGGGCAGCGTCCAGGGCAGCCGCCCGGACGGCTCAGTCACGCCGAGCAGCACGTCGGCCAGCGCCGTGCCGCACTCCTGCCCGGCGAGCCACGCCCAGAGCACCGTCGGCGCCTCGGCGAGCCACGGGAGCAGCACGGGAGCCCCGGCGTTGACGACCACAACCGTGCGCGGGTTCGCCGCGCACACGCGCCGGACGAACTCGTCCTGGTTGCCGGGCAGGTCGAGGTCCCGGCGGTCGAAGCCCTCGGACTCGACCTCCTCGGTGGTGCCGACCACCACAACGGCGACGTCCGCCGCGGCCGCTTCCGCCACCGCGGCGGCCATCTCGTCCTCGGCCGTCGGCCCCGGCAGGCGGTGCGCGAGCAGTGCCCGCACGAACGAGGCGTAGCCGACCGGGTGCACGACCTGCAGCTCCGCCCGCAGCTCCGCCGTGCCCGTGCCGCTCACCCGCACCACCGGCGTGACCGGGTGGTTGTGGCCGGAGGAGAGGATCACGCCCTCGTCCACCTCGGCCGCCGATGTCGACGCGAGCTGCCCGGCTATCAGCACCTCGTGGCGGCCGACCGTGCCGACACCCAGCTCGTGCTCGCCCGGCTCCGGGAGCCGGACGGCCGCGGTCAGCCGAGCCGTCACGGCGTCCGGGCGCACGTGCTGCAGCCAGCCGTTCCAGGCGGGGTCGGTCCAGGTATCGAGGGTCGTGCCCGCAGCGTCCAGCAGCTCGACGCGCACGCCCGGCTCGCCGGTGACCGGGTCAGCGCAGCGGCCCGCGACGTCGAGCGGGGGAGGGGTGAGCCGCGCCCGCGCCCCGGCCTGTACGACCAGCCGCACGCCGGCCGGGAGCGCGTCGCGCAGCGCACCCGCGGGGTCGGTTGCCCGGTCGGGGCGCACGTAGCCGGACCCGCCGCCCTGTGTGAACGGCTGCGTCGCGGCCGGGCCGAGCAGTGCGACCGTGGCGCCTTCTGCCAGCGGCAGCGGGAGGAGCCCCGCATCGTCCTTGAGCACCACGGTCGCCCGGGCCGCCAGCTCGCGCAGGAACGGCTCCGCGGCCGGGGCCGCCGGCGCCGGCGACTCGCCCTGCGCGCCGAGTGCGCCGACCCTCGTGGCCAGCAGGAGAAGCCGACGCACCTTGTCGTCGAGCAGCTCGGCTGGCACCTCGCCGGAGCGGACGGCGGCGAGCAGCCCGTCGCCCCACGGCCCGTCCGGTCCCGGCATCTGGAGGTCGAGCCCGCCGCGCACGGCCGGGCCGACGGACTGCGTGGCGACCCAGTCGCTGACCAGCACGCCGTCGAAACCCCACTCGTCCTTGAGCAGTCCGTGCAGCAGGGGCGCGTGCTCCAGCACCGGCGCCGCGAGGCCGAACGCGTCCAGCCCGCTGTAGGCGCCCATCACGCTCCACGCACCCGAGCCGCGCACCACCCGCTCGAACGGCGCGAGGTAGCACTCCCGCAGCGCGCGCTCGTCGACCCGGGCGACGTAGCTCGTCCGCTCGGTCTCCGAGTCGTTGGCGACGAAGTGCTTGACCGACATCCCGACGCCGCGCTCCTGCGCCGCCTCGACGAGCGCCGCAGCGATCTCGCCGGACAGGAGCGGGTCCTCCGAGTAGCACTCGAAGTGCCGCCCACCGACTGGCGTGCGCTGGAGGTTGACCTGCGGGGCGAGCACCACGTCCACGCCGTGGCGGCGGGCCTCGGCGGCGAACAGAGCGCCGGCCCGGTCGGCCAGCCCGACGTCCCACGTGGCGGCGAGCGCGCTCGGCGCGGGGAAGGACGCTGAGGTCTCGTCCGGGTCCGCTCCCCGACCGCGCACGCCTGCCGGGCCGTCCGACATGACCATCGCGCGCAGCCCGATGCGGGGGACCGCGGCAGTCGTCCATATGCCCGTGCCGATGACGAGCGCGACCTTCTCCTCCACGGTCAGCGTGGCGACGAGGTGCTCCAGCACGGGGTCGCCGGCTGCGGGTGGCGTCGTGCTGGTGAGCGTCAACGCAGCTCCGTCTTCGTTGTCGGATCTCGCGGGGAGAGTGGCTCAGAACACTTACTGACTTGTCAGTAACCAAGCGCGGTCACAGTATCGTGCGCTCATGACCGGAGCAAGAACGGGAATTCCGGAGCCGTCCGCCGGGGGTGGGGGACGGGTTCACCGGCCCCGAGCAGGCACGGCGCAGCGGCGTGACGAGATCCTGCGGGCCGCGCTGCGGACGTTCGGCTCGAAGGGCTACCACAACGGTTCGCTCGCCGAGGTCGCCGACCAGGTCGGGATCACCCACGCCGGCGTGCTGCACCACTTCGGCTCGAAGGACCAGTTGCTCATCGCGGCGCTGGAGTTCCGCGACCGCGTCGACGTCGAGCACCTCGAGGGCCAGCACATCCCTGGCGGGATCGACCTCTTCCGCCACCTGCGACTGACCGCACGGCTCAACGCCGAGCGCCGCGGGATCGTGCAGGCCTACTCGGTGCTGACCGGCGAGGCCGTCACCGAGGGCCACCCGGCGAGCGACTGGGTGCGCAACCGGTTCACGGTGCTGCGGGGGGAGATCACCGAGGCGCTGCGCGCGGTGGTGCTGGACGACGCCGGGGACGAGTCGGCCGACGTCGACGAGGCGGTGCTGGAACGCGCGGCCAGCGCGATCATCGCCGTGATGGACGGGCTACAGAACCAGTGGCTGCTCGACCCGGACGCTGTCGACCTGGCCGACAGCACGGCATTCGCAATCGAGGCGATCCTGGAATCGACGAGAGCGACGGCGCGACGGCGTTGACGGTCGGGATCCGCGGCTCCTGGGCCGTCACCGGCGGCGGTTCAGCAGCAGGCGGGCGCTCAGCAGACCCGTCACCAATCCCGCGCCGAGCAGGCCCAGCGCGGTGCGGCCGGTCGGGCCGGAACGGACCGTCACCTCGGAGCGGATCACCGCCGGTCCGGGCACCTCGGCGGGCTCCTCCTGCTCGTTCTCCCGCGCCGTCGCCGCCCACGCCGTCACGAACAGCACGAAGCGCGAGGCGAAGTACGCGAACACCATGAGGCCGAGCAACGGGCCGAACACCGCTCCGCTGGGCGACTCGAGCACGACGCTCAGGTAGATCTGCATGACCTGCTTGAGCACCTCGAAGCCGACCGCGCCGAGCAGTGCCGCCCTGGCCGCGCTGCGGAAGGTCGCGTGTTCGCGTGGGAGCAGGACGATCACCCACAGGAAGATCAGCCAGTTGGCCGCGATGCCCAGCAGGAACCCGAGAACCCCGAGCATGAACCGGGCCCACCCCTCGTCGGCGAGACCCAAGAACTCGAGAACTCCGGCGGCGAACCCGGACGCGATCCCGGTGATCGCGAACGACGCCACGAGCGCGACGCCCAGCCCGAGCAGCGACAGCATGTCGAACAGCAGCCGCTTGGGCAGCGGCGGGGTCTTCGGCACCTGCGCCCACTGCTCGGACAGCGCCTCACGCAGGTTCGTCATCCACCCGACGCCGGAGTAGAGCGCGCCGAGCAGACCGAAGCTGAAGATCGACGCGCGGGACGCGACGGCCTGGTCGATGATCGGATTGATGATCGTGTCGAGGCCGGCGGGCATGTTCTTGGAGATGCCGTCCCGCAGCTCCTGCATCAACGCCGGGTTGAACGCCAGAACGTACCCGGCGACACCGAAGCCGACCATCAGCAGCGGCACCAGCGATAACACGCTGAAGAACGTGACGGCTGCCGCGTAGTGGTCGCCGTGCCGCTCGGTGTAGCGCGCGGCGGCCCGCAGCACGTGGTCAAGCCACTCGTGGCGCTCCCGCAACTGCGCGAGCTTCGACGGCTTCTCGGCCTTTTTCAGGCCATCATCGGGAGCTGGCGCAGCCACGCTGGTCACCTCAGAAGGTTGGGCGGCAGGACGCTGAGCGTCTACCCGTTCCCGATCCCCCTCAAGAGTGAACCCTCATCGGGCGGGCGGCAGGAACCCGACCTTCGTGTGCACGTCGGCCAGCGTCGCGCCCGCCACCTCACGCGCCCTGGCGGCGCCGCGGGCGAGCACGGCGTCCAGCTCGGCGGGGTCGTCGAGGTATGTGCGCACCCGCTCGCGCAGCGGCGTGACGAACTCGGCGACGACCTCGGCGAGGTCCTTCTTGAGGTCGCCGTAGCCGCGCCCGGCGTACTCGGCCTCGAGCTCCGAGACCTTGCGGTCCGTGAGCGCCGAGTAGATCGTCAGCAGGTTGGAGATGCCGGGCTTGGCCTCGGGGTCGAAGCGGATCTCGCGTTCGGCATCGGTGACGGCCGAGCGGATCTTCTTGGCACTGACCTTCGGGTCGTCGAGCAGGTCAACGATGCCCGACGGGCTCGACGCCGACTTACTCATCTTCGCCGAGGGGTCCTGCAGGTCCTGGATCTTCGCGATGCCCGGCGGGATGAACGGCTCCGGCACGGTGAGCGCCTTGCCGAAGCGGGAGTTGAAGCGCCGCGCGAGGTCGCGGGTCAGCTCGACGTGCTGGCGCTGGTCCTCGCCGACAGGCACCCGATCGGCCTGGTAGAGCAGGATGTCGGCGGCCTGCAGGACCGGGTAGGTGAACAGGCCGACGGTGGCGCGGTCGGCCCCCTGCTTCGACGACTTGTCCTTGAACTGCGTCATCCGGCTGGCCTCGCCGAACCCCGTGAGGCACTCCAGCACCCACGACAGCTGCGGGTGCTCCGGCACCTGGGACTGCACGAAGATCGTGCAGCGGTCGGGGTCCAGGCCCAGCGCCATCAGCTGCGCCACCGCGTTGCGGGTGCGGCCGGCGAGCGTCTTCGGGTCGTGCTCGACGGTGATGGCGTGCAGGTCGGGGACGAAGTAGAACGCGTCGTGGTCCTCCTGCAAGGCGACCCACTGCCGGACCGCACCGAGGTAGTTGCCCAGGTGGAACGACTCCGCGGTCGGCTGGATGCCGGACAGCACCCGCGGACGGCGGTCGGTGGCGGCGGTCATGCCTCGATTGTTCCAGGCCGCCGCGACCGGATTGCGCCTCGGGCGAGTGTCACACGCCCGGGTCCTCGGGCTGCTCTGGCTCCTCGCTCCGCGGCTCCGGGGTCACCCGCTGCACCTGGACCGTGCGGTTGTCGAGGTCGATCGGACCGAGCTGCCACTGCTCGCCGTCGCCCGCCTCGCTCGACTCGTCACGGATCTTCGGACCGGGGAAGAGCTCACCCAGAACGCCCATGCCCCCACCGTACGCGCGCAACTCACCCGCGCGCAGACCCCGACTCGCGCGCACCCAGACCCCGACTCGCGGGTATCACGGCAGAACCTCCGCGAGTCGGGGCGTGAGTGCGCGCGAGTCGGGGCGTGAGTGCGCGCGAGTTGCGGTCAGCGGACGCGGACCACCGTCATGCCGGCGGGGGTTGGGCCGTCCATCGCCGCCAAAGCCGCGCCGGCCTCGTCCAGGCCGACCACCTGTCCCACGAGCGACGCCGGGTCCAGACCTGTCCGCTCGACGAGGTCGAGCATCGACGGGTACTCGTGCGCCGCGATGCCGTGGGAGCCGTGCAGCGACAGCTCCCACGCGAGCACGCGGTCCATCGGCAGCGGCGGTGTCGCGGCCTCCCCGAGCAGTAACCCGACCTGGACGTGCCTCCCGCGCCGCCGCAACGAGAGCACCGACGCGACTGCCGTTGCGGGTGAGCCGAGGGCGTCGACGGACACGTGCGCTCCGCCGCCGGTCACCTCCTGGACGCGGGCGGCGACGGCCGCGGGATCCTGGTCCTGCGCCGTGTCCAGCACCTCCGTGGCGCCGCGCTCCTTCGCGAGCGCCAGCGCGTCGGGCGAGACGTCTACCGCCACCACCTGCGCCCGGAGCGCGGACGCGAGCAGCACCGCCGACAGCCCGACCCCGCCGCAGCCGTGCACGGCGAGCCACTCGCCCGGCGCGAGCCGGCCGTGCGCCGTCAGCGCCCGGTACGCGGTGGCGAACCGGCAGCCGAGCCCGGCGGCCGCCACGAAGTCCATCCCGTCCGGGAGCCGCACCAGGTTGAAGTCGGCGCCGCGCACGACGACCTGCTCGGCGAACGAGCCGTGGTGGGTGAACCCGGGCTGGGTCTGGTCCGGGCAGACCTGCGGGTCGCCCGCCCGGCAGCACGCGCAGACGCCGCACCCGCAGACGAACGGCGCCGTCACCCGGTCGCCTGCCTGCCACGTCCGCACGTCCGCGCCCACCCGCGCGACGACCCCGGCGAACTCGTGCCCCGGCACGTGCGGGAGCGCGACCGGGTCGTGGCCGCGCCACGCGTGCCAGTCCGACCGGCAGACGCCCGTGGCGTGCACGTCCAGCACCACGCCGTCCGGTGGGCAGTCCGGCTCGGGCACCTTCCGAATCGTCAGCGGGCCGCCGTAGGCGTCGAAGACGACCGCTCGCACGTCAGGCCGAGGTCAGCGGCAGCAGCCGAGGTGCCGGACGTTGCGCGGGCGTCAGCCGCGCCACGGGTTCGCGATAGGTCGTGCTGCGCTGGCGCACCGGACGGCCCGCCGCCGCGGCGATCGAGGCCAGCTCACCAACCGTGCGCGCGGAGCCGTTCTCCGACCCGGCCATCCGGCTGATCGTCTCCTCCATGAGCGTGCCGCCCATGTCGTCGGCTCCGCCCTGCAGCACCTTCGCGGCCAGCTCGTCGCCGAGCTTCACCCACGAGACCTGCACATGGTCGATCCGGCCGTGCAGCGCGAGCCGGGCGAACGCATGCACCGCGCGGTTGTCGCGCGTGGTGGGGCCGGGGCGCGCGATGCCTGCCAGGTAGATCGGGGCGTTGTGGTGCACGAACGGCAGCGGGACGAACTCGGTGAACGACGCGGCGCCCGCATCGAGGGACCTGTCCTGCTGCGCGGCCAGCGTGCGCAGGTGGCCCAGCCAGTGCCGCGGCTCGTCGACGTGCCCGTACATCATCGTGGACGAGGACGGGATGCCGAGCCGGTGCGCCGTGCCGACGACGTCAAGCCACTGCGCGGCCGGGAGCTTGCCCTTGGTCAGCACCCACCGGACCTCGTCGTCGAGGATCTCGGCGGCGGTGCCGGGGATGGAGCCCAGCCCCGCCTCGCGCAGCTCGGTGAGCCATTCCTCGACCGACACGCCCGCCTTCGCCGCGGCGCTCACGATCTCCATCGGGCTGAACGCGTGCACGTGCATGTCCGGGACGGCGGCCTTCACCGCGCGCACGAGGTCGGCGTAGAAGGTGACGGGCAGCTGCGGGTCGATCCCGCCCTGCATGCAGACCTCGGTGGCGCCGTCCTCCGCCGCCTCCACCGCGCGGGCGGCCACCTCGTCGAGCGAGAGCCGGAAGGCGTCGGCGTCGCGCTCACGCTGGGCGAACGCGCAGAACCGGCAGCCGACGTAGCAGACGTTCGAGAAGTTGATGTTGCGGTTGACGACGTAGCTGACCTCCTCGCCCACCACGTCCGCGCGCACGGCGTCGGCGAGGCGGGTGAGCTCCTCGAGCGCGGCGCCGTCGGAGGTGAGGACGGCCATCGCCGCGGCCTCGTGCGCCGGATCCAGAAGCGCCGCAGGGTCGGATGCGGCGAGCGCGAGACCGGCGCGGACGTCCGAGTCGAGCCGCTCGGGGGCGCGCTGCTGGTGGGCGGCCAGCTCGGAGCGCAGCTCGTCCCAGTCGCCGTAGACGGAAGCGAAGTCACCGCGGCGGTCGGACGTGCGGCCGTCGGTGTCGATCGTGGTGTTGAGGTCGATGCGTCCGGTCGACGCGGAACCACCGTCCGGCTCCTGCCACGGCCGGCCGGCCACCACTGCACTCTCGTCGGCCAGGCCCGTCTCCGGGTCGGCCAGCGCGGCGACGTGGGCGTGCAGGCGCGCGTCGATCCACGGTGAGCCCGCCAGCACGTACTTCGGGTACGCGGTGAGCCGCTCGCGCATGGTGAACCCGGCCGCCGCCGTGTGCGTGGCCAGCTCGTCGATCGCAGGCCAGGGACGCTCCGGGCTGACATGGTCGGCCGTGACGGGCGAGACCCCACCCCAGTCGTCGATGCCGGCCCGCAGCATCAGCCCGTACTGCTTCCCGACGAGGTTGGGCGGCGCCTGGATGCGCATCTTCGGGCCGAGGACGAGCCTGGCCGTGGCGATCGTGGCCGCGAGGTCGTGCAGGTCGGCGTCCGGGACGTTCGCCATCGCGGTGTCGGGCTTCGCGCGGAAGTTCTGGACGATCACCTCCTGCACGTGCCCGTGCGCCCTGGCCGCGGCGCGGATGGCGAAGATCGACTCGGCCCGCTCGGTGCGGTTCTCGCCGATCCCGATCAGGATCCCGGTGGTGTACGGGACGCCGACGCGACCGGCGTCGGTGATGGCCCGGATACGAACCGCGGGCTCCTTGTCCGGGCTGCCGTAGTGCGGCCCGCCCGGTTCGCTCCACAGCCGGGTGGCCGTGGTCTCGAGCATCATCCCCATGCTCACGGCGGCCGGCTTGAGGCGCGTGAGCTCGTCCCACGAGAGCACTCCCGGGTTGAGGTGCGGCAGCAGCCCGGTCTCCTCCAGCACCGCGATCGCGGACGCCCGGACGTAGTCGAGCGTGGAGGAGTAGCCGCGGGCCTCCAGCCACTCCCGGGCGGCCGGCCAGCGCTCCTCAGGGCGGTCGCCGAGGGTGAACAGCGCTTCCTTGCACCCGAGCGCCGCGCCCTGCCGGGCGATCTCCAGCACCTCGTCGCGTTCCAGGAACGCGGCGGGCAGCCGGTGCGGCACCGTCGCGAACGTGCAGTAGTGACAGCGGTCACGACACAGGCGGGTCAGGGGGATGAACACGTTGCGCGAGTACGTGACGACACCCGGACGGCCCTCGGCCACGAGCCCGGCGTCCCGCACCCGCGACGCCGCGTCGAGCAGCTTGTCGAGCGCCTCCCCGCGGGCCGCGAGCAGCACGGACGCCTCCGTGACGTCCAGCACCGCCCCGTCGCGGGCCCGCCGCAGGGCGCGTCGGAGTGCCGCGTCGGTCGGCGCAGGCTCAGAGTGCGAATCGGCCATGGACGAACACTAGGTCGGCCGGACATGCGAGGTCGACAGATCGCTGCCCCGGGACACATCACAGCACCCAGGGGACCTGAGGGGGAATATCGGGGCATGGTCCTGCGGATGTCGACGGTCCTACTGTGCCTCGCGGCGTTGACCGGGTGCACCGCATCCCCCGCACCCACGAACCGCACCATCACGATGCCGACCGCCGACGGCGAGCGCACCTCGCTCGTCCACCGTCCGGGCACCGCTGGAGCCGGCGCCCCGCTCGTGATCGTGCTGCACGGATCGGGCGGGTCGGGCGCGGAGGCGGAGGCCGACCTGGGCTGGAACGCGGTCGCCGACCGGGAGGGTTTCGTCGTCGCCTACCCCGACGGGCTCAACGGCACGTGGAACGGCGGAGCCTGCTGCGGCACGGCGCGCAGGAACGGCGTTGACGACGTGGGGTTCCTGCGGGCACTCACGAGCCGGCTCACCGCGGAGGACGGGATCGACCAGGATCGGGTCTACGCCGTGGGTTTCTCGAACGGCGGAATCCTCGCCTACGCGTGGGCGTGCACACGCCCCGGCGACCTGGCCGGGATCGGCCCGGTCGCGGGCGCGGTGCTCGTGGGCTGCCCGGCCCCGGCGCCGCTGAAGGTCGTGGCCGTGCACGGCGCCGCCGACGACCGCGTCCCGTTCGCCGGCGGCCCGGGCGCGGGCGGCGCGCAGTACCCGAGCGTCGACGGATCGTTGGCCCCGTTCCTGGCGGCGGACGGGTGCGCCTCCCCGCCGGAGAAGGCGGGCGGGACCAGCACGTGGACCTGCCGGGAGGACAGGGTGGTGCGCGAGGTGATCGACGGCGGCGGCCACGCCTGGCCCGACGGGACGGCGGACTTCCTGTGGTCGCGCCTGCGGTGAGGTCCCGCAGTCCGAGTGGTCCCGTCCGGTGGCGACATACCGGCTCATTTACTTGCTGCCGGTGTCAGGGAAATATTCCAGAAGTCGGCGTAGCGGCCACCGCGGCGCAGCAGCTCGTCGTGGCTGCCTTCCTCCACGATCCGGCCGCCGTCTAGAAAGACAACCCGATCGGCGCGTCGGACGGTCCGCATCCGATGCGCGACCATCACCACCGTCCGGCCCGCCATCAGGCGCTCGATGCCCTCGTGGGCGGCGGCCTCGTTCACCGGGTCCAGTGCGGAGGTCACCTCGTCCAACAGCACGATGGGCGCGTTCTTCAGCAGCGCTCGCGCGATCGAGACACGTTGGCGCTCACCACCCGACAGTCGTGCGCCGCCCTCGCCGACATTCGTCGCCCATCCGCCGGGCAGTCGCTCGATCACCTCGTCCAAGCGCGCCGCGGTCGCCGATCTGCGCCATCAACACCTCCGAGCCGGCGCCGACACACTTCTATGCCACGTCAGCCGGTTCGCCGCCCGTGACGGTGACCAGTTCCGTGAACGTACTTGGGAATACTGCGTGGGCGATCCCGCCGGCCGCCCACACCTCGTCGTACGCCGCCAGCGCGCGGTCGACCAGCGTGCGCAGCGGCGCCAGGTGCCCGACCGGAGCCACGCCACCGATGACCTGCCCGGTCGACTCCCGCACGAACTCCGGCGACGCGCGCCGCACCCGCTGGGCGCCGAGCAACGCGGCGACCTTAGCGGTGTCCACTCGGTGCGCACCGGAGGTCAGTACGAGCAGCGGCTCTGCCCTGTCCTCGGCGAGGACCAGCTCGAAGACCAGCGAGTTCGCGATCTGGCCGACCTCGACGCCCAGCGCTGCGGCCGCGGCGGCGGCTGTGGTGACGGCGTCGGGAAGCACCTGCAGCCGGGCGACCCGCGCCGGGTCGGCGCCGCCGGCGGTGAGGGCCGCCACGACGAGATCCACGTTGCGGTGCGTCGCTGCGCGCTCCTGGCTCATGCGGGGATGAGACCACAGCCCCGAGTGCGTGTCCGGCGGATATTGCGCCCTAACGATCCTTGGTCGCTAGCCCGGCGCCTTCGTGATACGCGTGCCCGTGAGCTGGCTGCCGTCGGCCGTGTGCAGCACGCAGATGACGTCCCGCGTGGTGAAGGCCGACGACGAGTCCGCGCGCGCCTCGAACGCCGCCTGCGACGGGACGAGCGCGGCTACCGCCAACCGGTCCTTGTCCGGCCCGCCGATCAGCGCCGAGCCGAACGTCAGTGAGCAGGCGCCGGACGCGAAGTCGGCGAACTGCGCCTGCCCCGGGTACGGCAGGTCACGGCTGATGCCGAACGGGTTGAAGGTCTCGAAGACCTCCAGGTCGTGCGGGCCGTCACAGCTCACGGTGGCGCCGGACGGGAACGACCGGCCGGGCGCGAGCTGACCTGGCAGGCAGGCTTGGGTGAAGGTGTCGAAAAGCGGGATGTCGCCGCCCGCGCCGTAGGTGAAGGTGGTGACGGCGGGGCCCGCGCGCCCGAGCAGGTAACCGCCCACCGCCCCGAGGACGAGCCCCAGCACGAGAGCCGCGGCCACCACCCACCACCAGCGCCGCCCGCGAGGGGCGGCGGTGACGGGCGGGGCGGTGGCCGGCTCGCCGTCCTCGGGTCCGGTGGCCGCACTCCCGGCACCCCCCGACGAGAGCAGGGCAATCGCCTGCTGACCGCCCAATCGGGCCTGCTGGTCGCGCTGGAGCAGCCCGGAGATCACAGCGCCGAGCGGGCCGCGGGTGCGCAGCGCCGGCACGTCGGCGTGCAGCACCGCGGCGATCGTGGCGGCCTTGGTCTCGCGCCCGAACGGGCTGCGGCCCTCCACGGCGTGGAACAGGGTGGCGCCCAGCGCCCACATGTCCGACGCCGGTGTGGCCGGCGCGCCTTCCAGCCGCTCCGGCGACATGTAGGCGGGCGAGCCGACGACGGCGCCGCTCATCGTCAGGCGGGGGTCGTCGGCGGCCTGGGCGATGCCGAAGTCCGCCAGCCGAACCCGCCCGGCCGGCCCGAGCATGACGTTGCTCGGCTTGACGTCACGGTGCACCACACCGCTCTCGTGGGCCGTGCGCAGCGCCGAGAGCAGCTGCAACGCCACGGTGGTCGTCGAGCGATCGTCGAGCGGGCCGCGGGCGGCCACCACCTCGGCGAGCGTCGGCGCCTCGACCAGCTCCATGACGATGTGGTCCACACCGTCGTCGGTCACGACGTCGTACACGGTGACCACGCCTGGGTCGTTGAGCCGTCCGGCCGTCCGCGCCTCCCGCAGCAGCCGCTCCCGGAACAGCGCGCGCTCCTCGCGGCTGAGCGCCTGAGGCAGGTGCAGCTCCTTCACTGCGACCAGGCGCCCCATCACGCGGTCCTCGGCGCGCCACACCACACCCATGCCACCGCGGCCCAGCTCGGCAAGCACCACATAGCGCCCGCCGATCACGCGGGTCGGGGTAACTCGATTCATACCGGTCCGTAGGTCACCGTGATCGGAGCATGGTACGGCCAGCGCGCCTGCCCTTTATGCGTCGCGACCCGGTTGCCGCTGACGTTGACGGAGCTGACCGTGAGGCCGACCGAAAGCACGCTCGCAGAGCCCCTCAGGCGCAGTTGGTGCCCGGTAGCGGGCTCAGGAACTGGTCGGACGCCCACTGGTTGCCCGTCAGCTCGCGGAAACCGTCGGTGACCACTCTCGTGCCGTCGACCCGGTCGCCCCTGCGCAGCGTCCGGACGGTCGCGGCCTGCGGGCTCGGGCCGTTGCGCACGTTCAGCTCGTTTGCCACAACCTCGAGCTGGCAGCCTGTGGAGCCAGTTGCGCTCGTGGCCGTCGGGAGCGCCCCACCGCGGTCGAAGATCGCGATCAGCGCCAGCACAGTGCCCGCGATCAGGACGAACGTCCAGCCCTTGAACGACGACGACTTGAGCTTGGGGATCTTGTACCTGGCCACGGCCGAACCTCTCCGAAGGTGGTGCGTCCACGGTATCGGACATGGGGTGTCCATGGTCACGAACGGCTGTGACCAGCGCGCCACCGCGACCCGGTGTGGCGGTGTTGCCGAAGGGATAGCGTGTCGAGGCGGGAGCGGTGCGCTCCACATCCGACATCCGGTCACGAGCAACGAGGCAGGCCCGAAGCAACGATGAAGGTCATCTACACCTACACCGACGAGGCACCTGCGCTCGCCACGCACTCGCTCCTGCCGATCATCGAGGCGTTCGCGGGCAAGGCGGGTGTCGCGGTCGAGACGCGCGACATCTCGCTCGCCGGCCGGATCCTGGCCGCGTTCGACCTCGTGCCCGACGCCCTCGGCGAACTCGGTGAGCTGGCGAAGACGCCCGAAGCCAACATCATCAAGCTGCCCAACATCTCGGCGTCGATCCCGCAGCTCAAGGCCGCGATCAAGGAGCTCCAGGGTGCGGGCTACGACGTGCCCGACTACCCGGAGGACCCGCGGACCGACGCGGAAAAGGCCGCGCGCGCCGCGTACGACTCCGTGAAGGGCAGCGCGGTGAACCCCGTGCTCCGCGAGGGCAACTCCGACCGCCGCGCCCCGGCGTCGGTGAAGAACTTCGCGAAGAAGCACCCGCACTCGATGGGCGAGTGGTCGTCCGACTCGGCGTCGCGCGTCACGACGATGGACGACGGCGACTTCCGGCACTCGGAGGTCTCGGTCACCCTCGCCGCTCCCACCGACGTGCGGATCGAGCACGTGGCCGCGGACGGCACCGTCACGGTCCTCAAGCCGGAGTTCCCCGTGCAGGCCGGGGAGATCGTCGACGCCGCCGTGATGCGCAAGGCGGCCCTGACGGCGTTCCTCGCCGAGCAGGTCGCCGCGGCCAGGGACGCGGGCGTCCTGTTCTCGGTGCACCTCAAGGCCACGATGATGAAGGTGTCGGACCCGATCCTGTTCGGGCACGCCGTGCAGACGTACTTCGCCGACGTCTTCGCCCAGTACGGCGACGACCTCGCGTCCGTGGGCGCCGACCCCGAGGACGGCCTCGCCTCCGTGCTCACGGCGCTGGAGAAGTTGCCCGCGGAGAAGCGCGAGGCGATCGAGAAGGCCATCACCGCCACCTACGACGGCGGCCCCGGCCTGGCGATGGTCGACTCCGACCGCGGCATCACGAACCTGCACGTGCCGAGCGACGTGATCATCGACGCGTCAATGCCCGCGGCGATCCGCTCGTCGGGGAAGATGTGGAACGCGGCGGGTGAGCTGCAGGACACCGACTTCGTCATCCCGGACTCCTCCTACGCCGCGCTCTACGCCGAGACGATCGCGTTCTGCCGCGAGCACGGCGCGTTCGACCCGTCCACGATGGGCACCACGCCGAACGTGGGCCTGATGGCGCAGAAGGCCGAGGAGTACGGCAGCCACGACAAGACGTTCGAGATCGGCGCGCCCGGCACCGTCCGCGTGGTGGACGGCTCCGGCACCACGATCCTGCAGCACGAGGTCGCCGAGGGCGACGTATGGCGGGCCTGCCAGACCAAGGACGCCCCGATCCGCAACTGGGTGCAGCTCGCCGTCTCCCGCGCCCGCGCCACCGGCGCCCCGGCCGTCTTCTGGCTCGACGAGACCCGCGGCCACGACGCCGAGGTGATCGCGAAGGTGCGCGCGTACCTGGCCGAGGAGGACACCGACGGCCTGACGATCGAGATCCTGCCCGTCGCCGAGGCCACCCGGTACACGCTGGAGCGGGCCAAGCGCGGCGAGGAGACGATCTCCGTCACCGGCAACGTGCTCCGCGACTACCTGACCGACCTCTTCCCGATCCTCGAGCTGGGCACCAGCGCGAAGATGCTCTCGATCGTCCCGCTGATGAACGGCGGCGGCCTGTTCGAGACCGGGGCGGGCGGCTCGGCGCCCAAGCACGTGCAGCAGCTGGTCAAGGAGAACCACCTGCGCTGGGACTCCCTCGGTGAGTTCCTCGCGCTCGCCGTCTCGCTGGAGTTCCTGGCCGAGAAGGACGGCAACCCGCGGGCGGCCGTGCTGGGCAAGGCGCTCGACGACGCCACGGGGCGGCTGCTGGAGGAGGGCAGGTCGCCCTCGCGCCGCGCGGGCCAGCTGGACAACCGCGGCAGCCACTTCTACCTGGCTCTCTACTGGGCGCAAGCGCTGACCGAGCAGGGCGAGGACGCCGAGCTCGCGAAGGTCTTCGCGCCGCTGGCGGACCGGCTCGGCGCTGACGAGGAGAAGATCGTGGGCGAGCTGAACGGCGTGCAGGGGCAGCCGGTAGAGCTGGGCGGCTACTACTTCGTCGACAAGGCCAAGGCCGACGAGGTGATGCGGCCGAGCCCGACGTTCAACGCCGCGCTCGCGGCCTTCTGAGCCACACGCACATACGGCGGCGCCGGTCGGGGACTTCTTCTCCCCGACCGGCGCCGCCGTATGTGGGCTGCTCAGAGTCTGCTGCGGTAGCGAGCGGCCACCGCGGTGATCCACAGCATCGCGGCGATGGTGCCGACCGCCAGCGTGAGCGAACCGGCCGTGCCGCCGCTCATCGCCCAGCCGACGCCGACCAGCATCACGGTGCCCGCGATCCGCGAGGCGACGGCGAGGCGACGGTGGCCCGTCCGGCCGAAGTGGCGGCCGAGCACGTAGCAGGCGGCGATGAGGCCTGCGAAGGCGATCGTGCCCGCGATCATGTGCCCGACCGAGTGCCAGCTCATCGACGCCGGCATGCCGGCCGGCGTGCCCACGGGGAACCCGTCGGCCGGGTCCATGACGAGCAGAGCGGCGGCGATCATCCCGAGCCCGTTGACCGCGACCAGGCGGGGTGCCCACCGCCCGCCCGGGGTGCCGGTCATGGCCCGGCGCAGCCCGACCGCTCCGACGACCGTCAGCACGCCGGCGACCAGGAAGTTCGTGATCTGCACCCAGCCGAGGTCGCCGGTGCTCAGCGCACTCAGCGGGTGCCGGGTCAGGTCAAACCCCTCGCGCGTGGCGGCCTGGACGAGCGACACCGCCGCCCAGAGCGGCCCTGCGACGGTCAGGCAGGTGAGCAGCGTGCGTGTGCTCGGCGTGATGGAGGTTTCGCCCGGGTGCTGGATGGCGGTCATGGGAGGTGCCCTTCTCGGGTTGTCGTCGGTACTCGCCAACACGTCGATCGCGCGATGTGACAGGGAACGGCCGCATTCCCTGTCACTAGGCTCAGGCGACGCGTGGGCACGGCGACAGCCGCGAAGGACCAGACAGGCGACAGCGAAGGAGAGACCCGTGCGCTACCTCATGATCTCCACCGGCGGAGACGCCCCCGACGAGAAGCTCTTCACCGAGATGGGCAAGTTCATCGAGGAACTGACCGCGGCCGGCGTCCTGCTGGCGACCGGCGGCCTCGAACCCAGCGGGATCCGGATGACGTCCTCCGGCGACGAGATCACCGTGACCGACGGGCCGTTCGCCGAGGCCAAAGAGGCCGCTGCGGGGTTCGCGCTCGTCGAGGTCCGCTCCAAGGAGGAGGCGCTCGAGCTGGCCCGCCGGTTCCGCAAGATCGTCGGTGACGGCGAGAGCGTGATCCAGCAGGTGTTCGGTCCCTGACCGGCCCTCGACGCCCATGGACGCCCGGCGGACCGTCGACGCGGTCTGGAAGTTCGAGTCGGCCCGGATCATCGCCGGGCTGACTCGGATGGTGCACGACGTCGGCCTCGCCGAGGAGCTGGCCCAGGACGCCCTGGTCGCGGCGCTGGAGCAGTGGCCGTCCGGCGGCGTCCCGGACAACCCCGGCGCCTGGCTGATGGCCGTCGCGAAGCGGCGGGCGATCGACCACATCCGGCGGTCGCAGCGCCTCGACCACACCGGCGAGGACCCTGCCGACGCCCGGGCCGATGAGCGGGGGAACGAGCCGGAGCGCGAGCAGGACGACGTCCTCCGGCTGATGTTCCTGTCCTGCCACCCCGTGCTCCCGACGGAGGCGCGGGTCGCGCTCACGCTGCGCCTGCTCGGCGGCCTGACGGCCGCGGAGATCGCCCGCGCGTTCCTCGTCACGAAGCAGACGATCGCCCGGCGCATCGCCGAGGCGAAGCGGACGCTCGCGCAGCGGCAGGTCCCGTTCGAGCTGCCCACGGGCGCCGAGCTCGCCGAGCGGCTCGCGTCGGTGCTCGAGGTCGTGTACCTGGTCTTCAACGAGGGGTACTCGGCGACCGCCGGGGACGACCTGATCCGCCCCGAGCTGTGCCAGGAGGCGCTGCGGCTGGGCAGGCAGCTGGCCGAGCTGGCACCGCACGAGGCCGAGGTGCACGGGCTCGTCGCGCTGATGGAGATCCAGGCGTCCCGCTCGGCGGCTCGGACCGGTCCGTCGGGTGCGCCGGTGCAGCTGCACGAGCAGAACCGGGGCCTGTGGGACCCACTCCACATCCGCAGGGGGTTCGCCGCGATGCTGCGGGCCCGGGACGCCGGTGGCCCTCCGGGGCCGTACGTGCTGCAGGCGGCGATCGCCGTGTGCCACGCCCAGGCCCGCACCGCGGAGGACACCGACTGGCAGCAGATCGCCACCCTGTACGGCGCGCTCGTCCAGTTGCTCCCGACGCCGGTCGTGCAGCTCAACCGTGCTGTCGCGGTCGGGAGGGCGCAGGGCCCAGAGGCCGGGCTCGCCCTCGTCGACGCGCTGGTCGCGGACCCCACCCTGCGCGACTACCACCTACTCCCGGGCGTCCGGGGGGATCTGCTGACCCGGCTGGGACGCAACGCCGAGGCGCGGCTGGAGTTCCAGCGGGCCGCGTCCCTTACCAGGAACGCCGCGGAGAACGCCTTCCTGCACCGCCGCGCCGACGAGATCGCCCCGGGCGGCGGGCCGGGGCTGACGCTCGGGGAGGCCGTACGCGACTTCCTCGGCCGCGCCGACCTCGACCCGGGGACGATCCGGTCCTACGGGCAGACGCTGCGGCGGCTGCGGCTCGCCCTCGGCGACGGGCTGCCGCTGGCGTCCCTCACGGCAGACCACGTCGAGAGGGTGCTCACCACGGCCTGGGCCGGCGCGGCGCCCCGCACCTGGAACCGGCACCGGTCGGCGGTCCGGTCGTTCGGTGCGTGGGCGGCACTGCCGGATCTCGCGGCAGGCGTCGACCGGCGGGCCGACGACCGTCCACCGGCCCCGTCGATCGAGCCCGCGCAGATCGAGGCGCTCTGGAGCAGCGCCGACGTACCGCTGCGTGAGCGCACCCTGTGGATATTGCTGCACGAGTCCGGCGCTCCGGTGCACTCCGTCCTGTCCCTGAACGTCGAGGACCTCGACCTCGACGACCGCCGCGCCCGTGCGAGCGGCTCGTGGGTGAACTGGCGGTCGGGCACCGCCCGGCTGCTTCCCGGGCTCGTGGCCGGGCGTCATCGAGGCCCGGTGTTCCTGGCCGACCGTCGGCCGGGCTCGGCCCGGATGCCGGCCGCGGCCGACCTGTGCCCGGAAACCGGCCGCCGCCGGCTGTCCTACGAGCGGGCCGAGTACCTGTTCAAGCAGGCCACACGGAAACTCGATCCCTCGGGAGACGGCTACACCCTGCGGCAGCTCAAGCCTTCGGCTGACCAATAGGTCGGATTGGTCATGTATGGCGAGATAGGCTCGACGGGCAGGTTCCGAAACAGCGTGGGGTGGTCACGGTGGTCGGCTTGGTGCTCCTCGTCCTGCTGGTCGTTGCGCTGGTGGCCGGACTGATGGCTGGTGGACGAGAGTCGGCGGACCACATCGACACCTGGACGGCTCGGGCCGCTCTCGTGCTGGTGCTCCTCGGCGACGTCGGGGTGGCCTTCATCGCGACGCCCTTCGGGGCGGACGATCTTCCGGTCCTCATGGGGTTCGCCGCCGCACCGCTGGTGCTCACCGCCGTACCGCTCGCGATGCGCGCCCCGCCACTCGCGTCGCGGATTCTCACGGCGGTGTGTGCGCTGCTGCTCACGCTGTATGTCGCGATCACCGGGCTGTCGATCGGGCTGCTCTTCGCGCCGGCCGCCCTCGCACTCGTGCAGCTCGCCGCCCTCCGGGCGCGGCGGCCCGTCATCGGCGCGGCAGCAGCGCGATGAGCACTGCACCCGTCACGAGGTGCATGGTCACGAGCGTCAGGACACTCGCCGCGCCCATGCCGCCGACCAGCGGGTTCACCAGCGACAGCGCGAGCACGGCCACTGCGACCACCGTCCACGTGCGGCGCGGGCGGGCCGTCCGGCGTTCGAGCAGGGCGAGCAGCGCCCAGCCGGACAGGCCGGCGAACAGCGGGCCTGCGGCCACGGCGACCGGCCCGACGGGCGCCACCACCCCGCCGATGGGAGCGGCGGCGAGGTCGATCCCCGCGATCGGCACGGCTAGCACCCAGACCGCCAGCGCGGCCAGCACGGCGGTGAGGACGGCGGCGGCACGCCGCGGCCAGGACGCACGAGCGCACGCTCATCGCCCGCGAGATGCACGACGTGCTCGCACACCGCCTGTCGCTGGTCGCAGCGTCGGCGGGAGCGCTGGAGTACCGGCCCGACGCGTCGCCCGAGCAGGTCGCGAAGGCTGCGGGCGTCGTACGAGCCGGCGTGCACCAGGCGCTCGACGAGCTTCGCGAGGTGATCGGCGTACTGCGCGCGGACGGCAGCGACCCGGCCGTGGACGAGCCGCAGCCCGTGCTCGCCGACCTGCCGGCGCTGCTCGGCGAGACCGCGGCCGCCGGCAGCGAGGTGCACCTCGACGACAGAGTCGCCGCGTCGACGGCCACGCCGGACACCACCGGCCGCGCCGCCTACCGGATCGTCCAGGAAGGGCTCACCAACGCCCGCAAACACGCACCCGGTGAACCCGTCCACGTACTGCTCGATGGGGGTCCGGGCGACGGGCTCCTGATCGACATCCGCAACCCACTCCCCGACCGGCCGCCAGCGGCCCCACCCGGCAGCGGCACCGGGCTCATCGGGCTCGCCGAGCGGGCACAGCTCGCGGGCGGACGGCTCGGCCACGAGATCACCGCGGACGGGGAGTACCGGCTGCACGCGGCGCTACCGTGGCCCCGGTGAACGATCTCGTCCGGGTGCTCGTCGTCGACGACGACCCGCTGGTGCGCGGCGCCCTTGTGATGATGCTGGACGGCGCCGACGGCATCTCCGTCATCGGCGAGGCGGGCGACGGCGACGAGGTGCCCGCCGTCGTCGACGCGCACGCCGCGCACGTCGTGCTGATGGACCTGCGCATGCCGCGGGTGAACGGGATCGCCGCCACCCGCAGGCTGCGGGCCCGCCCGCACCCGCCCGAGGTGGTTGTGCTGACCACCTTCGACACCGACGAGAACGTGCTGCGGGCCCTGCGCGCGGGTGCGAGCGGGTTCCTCCTGAAGGACACCCCGCCACCGCGGATCGTCGAGGCGGTCCGCCGGGTGGCCGCAGGCGACCCGATCCTCTCCCCCGGCGTCACCCGTCGGCTGATGGACCGCGTCAGCGCCGACGCGGGCAACCACGACCGCGCCCGCGCGGCGCTCGCAGCACTGAGTCCACGCGAGCACGAGGTGGCGCTGGAGGTGGCGCGCGGCCGTTCCAACGCCGAGATCGCCGCAGGCCTGGGAATGACCGTAGCGACGGTGAAGGCCCACGTCTCGCACGTGCTCACGAAACTCGCGCTGGGCAACCGCACCCAGATCGCCCTGCTGGTCCACGACGCCGAACTGGCCTGACCCCAACTCGTACGCACCCACACCCCGACTCGCGCGCACCCACACCCCGACTCGCGGGATCTCCCGCTTTCGCGCCGCGAGTCGGGCGCTGAGTGCGCGCGAGTCGGGCGCTGGGTGCGCGCGAGTCGGGCGCTGAGTGCGCGGGGATTTGGCCGGAAACTCGGTTGCGGGGCGGTTTAGTGTTGATCAACGTGCTCGCGCCTTACCCGCAGCTGGTTCGCGCGGGCTACCGCCGTTACGCGAGCTACCGCCAGGCCACCCTCGCCGGGCTCGCGACCAACACCGTGTTCGGCCTGCTGCGTGCCGCCGTCCTCGGCGCCGTGCTGGCCGAGCGCGGCACGGTTGCGGGTTACGACATCGCCACCGCGATCACGTATGTCTGGCTCGGCCAGGGCCTGATCAGTGTCGTGATGCTGTGGGGTGACCAGGAGCTGGCTCGTCGGGTCCGCACCGGCGATGTCGTGGTCGACCTCGGGCGCCCGTGGGACCTGCAGGCTGCGATGCTCGCCACCGACCTCGGCCGGGCGGGCCACGCCGTGCTGCTGCGGCTGGTGCCGCCCGCCGCGTTCGGCGCACTGTTCTTCCCGTTCCGCTGGCCGGAGCGGCCCCAGACGTGGCTGCTGTTCGCCGTGTCGGTCGCGCTCGCCGTGGTGGTCAGCTTCGGCATCCGGTTCCTGCTCAATGCGAGCGCGTTCTGGCTCCTTGACGTTCGGGGCGTGCTCGGCGTGTGGGGAATCGTCGGCGGCGTGCTGAGCGGGTTGGTGGTGCCGCTCGCGTGGTTCCCCGCGTGGGCGCAGGCGATGCTCGTGTGGACGCCTTTCCCCGCGCTCTTCCAGACCCCGATCGACGTGTTCACCGAGCGCGGCGACGGCCTCGGCCTCCTGGCCACCCAGCTCGCGTGGGCCGCATTCCTGCTGCTGCTCGGGCGCCTGGTACTCACCCGCGGGGCGCGGAGGCTGGTGGTGCAGGGTGGATAGGCCAGGGAGCGTCTACCCGCGCATCATCGCCTCGCGCGTGCGCAGCCAGCTCGCGTACCCGGTCTCGTTCGCCCTCGACGTCGTCGCGCAGTTCGCGGGGCAGTGCATCGAGCTGGTCGTCATCCTCGTGGTGTTCACGCAGGTGTCCTCGCTCGGCGGGTTCTCTATGAGTGAGGTGCTGCTGATCTTCGGGATCGCCGGCACGGCGTTCGGGCTCGCCGACCTGTGCGTCGGCCAGATCGACGAGCTGCCGAACCACATCCGCACCGGCGAGCTCGACGTCATGCTGCTGCGCCCGCTCGGCACGCTCCCGCAGCTGCTCTCGGCGGACGTCTCGCTCAAGCGGGTCGGCCGCGTGGCGACCGGGCTGGTGGTGCTCGGCTGGTCGCTCGCCACCGTGGGGATCGACTGGACGCCGGAACGGGCGCTCCTCGCGGTCGTCGCCCCGATCGCCGGTGCGGTGATCCTCTCGGCGATCTGGGTCGCCGCCAACGCCGTCTCGTTCTGGCTGGTGGACGGGCGGGAGGTGGCGAACTCGGTCACCTACGGCTCGAGCCTCTCCACCTCGTACCCGATCACGATCTACGGGCCGTGGCTGCGTCGGGCCATGTGCTACGCGGTGCCCGCCGCGTTCGTCGCGTACTTCCCCGCACTCGCGCTGCTGGGCCGGCCCGACCCGCTCGGGCTCCCGGCGTTCCTGCAATGGACCTCGCCGCTCGTCGCGGCCGCCGCGGTGGCCGTGGCCGGGCTGGTCTGGCGCACCGGTGTCCGGCACTACCAGGGGACGGGGTCATGAGCCTGATCATCGAGACCGAGGCGCTGCGGCGCGAGTTCCTCGTCGGCGCCCGGCTGCACCGCCGCCGCGTCACGGCCGTCGAGGACGTGACGCTGGGCGTGGCGCGCGGCGAGGCCGTCGGCTTTCTCGGGCCGAACGGCGCCGGCAAGTCGACGACGATCAAGATGCTGACCGGTGTGCTCGTGCCGACGTCCGGGCGGGCGCAGGTGTGCGGCCTCGACCCGGTGCGCAGGCGCCGCGAGCTGGCCCGGCGCATCGGCGTCGTGTTCGGGCAGCGCAGCCAGCTGTGGTGGGACCTCCCTCTCGCCGAGAGCTTCGCCCTGCACGCCGCCATCCACCGCGTCCCGGCTGCGCAACATCGCGAGCGGCTGGCGGAGTGTGTCGAGCTGCTCGACATGGGCGCGTTCCTGGCCACCCCGGTGCGGCAGCTCTCGCTCGGCCAGCGGATGCGGGGGGAGGTCACCGCGGCGCTCCTGCACGCCCCGGAGCTGCTCGTGCTCGACGAGCCGACGATCGGGCTCGACCTCGCGAGCAAGGAGCGGCTGCGCTCGTTCCTCTCGGCCGTGAACGCGCGTGGAGACATGACGCTGCTGCTCACCACCCACGACCTGCCCGACGTCGAGAGGCTGTGCCGCCGGGTGGTGGTGATAGATCAGGGCCGCGTGCTCGTGGACGACGAATTGGCCGCTCTGCGGCGGAAGTTCGCAGGCAATCGCACGCTGGTCGTCGAGCTCACCGAGCCCGCGCCGCCGCTGCTCGGCCTCCCTGGCGTCGTCGACGTGACCGTGGAGGCCCAGGGGCTGCGCCAGCGCCTGGAGTTCACGGCAGGCGCGACCACCGCCGCGGAGCTGATCACCACGGTGGCACAGCGGGTGGAACTGCGGGACGTGACGGTGAACGAGCCGTCGATCGAGGACCTGGTGCGCACGCTCTACGCGCGCTGATCCGTTCCCTCCGACGCCGCGACCCCCGGCATCCGGCCGCCGCGGAACGCGTCGACGAACAGCGCGTGGTCGGCGCGGACCTGCGCCGCGTAGTCATGGGCGAACCCGACCACCCACGCCACGAACTCGTCCTCCCGGCCGGCGACGACGTGCATGATCGCCTCCTCGGTCTGGAACGGCACCAGGGAGTGGTCGGCGTCGGAGTCGGCCACGCAGTGCACC
Organism: Pseudonocardia aurantiaca; assembly: GCF_039526725.1. Taxonomy (NCBI): domain Bacteria; kingdom Bacillati; phylum Actinomycetota; class Actinomycetes; order Pseudonocardiales; family Pseudonocardiaceae; genus Pseudonocardia; species Pseudonocardia aurantiaca. Next base: position 357,456 of record NZ_BAAAJG010000001.1, read on the forward strand.
TTGGCGGTGGCCCGCCCGAGGTAGTCGACGACCGGCGCGATCTCGGCGGGCTCGGTGAGCTCCGACCAGTCCAGATCGGACTGGTAGGGAGACACCTCGCTGACGACGAAGCCGACGCCGTCGAGGTCGGTCCAGCCCACCAGCGGGTCGGCGTGCGCCTGCAGCGCCCGCTGCGACACGACCGTGCGGTGGCCGTGGTGGTGGAACGCCCCCGCGATCGCCGGGTCGGTCACCACCCGCGACGGCGCCGCCACGTTGCCCTGCTTCATCGACAGCACGACGTCGTTGTCCAGCGCCTGGTTGTAGCCCTCGATCAGCACGGTGTAGGCCGGGAGCCCGGCGCTTCCGATGCCGAATCCGGACCGCCCGGCCACGTCCTTCACCGAATACGCCACGCCGCGCAGCCGCTTCGACGGCGGAATCGTGTCGAGATACCGCTCGAACGCGTCGAGCACGGTCGAGCGCTCCCCGTCGTCGAGCCGGCGCAGGCCGGGCACCTCGCGCAGCATGCGGTCGAAGCCCTCGGCCTCGGTGACGGTGTCCAGCAGCCCGACGCGGGTGCGCAGCTTCGCCAGCTGCAGCACTTCGTGAACCACCCCGTCCGTGGTGGCGAGGCGCAGCGAGAAGCTCCGGTCGTCGACCTGGTCGACGAACCAGTGCACCTGGTCGAGGTATGCCCGCACGTACCGCTCGACGAGCATCGTGATGTCGGCGTCGGAGATCGCCTTCCGCCAGCCGAGCAGGGCAAGGCTCGCGGCGAACCGCGTGACGTCCCAGGTGAAATGCCCTACGTAGGCCTCGTCGAAGTCGTTGACGTCGAAGATCAGCACCCCGTCGCCGTCCATGTAGGTGCCGAAGTTCTCCGCGTGCAGGTCGCCCTGGATCCACACGCGGCTCGTCCGCTCGTCGGCCCACGGGTCCTCGCGATCGGCCACGTCCGCGTAGAACAGGCAGGCACTGCCGCGGTAGAACGCGAACGGGTCGGCGGCCATCTTGCGGAACTTCGTGCGGAAGGCCGCCGGGTCGGCCGCCATCAGGTCGGAGAAGGCATCCGCGAGCGTGGCGACGATCTGCTCGGAGCGGTCGGTCATGCCCCGATCATGCCGGTAAGTCGACGGGCGGCGCGCCGTTCGGGAGTGGCGCCCGCAGCGCGCGGAGGCGGAGGACGCCGCACTGAACTGCTCGAGCCAGTTGAAGCACCCACTCGGCTGCGCATGTCGCGGCGCTTGGTACCCGACACTTGGGCGGTGACAGGACCTGGTCGAGAACCGGAAAGGTCGACGCCGTTCGGTGAAGAGCGCGATCCCGCGCGGGTCGTCCTGTTCAGCGATGCGGTCATCGCCATCGCCGTCACTCTGCTCGTCCTGGAGATCCGCCCGCCGCCGGACAGCCGGAATCTACTCCAAGGCCTCGCCATGCTCTGGCGACGCGGCCCGTGATCGTCGGCTGCTCGCCGGCAGCATCGATTCCGCGGGTGCGAAAGCCGTCGGCCGGCGCTTCCAGCTCGCCCTCGTCTGGCTCGCCACCGGAACCCTGCTGGGCATCTTGGTTCCTCCGCTCGGCGTGGCGGTGATCGCCGCCTTCATCCCCTACTACTGGCTGCCGATCCGGGGCGAGATCGCCCGGATGAGGCGCCGGCGTGGCGTCGACGGTCAGGCGTGACACAGGCGCCCCGGCGCCCTGTCCCGGCCTGTTGATCGGTCTCTTCTACGTCATGTTCGCCGGCGGGGCGGTACGGCGCTGTAGCTTCGCCGTATGGTCGGTAATCCCCCGATCACGCCGGGAAGTCGACGGGAGCCGCGCCGTTTGGGAGCGGCACCCGCAGCGTTCGCAACTGCATGGCGAGCAGCGAGTAGTAGCCGACCAGCGTGGTCAGTTCGACCGCGCCTGCCTCGCCGAGCGCGCCGGTGATGGCGGCCCAGTTCTCGTCGTCCAGGTCGCCGGTCTCGAGAAGCTGGCCGACGGCCGCCGCCGCGGCCCGTTCGGCGCGGTCGGCCGGCTCGACCGGGCCGCCGGTACGCACCGCCGCCACCAGCTCGTCGGGCAAGCCCGCGGCCGCGGCGAGCGGGGCGTGCGCGTGCCACTCGTAGGCGCTGCGGTGGTGGGCGGCCACCAGCAGCGTGGCCAGCTCGCGGACCCGCTCAGGCAGCACACTCCGATATCTCAGCGCCGCGCCCACACCCTGCAGCGCAGCACCGGAACGCGGCGCCCTCAGCATCGCGTCGAAGGGGCCCTGCAGGCTGCCGTCAGGGTCGCGCTGCACCCGGCCCGGGGGATCGGACAGCGCGGCGAGCACCTCACGCTGCTCGGCGTCGAGCTCGTCGGGACGCAGCGGGCGCAGCCGCCGCTGCGTCATGATCCGCCGTTGAGCAGGCTCGCCGTGATCTGGACGGCCACGATCGACATCACCACGCCGAACCCGCCGTAGCAGAGCACGTCGATCGGGCGGCTGCGGATCGCGAGCAGCCCCACGCGGTCGGTGGGCAGCACCGCGCGCAGCACGGCGGCGACGATCATCGCCCCGCCGAGGAGCACCGCGCCCTCGCGCCAGTGCTGGGTGAGCACCCGGACCATCCCCGCCGCCGCGATGAGCAGCACCAGCGCGAGCGGTGCATGCAGCGGGAGCTTCGAGCGGAGTGGTGTTCCGGTCATACCCCGACACTCCGTTCGGTATCGATGGTCACGCCGGCAAGCTCCGTTCGGTATCGATGCTCACGCCGGCAAGCTCCGTTCGGCCGCTTCCACCACGTTCGTCAGCAGCATCCCGCGCGTCATCGGGCCGACGCCGCCGGGCATCGGCGCGAGCAGCCCGGCCACCTCGGCCACGTCCGGGGCGACGTCGCCGACCAGCCCGGCGTCGGTGCGCGTGACGCCCACGTCGAGCACCGCGGCCCCCGGCTTGACCATGTCGGCCGTGATCAGCCCCCGCACGCCCGCCGCGGCAACCACCACGTCGGCGCGTCGCACCTCGGCCGCGAGGTCGCGGGTGCCGGTGTGGCAGAGCGTCACGGTGGCGTTCTCGCTGCGCCGGGTGAGTAGCAGCCCGAGCGGCCTGCCCACCGTGACGCCACGGCCGACCACCGTGACGCGCGCCCCGTTGAGCTCCACGCCGTAGCGGCGGCACAGCTCGACGATCCCGCGCGGTGTGCACGGCAGCGGGCCCGGCTCGCCGAGGACGAGCCGGCCGAGGCTCACCGGCGCCAGCCCGTCGGCGTCCTTCGCGGGGTCGATCCGCTCCAGCGCGGCGCCGGCGTCGAGGCCCTTCGGCAAGGGGAGCTGCACGATGAAGCCGGTGCAGGCGGGATCGGCGTTGAGCTCGTCGATGGCGCGCTCCACCTCGGCCTGGGTGGCGTCGGCCGGCAGCTCCCGCTGGATGGAGGTGATCCCGACCTTCGCGCAGTCGCGGTGCTTCCCCCGCACATACGCGCGCGAGCCGGGGTCGTCGCCGACCAGCAGTGTTCCCAGACCCGGCGTCACACCGGCGGCCTGCAGCTTCTCGACCCGTCCCGTCAGCTCGCCGAGGATCTCCGTCAGCGTCGCCTTGCCGTCCATCACCGTCGCCGTCACACCCCCATCCTCGCAGTCGGCGCGAGTGGCGGGAGCAGTCGTGCGGGGAAAGGCTCAGGTGACACGCAGTCCGTTGGCCGCAGCGAACGCGATGGCCTGCTCGACGTCGATGGTGGCGCCGGTCAACCGGGCCTGCACGAGCCCGTCCGGGTCGATGCGGGCGCCGCGCAGGTCGGCGCCCTCCAGGCGGGTGTGCAGCAGGCGCGCCCCGGTGAGGTCGGCGCCCTGCAGGTCGGCCTCACGGAGGTCGGACTCGACGAGGTTGGCCTCACGCAGGCGCAGCCCGGACAGATCGGTCTTGCGGAGGTCGGCGCGGCCGAGCGCGACGAGCGTCAGGTCGCAGTCGGTGAGGGTGATCGGGCGGAGCCGGCAGTCCATGAGCGACGAGCCCAGCAGCGAACAGCCCCGGAACGCCGACCCCTGCAGCGTGGCCCGGTGGATCGTGCAGGTGCGGAACGCGGTGCCGCGATGCGTGGACTCGCCCAGGTCGGCGTCGGTGAAGTCGCACTCGGCGAACGAGCACGACTCGGTGACCAGCCCGCGCAGATCGGCCTCGGTGAACCGGCATCGGACGAACCGGCGCCTCCGCCACGGCTCCTCGCCCGCCCTGACGTCGGAGAGGTCCAGGTCGGTGTACTCGGCGTCGTCGTCCACGGCGGCGAGCCTTCCACCCGACCCCGACGGTCCTGCCGGGCCATCGCACCCGCCCATTCCTTGCACCGGTCGTTGCCGTTCTCGGTGCCCGCTCACCACAGGCTCTGCACACATATACGCACCGGGTGCCGCCGTGAGATGAACATCAGAGCGGTTCAGTCACGATCAAGTAGCTCTCCTGCTCATCTCACTGCCCCGCGGGCGAAAGGCTGGACGCGTATGTGTGTGCAGAGCCTGGTTGGGGTCCCGCCCCTGCGGTCGGCGTCTAGGGTCTCGCCGCCGACGACATATTGACTTTGTCTGACCTGGGTGTTCGTCGTTATCTCATTCGATGTCACCCAAGATCAGTCTCAACTCGTGTCATCAGGCCGAAGAGAGCAGTTGCCTGGCAGCGGGATTCGGCCGTTGCCCCAAGTGAGATCCGAAGGCCCTCCTCACCCCAAGATCGTCACAGCCGTGCCGCTGTTCTCAAGCGCGGTCACACGTCCCAGGTGACCGGGAGGCTCTTCACCCCGTAGATGTCCGCGGTCTCCGGGCGCAGGCCAACCTCTTCAGCCGGTACGGCCAGGCGCAGCGTGGGGAAGCGGTTGACCAGCGCGGGGAACGCGACCCGCATCTCGACGCGGGCCAGCTGCTGGCCCAGGCACTGGTGAATGCCGTGGCCGAAGGCCAGGTGCCCGCCGTCCTGCCTGCTGAGGTCGAGCACGTGGGGATCGGCGAAGCGCTCGGGGTCGCGGTTGGCGGTGTGGTACGACGCGATGACCGCCGTACCGGCCTTGATGGTCTGGCCGCCCAACTCGACGTCCTCCAGCGCCGTCCTCATGAACGTCTTGGCGACGGTCAGATACCGCAGCAGCTCCTCCACGGCCCGGTCGGCGAGCGCGGGGTCGGCGCGCAGCGCGGCCAGCTGCGCCGGGTTGCGCAGCAGCGCGAAGGTGCCCAGCGCCAGCATGTTCGCGGTGGTGTCGAGCCCGGCCGCCAGCAGGATCAGGCTCATCCCCCTCAGCTCCTCATCGGTCAGATCGCTGTCGGTGAGGTCGCTGAGCACGTCGTCGGTGGGGTTCGCCCGCTTGGCAGCCACCAGCTCCGCGAGGTAGGTCTGGGTCGCGGTGTAGGCCGCGATCATGTCCTCGTCGCTGGTCTCCCCGTTCATGAACGATTCGACGTTCTTCTGGAAGGAGCCTCGGTCCTGGTAGGGCACCCCGAGCAGCTCACAGATCATGATGGCGGGGATGGGCGTGGCGAATGCGGTCACCAGGTCCGTCGGCGGCCCGGCCTTCTCCATGGCGTCCAGGTGCTCGGCGGTGATCTGCTCGACGCGCTCGGTGAGCAGTCGCATCCGTCGTACGGTGAACTTGCCCACCAGCGGTTTCCGATAGCGGCTGTGCTGTGGCTCGTCCATGAGGAGGAACTCGCCGGGCGGCGCCGGAGGGACCTCGAAGCCGGAGTAGTCGATCAACGGGTGATGGAGCATGAGCTCCTTGCGGGAGCTGAACCGCGAGTCGGCCAGGACCGTCCGGACCAGGTCGTATCCGGTGATCAGCCAGCCCTGGTGCCCGTCGGGGAAGGGGTAGCGGCTGATCGGGCCGTGCTCGCGGGCCTGGATCAGCTCCTTGGGCGGATCGAAGGGGCAGCCGGGCTGACGCGCCGTCGGCATGGTCGTGACGGTGTGGACGGATTCACTCATCGCCATTCCTCATATCGTGGTAGTACGTGTTGCATTCAGAGTGGCTGCCTTATCGGCAGAAGGACGCTTGCCCAGGTGTATGGCGACAATTGACAAGGCGGACGCCAATTTCGATCCGGCCGTACTGGGCCTCGATCGCCACCGACCCCACCCCCGAGGGGGTCGGTGGCGTCGTGGTCCGCGGCATGGCTTTTCCTCAGGAACGTCGGATCGTGATGCCGCCGAACGAGGTGCGCGCGCGCACCTCGACGGTCTCGTCGGACGCCGAGGGGCCGGTGGTGTTGTCCAGTTGGTTGTGCACCTGCCCGAACTTGGTGTTCACGTCCAGCCGTGCGGCGGTGCCCTCGGCGATGCCGATCTCCAGGTCGCCCATCGCGGTCCCGAGCTCGACCGAGCCACGGGCCACCTCGCCGAGGCGAATGCTGCCGTTGGACGTCTTCGCCTCGACACCCGCGCCGGCCCGGTCGACGGAGATGTCGCCGTTCGCCGAGCGCACTCGCACGTCGCCGGTGGCCGCGGCGATCGTCGTGTCGCCGTTGGAGTTCTTGACGACCACGGAGCCCTCGACCTCGCCGATGCGGACCTTCCCGGAGCCGGTGTAGATCTCGGCGTTGCCCGCGACGCCGTCCGCGGTGACGTGACCGGCGGCGGTGTCCACACGCAACGGACCGGTCCGCTCGAGCCGGACGTGCCCGGCGGAGGTCTCGAACCTGCACTCCCCGAGCCGGCCCGTGCCGCTGAGGTCCCCCACCTGCACCTCACCGGACAGCTGCGAACCGCCGGGCAGGTCGATGGACACCTCCACAGACCTGGTCTTGCGGGAGAAGTCGAAACCGCGCGCTTTCGGCCCCTTGACCTGGAGCACCCCGTTCACATAGTCGACGCGGACCCGCTGGGCGGCCTGCACGTCCGACTCATCGGATTCGTCGCTCGGGCGCACGTCGACGGTGGTGTCGGTGCGGTCGCTCGCGGTGATCCGCACATTGCCGACGCCGAGCTCGAGCGTGACGGAAATCGGTTCGGGTGTCTCGAAATTGGGCATGGCTGTCCCCTCATCGTGGGCAGGTGACACGTCCCCGCAGGTCGGGGACGTGGTGTGGTGGAGCGCGGTGCGGCTAGCGCACCCAGCCGGTGAAGCGCTGCTGGGTCCGTTTGCCGCTGCCGCGCTGCTCGGGGCGCTGGTCGCGGTCGGAGCGCTGCAGCGCGGCCGAGGCCGCACGGACCAACCAGGCGTTCACCGAACGCCCCTCCCTGGCGGCGGCCTCCTCGACCGCGGCCTTGAGCTGCTCCGGGAGGCGCACGTTGATCCGCGAGCTCGGGCCGTCCTCGGCGATCAGTGCGCCGCCATCCGCCGTTGCCGGATCGTCCTCGGCCGCGTCCTCGACCGGCTCGGCGGGCGGCGCGGTCACGACGAAGTTCGGGTCGCGTCCGCGCAGGCGCAACTCCACCGAACCCGGGGCCAGGTCCCGGGTGATCTCGTCCGCGGCGGCAGACAACGCATCCAGCAACGTCATCCGGATCGCCGACTCCAGCGACCCGGTCAGGCGCTCGACCAACGCACGAGCCTCGTCGCCGCCGGCTTCGGCGAGGGTGGCGAACTCACGTCCGAGGTTGCTCACGTGCGGGGTCAAGTCCATGGCGTGACAATGGCACAGCCATGGCACCAATGCAAGCCATAGTGGCTCAGATCGGGTGCCACGTGACACCATCTGGCACGTCTTGGACGAAAAGCGCTGGTCAGGAGCGGCCGCGGCGGAAGACAGGCCGCGGCGGCTGGATCAGCGGAAGTCGCGGGACTTCACCGGCACGGCGAGGACAAGCCGCTGCAACCGGTCGGCCACCAGGTTGAGCACCCCCTCCGGGCTGCGCTCCAGCCGCCCGCGCACCAGCAGCGCCGTGCTGCCGATCGCCACCGTGCGATAGCGGGCCCACAGCCCCTCCGAGCAGGTGACGTTGAGCATGCCGCTCTCGTCCTCGAGGTTCACGAACGTGACGCCGCGGGCGGTGGCGGGCCGCTGCCGGTGCGTCACGAGGCCGCCGACCAGCACCCGGGGCATGACGTGCTCTGGATCGCCGGGCGGGACGTGCCTGGCGACCGCGTCCAGCCGGTCGATGCGGACGGCGCCGAGCGCGTCGAGCCGTTCGCGCAGGTGAGCCATGGGGTGGTTGTCCGGTGAGACGCCGGTGGCCCACACGTCGGCGGAGGTGATCTCGACGTCGGTGAGGCCGGGCAGGGCGGGCGCGTCCAGCCCCACCGCGGTGCCGGGCAGCTGCTCAGGGCGCACGGCGGCCACCACGCCCGCGGCCCACAGGGCGGAGCGGCGGTCCACGCCGAAGGAGCCGAACGCGCCCGCCGTCGCGAGCGCCTCGGCCTGCGGGACGGTGAGCCGCACCCGGCGGGCGAGGTCGGCGAGATCGCCGAAGCGGCCGCCGCGCTCACGCTCGGCCTCGATCTCCTCGGCCAGGTCGTGGCCGATGCCGCGCACCTCGGCCAGGCCGAGCCGGATCGCCTGACCACCGGTGCTCAGCGCGTCGGGCTGCAGCACGGCGTCCGCCGCGCCGAGGTTGACGTCGGGGCCGCGGGTGAGCACCCCGTGCCGCCGAGCGTCGGCGACCAGCGACTGCGGCGAGTAGAAGCCCATCGGCTGCGCGTTGAGCAGCGCCGCGCAGAACGCCGCCGGGTAGTAGAGCTTGAACCAGGCGCTGGAGTAGACGAGCGAGGCGAAGCTGATCGCGTGGCTCTCCGGGAACCCGAAGTTCGCGAACGCCACCATCTTCGCGAAGATCCCCTCGGCGACCTCGCCGGTGACGTCGTTGGCTGCCATGCCGACGAAGAACCGGTCGCGCAGCCGCTCCATCTTCTCCTCCGACCGCTTCGCGCCCATCGCGCGGCGCAGTTCGTCGGCGTCGGCGGCGGAGAACCCGGCGACGTCCACGGCGATCTGCATGAGCTGCTCCTGGAACAGCGGCACGCCGAGCGTCTTGTCCAACGCGTTCGACAGCAGGGGGTGGTCGTGCTTCCACTCGGCGCCATTGCGGCGGCGGATGTAAGGGTGCACCGAACCACCCTGGATGGGGCCGGGCCGGATGAGCGCCACCTCGACCACCAGGTCGTAGAACTTCTCCGGCCGCAGCCGGGGCAGCGTGGCCATCTGCGCCCGCGACTCCACCTGGAACACCCCGACGGAGTCGGCGCGCGCCAGCATCTCGTAGACCTTCGGGTCGTCCTGCCCGAGCTCGTGCAGCTCGATCTTGCGCCCGTGGTGCTCGGCGACCAGGTCGATCATCAGGTGCAGCGCGGTGAGCATGCCCAGCCCGAGCAGGTCGAACTTGACCAGCCCGGCGTAGGCGCAGTCGTCCTTGTCCCACTGGACGACCGTGCGGCCCGGCATCCGCGCCCACTCCACGGGCACCACCTCCGACACCGGCCGGTCGCAGATGACCATGCCCCCGGAGTGGATGCCGAGATGGCGGGGGAAGCCGAGCAGCTCGTTGGCCAGCCCGACGACCTGGTCGGGCATCCCGGCGGGCGCGGCGGCCGTCTCGCCGACCGGCCCGTACCAGCGCTCGATCTGCTTGCTCCACGCGTCCTGCTGGCCCGGGGAGAACCCGAGCGCCTTCGCCATGTCCCGCACCGCGGAACGCGGCCGGTAGGTGATCACGTTGGCCACCTGCGCCGCGCAGCCACGGCCGTAGGTTTCGTAGACGTACTGGATGGCCTCCTCGCGCCGGCCCGACTCGATGTCCAGGTCGATGTCCGGGTAGCCCTCGCGGGCCGGGGAGAGGAACCGCTCGAACAGGAGGCCGTGGCGCACGGCGTCGACGTTGGTGATGCCCAGCGCATAGCAGACCGCCGAGTTGGCCGCCGAGCCGCGGCCCTGGCAGAGGATGTCGGACTTGCGGCAGAACTCGACGATGTCGTGGACGATCAGGAAGTAGCCGGCGAAGTTCCGCATCCGGATGATCGCGAACTCGCGGTGGACCGTCTCGAGCGCCTCCCCGTACTCGGCGTGGCTGCCGTAGCGCTGCGCCATGCCCCGCATGACCAGCTCCCACAGCCAGCTCTCCTCGGTGTGGCCCGGGGGAGTGGGGAACGGCGGCAGCTCGGGCCGCACCAGGTCGATCGGGAACGCGCACGCCGCCCCGATCTCGGCGGCCATCGCCACCGCGCCCGGGTAGCGCGCGTCGAACCGGCCTGCCATCTCCGCCCCGGAACGCAGGTGGGCGGTGCCGGCGGGCGGGAGCCAGCCGTCCATCTCGTCGAGGCTGCGCCGGGCCCGCACCGCCGCCAGCGCCGTGGCCAGCGGGAACCGCGGCGCCGTGGCGTAGTGCGCCGCCGTGGACGCCACCGTGGGGAGGCCGGTGTCGCGGGCCAGCTCGGCGAGAGCGTCGTTCAGCTCGGTGTCGGTGGGCAGCCCCGCATAGGTGAGCTCGACGGCCACGTGGTCGGCCCCGAACCGCTCGACGAGCCTGCGCAGCTCCTTGCCCGCGGCGTCCCGCCCCCCGCTCCGCAGCGCCTGACGCACCGTGCCCTTGCGGCAGCCGGTGAGCACCAGGACCTGGCCTGCGGTGTCGGCGACGATCTCGTCGAAGTCGTAGACCGGGCGCCCCTTCTCCTGCCCGCGCAGCTGCGCGGCGCTGATGGTGCGGCACAGCGCGCGGTAGCCGTCGGGGTCGCGGGCGAGCAGCAGCAGGTGGCTCCCCTCCGGGTCGGCCACCCCGTTCTGCGCGGCGGTCAGCCCGACGGACAGCTCCGAGCCGAAGGCCGTGCGCACGCCCAGCTCGGCCGCCGCCTCGGCGAACCGCACCACCCCGTACATGCCGTCGTGGTCGGTGAGCGCGATCGCGTCCAGCCCCAGCCGCGCCGCCTCCTCCACCAGCTCTTCCGGGTGGCTCGCGCCGTCGAGGAAGCTGAAGTTGGAGTGGCAGTGCAGCTCCGCGTACGGGACGTGCGACTCGGGCCGCGGCAGCTGCGGCGGCGGCGTGTACGGCTCCCGCTTGCGCGACCACGCCGGGCTGTCCCCGCCGTCGGCATCCGGACCGCCGACGAGGCTCCCGCCGTCGTGCGGACGCCCGGAGAGCACCGCCTCCAGCTCGCTCCACGGCACGTCGGGGTTGTTCCAGCCCATGCCAGAATTCGAACACGTGTTCGATGATCGGCTCAACCACCCGCCAGGGGGAACCTCGTCACGCGACCGGCGACACCGGGTGTGCCAGGGTGGCTGACGTGATCGTGTGGGTGAACGGCGCGTTCGGCAGCGGCAAGACCACCCTCGTCGGCGAACTGCACCGGAGGCTGCCCGACGCCCTGGTCTTCGACCCGGAGCACATCGGGTACGTCCTGCGCGAGATCGTCGAGGCACCCACGGGCAACTTCCAGGACCTCCCGCTGTGGCGGCGGCAGGTCGCGGCCATGGCCGTCGGGCTGGTCGAGGAGTACCGGAGGCCGCTGCTCGTGCCGATGACGCTGGTGACCGCCGGCTACGCCGAGGAGATCTTCGAGACGGTGCGGCAGGCCGGGATCCCCGCCCGGCACTTCTACCTCGACGTCCCGGCCAACGAGCTGGCCCGCCGGATGGACACCCGCACCCTCCTGCCGGGCGACCCCGAGCGCGACGCGGCCGTCCGGGCCTGGTGCAAGGCGCAGATCGAGCTCTGCGCGCAAGCCAAGGAGCAGCTCCCACCCGACACGACCGTGCTCGACGGCCTGCAGCCGGTGGCCAGCCTGGCCACAGCCGTGCTGGCGGAGGTTAGCGACTGAGCGCCACCACGGCCGGGAGGTGCTCGGCGATCGTGCGCATGAGCGCCGCCTTCGGCTTCGCCCCGACGATCTGTGCGACGACCCCGCCCCGGACGTACAGGTTGAGGGTCGGCATCCCGAGCACGCCCGCTGCGACGGCGGTGGCCGGGTTCTCGTCGACGTCGAGCTGGGCGACGAGCAGCCGCCCCTCCTGCTCGGCAGCGATCTCCGCGAGCACCGGCTTGATCATCCGGCAGGGCGGGCACCAATCGGCCGTGAAGTCGAGCAGCACGGGCAGCTCGGCGCGCAGCACCAGCCGATCGAACGTGGCATCGGTGACGGTGGTGATCATGTGGTCTCCCTCGTGGTGATGGCGCACCGCGGAACGGGCGGGGTGCCGAGCTGGGCGGCGAGCTCGTCGCGGACCGCGTGCAACCGCCCGAGCCACGCGTCGACCTCGGCGATCTTGCGCCGCTGTATCTCCTGCGAGGCCAGGCAGCTCACGCCCGTCGGATGGCCCGCTCGCAGGCACTCGACGAACGGACGGGTCTCCTCCAACGCGAACCCGAGGTCCACCAGCGACCGGATCTCGGCGACGACCCGCAGGTCGTGGTCGTCGTACTCGCGGTAGCCGTTGGCCCGGCGGCGCGCCGGCAGCAGCCCCATGTCCTCGTAGTGGCGCAGCGTCCGGGTGCTCACCCCGGCCCGGCGGCCCAGCTCTCCGATCCGCACGGCTCCGACGCTAAACCTTGACGCCGACGGCAATGCCAACCGCAATTTACGCCCGCACCGGGCACACTGCCGGAATGAGGACGATCTGGGCGGTCCTGCTGGTGGCGGTGACGGCGCTGGGGTGCGGCACGACGACGGCCCCCGCTCCAGCGCCTCCACCCGAGACCGCGCCCACGCCCACGCCGCAGCCGGACCCCGGGCTCCCCGCCCGACTCGTCGCCGACGTCACCGGCGCCGGCGCGCTGGTGCACCTCATCGAGCTGCAGCGCATCGCCGAGGCCAACGGCGGCAACCGCGCTCTGGGCACACCGGGCTACGACGCGAGCGTCGAGTACGTCGCGGGGGTGCTGCGCGACGCCGGCTACGACGTGCAGACGCCCGGCTTCACCATCCGCCGGTTCTCGGCCCAGGAACAGCGGCTGACAGTCGACGGCGGCCCCGTCGACGTGACGGCGCTGGTCTATTCGCCCGCGACCCCGCAGGGCGGGGTGACCGGCCCGCTCACGGTGATGACCGGGCAGGGCTGCGTACCCACCGACGCGGCCGCGGTGACACCGGGATCGGTCGCGCTCGTCCGCCGCGGCACCTGCACCTTCGCCCAGAAGGTGGCGGGCGCCGTGGCGGCGGGCGCCGCAGCCGTCATCGTGATCAACACCGACGATGTGCCGCTCGCCGACGGAAGCCTCGGGGAGCAGACCACCGGCGCGGTGCCGACGGGTGGGGTGAGCCGCTCGGCTGGGGACGCCCTGGCCGGGCGCGCCGGCGCATCCGTGACCCTCACGCTCGCCACGACCGTGGAGGAGACCCAGAGCCGCAACGTGCTGGCCCAGACCCGCACCGGCGACCCCGGCGAGGTCGTGGTGGCAGGCGGCCACCTCGACTCCGTGCCGGAAGGTCCCGGCATCAACGACAACGGCTCCGGAACGGCCGCGCTGCTGGAGACCGCCGTGCGTCTCGGCGGCGCACCGCCCGTCACCAACGCAGTGCGGTTCGCCTTCTGGGGCGCCGAGGAGGTCGGCCTCGTCGGCTCCAGCCGGTACGTGCAGGGGCTCTCTGAGGAGGAGCGCGCCCGGATCGCGCTCTACCTCAACCTCGACATGGTGGCCTCCCCCAACACCTCCTACATGGTCTACGACGGCGACGACTCCGACCGCGAGGGTGCGGGCGCGGGGCCGCCCGGCTCCGCCGCAGTGGAACGTGCGCTCATCGAGGGCCTCGCAGGCGCCGGGGTGACGGCATCGAGCACGGACTTCACGGGCAGATCCGACTACGGCCCCTTCATCGCGGCCGGAATCCCCTCGGGCGGGCTGTTCACCGGGGCGGGAGAGCCGAAGACATCCGAGCAGGCGATGCTCCACGGCGGCACCGCGGGCCAGCCGTACGACGCCTGCTATCACCAGGCCTGCGACCGGGTCGAGGCGATCGACCACACGGCTCTCGACCGCAACAGCGACGCGGTGGCCGCGGCCGTGGCCCGGTTCGCGCTGTCGACGGAAGAGCTCGCGAACGGCTGAGCTCCCAAGCCGGACCGTCTAGCAGAATCGGCTGACTATCCGTCCCGCGGAACGGGAACGCCGAAGACTCCCGCCGGCAGCGAGGGCGTCGGCTGGGGTGGTGGATCACTTGACGAGCGGAGGCGCACGGTTCCCTCTGCAGGGAACACACCGCCGGATCGGCTGCACGAGTCGATGCCGGACAGCTCGCGCAGTCTTTGCACACGATCAAGGACGAACACCATGAGCACACACCGCACCATTGGCGTACTGGGCGCGGGACCGGTGGGACAGGCGGTCGCCGACAAGGCCATCCGCCACGGCCATGAGGTGCTCATCGGCAACAGCCGGGGCCCCAAGACTCTCGAAGCCCTTGTTGACAGGCTGGGGCCGCAGGCCCGCGCAGTAACGGCTGAGGAGGCGGCGGAGCCAGAGCTCGTTTTCCTCTCGGTGCCGTTCTTCGCCGCGCCGGAACTGACGGGCACCACCACCTGGGCCGGGAAGATCGTCGTCGACACGACGAATCAGTTCGCAGCGGCCAACCCCTACCGGGGCCGGTACGACGTCGGTGACCTCACGGGCAGCGAGTGGGTTGCCAGCCACCTTCCCGGCGCCCGGGTCGTGAAGGCTCTCAACACGCTGTACGGCCCGTTCATCGCCGCGGACCCCCGGCATGCCGAAGGACGGCTAGTGGCCTTCTATGCGGGCGACGACGCCGACGCGAAGGCAGCCGTGGCCGGCTTGCTGGACGAATTCGGGTTCGCCGCCCTGGACCTTGGCGGTCTGCGTGAGGGCGGGCGGCTGATGCAGCTGGACGGTGTACTCAGCGGAAAGCACCTGCTGCTGCAGGACGTCGGCTGACGCCCCGGCCAAGCCCCACACCAGCGCGCGGGAGGAGAATCATGAACCGTCGTGTCGCCTACACCCGTGGCGGGTTGCCCGCCGACGTCCTGACCGTCACCGAAGAGCCGGAGCCGGCAGCGCCCGAGCGCGGCCAAGTCCTCATCCGCACCACGGCCTTCCCGGTGCACCCTGGTGATCTCCAGGCCATCGAGGCCTACCCAGGGAAGGCGGCAACGCCGGTTCCGGCCGGCGTGGAGGCCACCGGCGTGGTGGAGGCGATCGGCCCGGGAACGCGCGTGGCGTCGGATGTCGAGGTCGGCGGCCGAGTAACGGTCTTCCCCCAGCCCGGGGCGTGGTCCCAGTGGATCGTGGCGGATGCCGACGTGGTCGTGGCCGTACCGGACGAGCTGCCGGACGAGGTCGCCGCGCAGATGCTGGTGAACCCGCTCACCACGGTGATGCTGCGCCGTGAGGCGGAGGAGCACCAGGCCTTCGGATACGACGGTTTTCTGGTGCAGACCGCCGCAGGCTCGTCGGTCGGGCGGCTGGTGACGGGCGTGTCCCAGTTCCACAACCTGGCGCTCGTCAACCTCGTCCGCAGCGAGCGCGGTGCCGCAGAGCTGCGCAAGCGGTTCCCGGACGTGCCGGTCGTGGCGACAGAGCATCCGGGCTGGGCCGACGAGGTCCGCAAGGCAGTCGGCGGCCGTCCGATAAGTGCGGCCTTCGACCCAATCGGCGGGAAGCTGGCGGAGAGCCTTCTGGACCTGTTGACGCCGGGCGGGAAGCTGGTCAGTTACGGGCTGATCGCCGAGGAGCCGATCTCGGTGCATACGTCGACGCTGCTGAACAAGGCGCTGACGCTGCGGGGCAAGCACATCGGCCGGTGGCTGTCCGAGGCCTCCGCCGAGAGGCGGGCATCCGACGTTGCCACCGCGAAGCAGATCGCGCTGGCGCTCCAGGACCAGTTCGACGTGGCCGCAACGTACGGCCTTGGCGAGCTGGTCAACGCCGTGGAGCACGCGGTACGGCCCGGCAAGGTCGGCACCGTCCTCGTCCGCCCCTAGTAGCCGCCGCTACCTGTGACGGCCACAGCGACGGTGGGCATGTCCGGAACTCCGGGCGTTTCGCCGGCGCGCTCAGCGAGGAGCTTGGCCGTCGAGATATGTGGTGGACTTGCGGCGCGGAGTACTAGGTACTAGGTAGGCGGCGCACCCGAAGCTGGACGTGCCGGGGGACGGCGGACGGCGCCTTGGGGCGGTGTCAGCCTCCGGACCACCGTCGCGGGCCGGCCGGCGACGACGGTGTAAGGCTCCACGTCGTGGCGCACCAGCGAACCGCCTGCGACGACCGCGTGCTCGCCGATGGTGCACGGCCCGAGCACCAGGACGTGGGAGGCCAGCCAGACGCCGTCTTCGATGACGATGTCGTGGCCGGTGCGGGGGATCGCGAGTTGCCGTTCCCTACCGAACTTCTCCATGTCGTGCCCGCCCGCCAACACGGCGACGAAGTGCCCGAAGAAGGCGTACTCACCGACCGTGATGGTGCCGCCGCCGGTGTTGAACAGGGCGTTGTTGACCACTGCGGTGGGGTGGATCTGCAGGCGTGCGCGGTCGCTGTGCACGCGGTACCGGTACAGCGCGTCGAGCTGCTCCTTCTCCAACTGTTCGGCCAGCGACTCGGCCACCAGCCGGTCGACCCTGCCGCGGAGCATCCGATCCAGGAGTTTCATCAGCAGCTCCTCATCAGAGTGGCGGAGCTTGGGGGTTCAGCTTGGAGCGGCACGCGTCCGAGGACAAGTGGGGGTCGTCCGTTCGGCGCTGCCGGCGGGGCCGTGCTGCTCGCCGCCGTGACCCGAGGTCGCCTGAGCTATCAGCGCTACCGGGACGAGGCCGAGCAGCTCGATCTCCACCCCCCTGCGCACCGGCTTGCTAGTCGTAGACGCCCGTGACCCACCACCTCCCCTCGCGGGCGAGCAGGAGGAGCGGCGGCCCTCCGGACACGTCCACCTGCAGCCGACCGGCATCGATGCCGTCGGGCGCCCACCACCGCTGTCGCACCGGCCAGACCCCGGCCCACCCGACCACCGGCTGCGGCTCCCCGCCGTCGACCACGACGTGCACCGGTGGCGCGGAGAGCAGGTCGGGCGCGGTGAGCCGCACCGGCCGGCCGGCGGCGTCGATCAGCTCGGCCGGGAGGGGCTGCGGGGGCACGACCGCCGGGGACGGCGCGGGCGCCCGGCCCGGCCACGACGGCGGCGCATCGGGCACTGCGGCCCGCCCGCTGGACGAGCGCGGGACGGCGACGCGGCGCCGCCGGTTGGTGGGACGCCTCCGCTCGCCCTCCGCGTTGTCGGCGGTGCTGTCGGCGGCCTGACCGACGGGTGAGACGCGGCCGGTGCGCCGGATGACGTCGTCCGGCCACCCGGCGGGCGCGACGAGCGGCCCGGCCGCATTCCCCGCCGGCCGATGTGCCCCCCGCCCCGGCCCAGCCTCGTCCGGGCCGGGTTCCCCACCCGGCTCGAACCCGGCCACACGCGACCGCCGGTCCTCGATACGGCTCACGCCGCCACCACCCGGCTCCGGTGCGCCCCAGGCCACAGCCGGCCCCGCTGCCTGGTCCCCGTCGCCGCGGCCGACAGGCTCCCCCGCTCCCTGGTGGACCGCGGGGGCAGCGAGCCCGAGGTCACGGTCGTCGCCCCACGGCACGAACCGGATCTGTCCGGCAGGGTCGCGGCCGCCCACCAGCACGGCGGTGACCACCGATTCCGGCCCGAGCAGCGCCTGCACCCTGACCAACGCACGGCCGGCGCGCTCGTCGGACTCCCCGACGTCGCCCCACAGCCCGAGCTGCAGGGCGCCTGCGGTGACCGTCTCCTCCGGCACCAGCCACAGCCGCCCCACTGCGCCCGCGCCTCCTCCCCCGGGCGAGCTTGCGAGCCCGCCATCAGACGCAGCAGCCTTGGCGAACGCCGCCGCCGCGGAGCGGCGGCGGTTAGTGAGCCATGCGTCGAGCTGCCAGCGGACGCGGTCGACGGTGCCCGACGGCGTGAGCGGCTCGGCGCAGCGCCACACGCGGCGCAGCTCCTCACCCCCCACCGTGCGCGCGACGACACCGAGCCGCGTGCACGAGAGCCCGTGGGAGGCCAGCGTGCGGTGCAGCCGCTCGGCCAGCCCGCGGGCAGCGAAGGCCGCGGCGTCGACGCGGTCGACGGGTGGGTCCAGCTCCACCTCGACGGTGAGCTCCTCCGGCGGCGTGCGGCGCACCGGCGGGCGCGGGTCGAGGCCGCGGGCGAGCCGGTGGCAGAGCACGGCGTCGGCCCCGAACCGGGACCCGACGTCCTCCGCGTCGAGCGCCGCGAACGCCCCCAAGCTGCGCAGGCCCAGCCTGCGCAGCAGCCCGACCAGCTCGGAGCGGTCGACGTCGGGCTCGCGGTCCAGCTCCTCGACGCCGAGCGACGCGAGGAACGGGGGTGTGTCGCCCGGCGCGACGGCGAGGCCGCGGCGGGCCGCGAGCACCGCGGCGAAGAGCCCGTCGGCGATCCCGACCTGGCACTCGGCGCCGGTGCGGGCGGCGACCTGGTCGACCAGCGCCTCCGCGGCCGCCTGCTCGCCGCCGTACCACCCCACCGGGCCGCGCGCCGGCAACGCCACCAACCCCGGCCGCACGACCTCCACACCCGGAGCCAGCTCCTCCACCGCGACGACCACCGGCTCGAACGCGCGAGCGTCGCGATCGGGGTCGCGGTCGAGCACCGCCAGCTCGGGGCACCGCGCCTGCGCCTCCCGCCTGCGCAGCCCGCGGCGCACCCCTTGCGACCGGGCGAGCGCGGAGCAGGCCAGCACCCGGCCCGCCACGACCACCGCCGCCGGCCGGTGCGCCGGGACGTGCGCCGCCATGGCCGCCGCAATGACCGGCCAGTCGGGCGACCACAGCGCGAGCACCCGGGCGACTCCCGGCTCCTTCTCCTCCTCCACCGGCGCCGGCATCCTCACCCCACCGCCTGCACCGTGTCGGGGGCGGTGTCCGCCGCGACCAGAGACGATGCGACCGGGGACGCCGCGGTCACCCGGCCGCCGCGGGCCGGGAGCAGCATCCGGGCCGACCGTCCGCCCGGGGCGATGCCCCGCCCGCGCATCCGCACCCTGACCTCCCGGGCACGCAGCCGCCCCGCGCCTGCTGCGAGCCCGTGCCACCGGGCCTCGGCGCAGCTCAGCTCGACGTCCGCACCGTCCCACTGGCCGAGCGCCACCAGCACGGCACCGCGCTGCCGGGCCCTGGCCTCCAGCCGCCGCCGGTCGGCCGCCCGCACGGCCGGACGGCCACCGAGAGACACGACCACGACGTCCAGCCCGTCGAGCAGCGCGGTGGTCACGCCCAGCAGGTCAGTGCCCGGATGTGGCACCAGCGCCAGCCGCTCCAACTGCATCCCGGCCTCCGCAGCGGCCAGCAGCCCGAGCTCCGGCTTCCCGACCACCCCGACCCACGCCCCCTCCGCCGAGCTCTCGGCGATCAGCGCGAGCAGCAGCGACGTGGTGGCCGGCGCGGACGGGAGGGCGACCGTGGTGCCCCGGCGCAGGCCGCCGCCCGGCAGCAGCCCCGCCAGCGGCTCGGCGACCGGGAGGACCCGGCCGTCGAGCCCTGGAACGGGGACGGCAAGCGGCTGTACGTTCTCCGTGCGGCCCTCCGCGCGGCGCAGCAACCCCCTGGCGAGCTCCAGCCGGCTCGCGGGATCAGCCCGCGCTTCCGCCGCGCCGGTTGCCACTGCTCCACCCACACATGCCTCCCCGACGGGGTCCGCGCCGCGGGGAAGTCGGCGAGTCGAACACATGTTCGAGATTAGCTGGCGCCTCCTCGACGCGCAAGCCGAGTTCGGGCCGTGCGCTGACGACGGGCGGGCGCGGCACCGGGAGCAGCGGCACCGGGAGCAGCGGCACCGGGAGCAGCGGCACCGGCCGCCGCGTGCAGCGCCGCCCACTGCTGCGCGGTCAGGTCCCGCGGGCGCACCGCCGGCTCGAGACCCTGCGCGAGCGCCCACCGCCCGGCCCCCGGCATGGACCGCAGCGCCGGGAGCAACCGGTCGCCGCTGAACGCCTGCCGCACCAACTGCTGGTACGCGGCCCGCTCAGCGGTCGCGACCAGCGCCTCCTCCCGCCTGCGCATCACGAGAATGCCCCCGTCCACGGCGGGACGGGGCCGGAAGGCGACCGACGACACGCGGCCGGCGAGGGCGAACTCGTACCACGGCCACCAGCTCGCCGTAAGCAGTGTGGTGCCGCCGACCGCGGCCCGTTTGCGCGCGACCTCCCATTGCAGCAACAGCACCGCGCTCGTCCAGGCTCGCTGCCCGAGCAGGTGCCGCAGCAGTGGTGTGGTGATGCCGAACGGCACGTTCGAGACGACATGGTGCGCGCTGTCGAGCCGGAACCGCAGCATGTCGGCGTGCACGATCCGGACACGGTCACCGAACGTGCGGCGGAGGTTCGCGACGCGGCCGGGGTCCAGCTCGACGGCGGTGACCGGGCCGGGCCGGGCGGCGAGCTGCCGCGTCAGGGCGCCGTCACCGGCGCCGAGTTCGAGGACGGGCCCGGCCGGAACCAGCCCCGCGATGCGCGTGACCACGCGCCTGTCGACGAGGAAGTTCTGACCGAGTTCGTGGCGGCCGCCAACGGCATGGCGGTGTGAGGGCATGACTGACCTGCGCTTCGCGTCGACCGGGAAGGGAATCCGGATCGGACGGCGCGCGCACGGCGGAACGAGCCCCCGAGGGGGCGAGGATCAGCGGCGCGGCGTCCGAGAGACGAAGCGCAGCCGCGTAAAGCCGAAGCCGTAACCCATGGCGACCACGGTAGCGGTGGCCGCCACCGGTTTTCAGTGGGCGAAGTGCCGGGTGCCGGTCAGGTAGAGGGGGATGCCCGCGGCGGCTGCAGCCTCCGCTACCAGGTTGTCGCGCACCGATCCACCCGGCTGCACGACCGCCCGGACACCCGCCTCGAGCAGCACTTCCAGGCCGTCGGGGAAGGGGAAGAACGCGTCGGACGCCGCCACCGAGCCGCGGGCCCGGTCGCCGGCGCGCGCGACCGCTAGCCGTGCCGCGTCCACTCGGTTGACCTGGCCCATCCCGACCCCGACTGCCGCCCCGCCGGACGCCAGCAGGATCGCGTTCGACTTGACCGACCGGCACGCCCGCCACGCGAACGCGAGGTCGGCGAGCACCTCGTCGGACACCGGCTCGCCGGTGGCGAGCGTCCAGGCCGCGGGGTCGTCACCGGGTGCGTCGAGCACGTCGCGCTGCTGTAGGAGCAACCCGCCGGAGATCGTCCGCATCTCGGCCCCGCCCCGGCCCGGCGCCACCGGAAGCCGCAGCACCCGCACGTTCTTCTTCCGGGTGAGCACCTCCAGCGCGCCGTCCGCGAACCCCGGCGCAACGACGACCTCGGTGAACACCTCGGCCACCTGCTCCGCCATGGCCACGCTGACCTCGGTGTTGGCCGCGATCACCCCACCGAACGCGCTCACCGGGTCGGTGGCGTGGGCCTTGCGGTGTGCCTCGGCGATGTCGGTGCCCACCGCGATGCCGCACGGGTTGGCGTGCTTGATGATCGCGACACACGGGGTGTCGTGGTCGTGCGCCGCCCGCCACGCCGCGTCGGCGTCGACGTAGTTGTTGTAGGACATCTCCTTGCCGTGCAACTGCTCGGCGGCCGCGAGGCCGGGCTGCCCGGAGACGTAGAGCGCCGCCTGCTGGTGCGGGTTCTCGCCGTACCGCAGGGTGGCCGAGCGCTCCCACGTGGCGCCCACCCACGACGGGAACACGCCCCCGTCGGCCTCGGGCGCCAGCACACTCCCCATCCACGACGCCACCGCCACGTCGTAGCTGGCCGTGTGCCGGAAGGCGGCCGCCGCGAGCCGCCTGCGGTCGGCCACGTCGAACCCGCCGTTCTTGACCCGCTCGAGCACCCAGTCGTAGCGCGCGGGCTCGACGACCACCGCCACGCTGTCGTGGTTCTTCGCCGACGCCCGCACCATGGCGGGCCCTCCGATGTCGATCTGCTCGACGCACTCGTCAGGTGTGGCTCCGGATGCCACCGTCTCCGTGAACGGGTAGAGGTTCGACACGAGCAGGTCGAACGGGGCGATGTCCAGCTCGGCGAGCTGCGCCAGATGCTCCGGCTTGCGGGTGTCGGCGAGCAGTCCGGCGTGCACTCGCGGGTGCAGCGTCTTCACCCGCCCGTCGAGGCACTCCGGGAAGCCGGTGAGCTGCTCAACGGGGGTGACCGGCACGCCGGCGTCGGCGATGCGCTGGGCCGTGGAGCCGGTGGAGACGATCTCGACGCCCATCGCATGCAGCCCCGTGGCCAGGCTGAGCAGGCCTGTCTTGTCGTAGACGCTGATCAGCGCCCGCTTGACCGGGCGACGCTCACGCGGCGCGGACACTTCGCTCGCAAGCTCGCTCGGCACCAACGGTTCACTAGCAAGCTCGCTCACGGGATGGTCACCTCTCGTCCGGTCACGGTGGCCCCTTTCCGGGCCAGCGCGGCGACGACGCCCACGAGAAGGCGTCGCTCTTCGATCTTGATGCGTTCGTGCAGCGCCTCGACGGTGTCGTCAGGCTCGACGGGCACTGCGCTCTGGGCCAGCACGGGGCCGGTGTCCACGCCGTCGTCGACGATGTGGACGGTCGCCCCCGTGACCTTCACGCCGTACGCGAGGGCGTCGGCCACTCCCCGGACGCCGGGGAAGGACGGCAGCAGCGCCGGATGGGTGTTGATCATCGGCGCGCCTGCGGCCGTGAGGAAACCGGGCCCCAGGATCTTCATGAAACCGGCGCTGATCACGAGGTCCGGCCGGTGCTCGGCGACGGCCTTGGCGATGGCGGCGTCCCAGTCGGCGCGGTCGGTATGGTCGGCCACGCGCACGGAGAAGGTCGGCACACCGGCTCGCTCGGCGCGGGCGAGCCCCTCGATCCCGGTGCGGTCGGCCCCCACTGCGACGACTTGGGCCGGGTAACCGGGCTCGGCGGCCGCGTCGAGCAGCGCCTGGAGGAGGGTGCCCGATCCGGAGACAAGCACGACCACCCGGGCCGGATCGGGGATCTCGACCCGGTACGAACGGCTCTGCGACGCGGGCAAGCGGGAGCTCCTCGACGGGTCCTGGAATCGGCTCTGACCCGTTCCAGGGTAGGCCGCGGCGCAGGTCACACCGCCTCCGGCGCCCCCTGTGCCAGCCGGACGGCCACGAGCGAGGCCCCGCTCAGGGCTAGGAGCGCCCTGAACAGGACCCTCCTAGGCGTCCTCCTCGGGCTCATGGCGCTCGGCCGCCTCCTTGGCTCGCTGCGCCACCAGATCCGCGACGGTTCGGGGGCCGCGTTGCTCCGGAACGGCCGGGGATTCGGGCGGGGCCGGGGTCTCCCCGCGCTTGCGCTGCCACGGCCAGCGCCGTTTCGCGCGCGGGCTCGCGGCGGCCTCGTCCGGGCGCGGCTGGGGCACGATGCGGCGGGGCTGGGCCTTCGGCGCCGCCGGCTCGCTGGTCGCCCGCTGGTGGGCGACCGGTTCCTCGGGCGAGACGTCTGGCTCCTCGGGCGGGGCGTCCGACTCCGGTTGCGCGTCGGCCACCTGCTCCCCGTCGTCGCCGGCCTCGACAGGACCGGCGAGTTCGGCGAGTTCGGCGAGTTCGGCCTCCGGGGCCGCCTCGTCCGGCTCGTCCGGCCGCCCGTTCCGGGGCTCGTCCTCGTCCGCAGCCGGCGGCTCCTCGGCCCCCGCCTGACGCAGGACGGCCGTGAGCACGAGCGGCACACCGACCCACAGCAGCACGGACGGCACGACGAGCTCGACGGGCAGTCGCACCGGGTCGAACGGCCCGGCGGCGAGCCGGCCACCGGCGAGCACGGCCAGCACGCCGGTGGCGAGCGCCGTCAGGACCACGGTGGCGATGGCGGCGGGGAACTGATGGTCGCCCGCCGTCCGGCGGACGGTGCGCCCGGCCAGAACCCCGACGGCCACCGGGAGCACGAACACCGCCAGCGCCCACACTGGCGGCGTGTTGACCGGGACGGCGGCGAGCAGCGGGAACGACGAGGGCTCCGCGCCCTGCGCGACGAACGGCGACGCCCCCGCCGTCCCGACGGCGACACCTGGCCCGAGCGCCCAGCTCAGCCCGGCCAGCACCGCGTTCGGGAAGTAGGCGATCGCGAGCAGGGTGACGCCGATCCCCGCGGCCGCGCCCGGCGCGAGCTGCGTGAATGCGGCCGCCACCTCGGGAGCCCGTACCACGAGGGCCGTGAACAGGACAAGGGCCCCGGTGCAGGCGAGGCCGGCCAGCACGACCGCGGTGCCGCGCAGGGCGGGCAGCAGCCAGGCGGGGAGCCTGCGTGCGCTATCCGTGGGCACCCCGCAGGTCCGCAGCACACCCACGACCGCCCCGGTGCCCGCGACGAGCCCGCCGCCGACCATCGCCGACCACGGCGTGACGAGCACCTCGGCGGCCCTCGGCAGCAGAGCGCTCCCCAGCACGGCGACCGCGGCGTGCGCCCCGGCGACCGTCGCGACGACGGCCCCGGCGTCGGTGCGGAACCGCCCGCCGAGCCGTCGCACAGCCCAGCCGGACCCGAGGACGGCCACGACGACCACACACGCCGTCGGCAGCAGCGGCAGCATGCTGAGAGGCTGGCCCTGCAGGGTGAGCGGGATCTGGTGGGCGGCGAGCCAGAGCGGGATCGCCGCGGCGAACGCCCCGTTGACCGACAGCCCGGCACCGCCGGTGAGGATCACGGCCGCGGCGGCCGGCACGAGCAGCGCGTAGCTGATGAGGACCGTGCCCATCGCGCCGGCCAGCAGCAGGCGCAACCTGTCGAAACCGTCGACGCCGCCCGCCCCGGGACGGCTGGACCCGTCGTCCGGTACGGCGGTCGTCGGGTCGTGGTCGGGGCCGGCGAGAGCGCGGGTCACGCCCCCAGGGTCGCAGTGAGCGGCGCGGGGGCCGAGCAGGCACGCCGAGCGATCGGCGTCCGTTAGGAGGGTCCTGGACAACTCCGCCCGTAGCGCAGCAGTAGGGCCGAGTTGTTCAGGGCGCTCCTCTAGTCAAGTGGCGGGCGGTGCTCAGCCCTGCGGTCGCTCACCCGGCTGGATGAACCGGGTCTGGTCCGCGCCCTCACCCTGGTTGTCTCCCTTGCCGCCGGATTCCGGCCTGCCGTGGGCCGCGCCCCGCTCGGGCTGCGGAATCGCGGTCGTGGCCTCGCCGGACGACCCGGCCCCGCTCGGCGCGGCCGGACCACCGGGCTGCCCGGGCGGCGGGATCTGCTGGCCCCAGCCGCCCGCCTGGCCCTGCGGCTGCTGGCCGTAGCCGGCAGGCGGGTAGCCCGGCTGCTGCTGCCCGTAGCCCGGCTGGCCGCCGTACTGGCCCGGCTGCCCCTGCTGGCCGTACCCGGACGGCTGCTGGCCGCCGTAGCCCTGCTGGCCGTAGCCCCCTTGCGGGTACTGGCCGTACCCGCCCTGCTGGCCGTACCCCTGCGGGTACTGGCCGTAGCCCGAGGGCTGCCCGTAGTCGGGCGGCGCGCTCGGGCGCGGCGCCGGGGCCTTGACGATGCCCACGTCGAGCAGCATCGCCCCGACCACCACAACGGCCACCAGGAACGCGACGACCACCGCAGCGATCAGGATGCCGGAGCCGCCGTTGCCGATCACGAACACGAGGAACTGCAGCGCACCGGTGGTGGCGGCGACGGCGGCGGGCACGAGCACCCGGCCGATCTTCGGCAGCACGGCCGTGCCCGCGAGCAGCCCGCCGCCGATGACCAGGGAGGAGAACGCCGGGAGGATGAAGCCGAACGAGCTGTCGAAGAAGCCGAGCACCGCGAACACGACGGCCAGACCGGCGCCCGCGAGGGCAAGCAGCCGGGCCGGGCCGGGCTCGAGCTGGTGGTCGGCGGGGGTGGCCGCGGCGGCCGACTCCGCGGGAGCGCCCGCAGACGAGGACGACCCCGCGTACGACGGCGGCGCCCCTGCCGGGGCGGCGGGCCCAGGCGACGACGGCGTGGGCGGCGTTCCGGGCGGTCCTGGCTGTTGAGTCATCGATCGAACTCCCTCCGTGCGGACTCCCGCGGTCCAGCGCAGGCGGATGCCAGAACGCTAGTGCATCCCGTCGTACCCCCCGTGCCCGGGCGATGTCAGGTGATGATCATGGTTCGGCCGTCTCATGCAGCCCGCCCTCGACGGTCCACCACCTGGTGATCCCGATCCGCTGCAGGAACGACCAGTCGTGGCTCGCCACGATGAGCGCCCCTCGGTAGGCCACCAGCGCTTCGGCGAGGCAGTCAACGCTTGCCAGATCGAGGTTGTTCGTCGGCTCGTCGAGCAGCGTGATCGCCGGACGGCGCATGAGCAAGCCTGCCAGGCCGGTCAGCACGGCCTCGCCGCCGGAGAGCGTGCCCACCCGGCGGTCGAGGTCGGTCGGCAAGTCGAACCGGGCGAGCGCGGCGGCCGCCCGCTCCTCGACGTCCCAGCCGTCGCCGACGGCCGGGATCGCGGTGGGGTCACCGGCCTCCACGGCATGTAGCGCGGCCCGCTGCTCCGCGATGCCGAGCAGCTCGGCGACGGTGCGGTGGGTGTCGAGCGCGACATCCTGCGGCAGGTACCCGACCTCGCCTGCCGTGCTGATCGTGCCCGCCGCGGGTGTGAGGCGGCCGGCGATGAGGCGCAGCAGCGTCGACTTGCCCGACCCGTTGGCGCCGACGAGAGCGGTGCGGCCCGCGCCGAACGCGACATCGAAGCCGCTGAGCACAGGGGCACCGTCCGGCCAGGCGAAGGCCAGGCCGGAACAGACGATGGTAGGAGCAGGCACGGTGACACCTCGGGCGGAAGCCGGACCCACCCGGGCAGAGCCGCAGGGCGGGATGGAGGTGTCAGCTGCGCACGATCCCACGGTACCAACAGCAGGAAAGCCACTTCCCGCCATGAGATGGCAGCAAAGTGGCTTTCCGGCAAGGGGCTTACCGGCCTACAGCCCGGAGACGATCTCCCGCATCAGGGCGGCCGTCTCGCTCGGGGTCTTCCCGACCCGCACGCCCGCGGCCTCCAGGGCCTCCTTCTTGGCCTGCGCGGTGCCCGCCGAGCCCGAGACGATCGCGCCGGCGTGGCCCATCGTCTTGCCCTCAGGCGCGGTGAATCCCGCGACGTACCCGACGACCGGCTTGGTGACGTTGGCCTTCACGAAGTCGGCTGCGCGCTCCTCGGCGTCGCCGCCGATCTCGCCGATCATCACGATCGCCTTGGTCTCGGGGTCGGCCTCGAAGGCCTCGAGGGCGTCGATGTGCGTAGTGCCGATGACCGGGTCGCCGCCGATGCCGATGGCCGAGGAGAAACCGAAGTCCCGCAGCTCGTACATCATCTGGTAGGTCAGCGTGCCCGACTTCGACACCAGCCCGATCGGGCCGGCGCCGGCGATGTCGGCAGGGATGATGCCCGCGTTGGACTTGCCGGGAGAGATGATGCCCGGGCAGTTCGGGCCGATGATCCGGGTGCGGTTGCCCTTCGCCACGGTGTGCGCCCAGGCGTAGGCGGAGTCGTGCACCGGGATGCCCTCGGTGATGACAACCGCGAGCGGGATTTCCGCGTCGATCGCCTCGACCATCGCGTCCTTGGCGAACCTCGGCGGCACGAAGACGACGCTGACGTCCGCGCCGGTCTCCTTCATCGCCTCCTCGACCGTGCCGAACACGGTGAGGTCCTTACCGCCGATCGACACCGACGTGCCGGCCTTGCGAGCGTTCACGCCGCCCACGATGTTCGTGCCCGCCGCCAACATCTTGGCGGTGTGCTTGGTGCCCTCGGAGCCGGTGATGCCCTGGACGATGACCTTGCTGTTCTCGTTGAGGAAGATCGACATCTCTCAGGCTCCCGCCGCTGCCAGCTCGGCGGCCTTGTCGGCCGCGTCGTCCATCGTGCCCACCTGCGTGACCAACGGGTGGTTCGCCTCGTCGAGGATCCGGCGGCCCTCGACCACGTTGTTGCCGTCCAGGCGCACCACGAGGGGCTTCGTCGCGCCGTCGCCAAGGATCTTCAGCGCCTCGACGATGCCGCTGGCCACCGCGTCACAGGCGGTGATGCCACCGAAGACGTTCACGAACACACTCTTGACGTCGGGGTCGCCGAGGATGACGTCGAGACCAGCGGCCATCACCTCGGCCGACGCGCCGCCGCCGATGTCGAGGAAGTTGGCGGGCTTCACGCCACCGTGCTTCTCCCCCGCGTACGCCACCACGTCCAGCGTGGACATGACCAGGCCCGCGCCGTTGCCGATGATGCCGACCTCGCCGTCGAGCTTGACGTAGTTGAGGTCCTTCGCCTTCGCCTTGGCCTCGAGCGGGTCCTCCGTGCGCTGGTCGACCAGCTCGGCGTGGCCCGGGTGGCGGAAGCCGGCGTTCTCGTCGAGCGTGACCTTGCCGTCCAGCGCGACGACCTTGTCCTGCGGGTCGCGGACCAGGGGATTCACCTCGACCAGCGTGGCGTCCTCGGAGACGAAGGTCTCCCACAGCTTCACGATCACGTCCGCGGCCTGGTCGGCCACGGCGGCCGGAATCTTGCCCTGGGCAACGATCTCCGCGGCCTTGGCCTTGTCGACACCCGCGATCGGGTCGACCGGCACCCGCGCCAGCGCCTCCGGGCGCTCGACGGCGAGCTGCTCGATCTCCATGCCGCCCTCCGCCGAGCACATGGCGAGGAAGGTGCGGTTCGAGCGGTCGAGCAGGAAGGAGAAGTAGTACTCCTCCGCGATCTCGCTCGCCTCGGTCACCAGCACGCGGTGGACGGTGTGGCCCTTGATGTCCATGCCGAGGATCGCCTCGGCCTTCTCCTTGGTCTCCTCCGGCGTGGTGGCGAGCTTGACGCCACCCGCCTTGCCGCGCCCGCCGGTCTTCACCTGGGCCTTGACGACGACGGCCGTACCCAGCTCGGCGGCCGCCGCCGCGGCCTCATCGGCCGTCTCCACCGTCCGGCCCGGAAGGACCGGAACTCCGTGCGCGGCGAAGAGGTCCTTCGCCTGGTACTCGTACAGGTCCACTCGGCTATCTCCCTGCCCACTCCGCTGTGCCGCGGGCCGGAGCCCGCGAAATCCGCTGCCGCAGCGACCCTAGCGACGCCAACCGCACCGCCTCTGACCTGCCCTGGTGACACCTATCACCCCTTATGGAGCATCGGTGGCTCGGAGCTCGCAGACAACCCGCGTCCGTGCGGAAGCGGCAAACATCACCTACCGTCTATACATGGAGCTGGTCCGCTCTGGCCTGGACCGCCTGGCCTCGACGGCCGCGCTGGTCCAGGCCACCGCCACCGAGGTCGGGAAGGCGGGCGCGTACGCCGCACGCACGTTCGGTGCCCCGGCGGGCATGCGCGGACTGGCCGTCGAGTGGGCGTGGTTCGCGGCACACCTGGCCGTGTACCCGGCCGGGCTCCTGCGCGAGCAGCTCCGCGACTCGTCCGGATACCGCACGGACTCCCTGCCGCCGGTGCGGCGCAGCCTCGTCGTCACCGATGTGGCGGCCGCCGGGACACCGATCCTCCTGCTGCACGGGATCATGGACAACCGCTCGGTGTTCACGGTCTTCCGCCGCACGCTGCGCCGGCGCGGCTTCGGCACCGTGCACGCGGTGAACTACAGCCTCCTGACCGGCGACATCCGCACCGCCGCCCACGAGCTGCGCAGGCACGTCGAGCAACTGCTGGAGCTCACCGGCGCCGAGAAGGTGCACATCGTCGGCCACTCGCTCGGCGGCATGATCGCGCGCTACTACGTGCAGCGCATGGGCGGCGCTGCCACCGTCGACACCCTTGTGACGCTCGGGACCCCACACCAGGGCACCCTCACCGCCTACCTCATACCCACCACGCTGGCCCGGCAGCTGCGCCCCGGCTCGGACGTGCTGGAGGAGCTCGCCCGGCCGGCGCCCGGCTGCTCGACCCGGTTCCTCGTCGTATGGAGCCGGATGGACCAGATGGTGATACCGCAGCGCAACGGCCGACTGTCGCACCCGGACCTGGAGGTCGAGGAGTTCGAGGTGTGTGACGTCGGTCATCTTTCACTGCCCATTGATTCACGTTCGGTCCACTGGGTCGTCACCGGGTTGGCCCGGACGGAGCAGGGAGACGGCTCGTTCCGCGCAGCTCACTCCGCGTCGCCCCGACGATCGCGCACGGTGCGTGAACGTTCCTCCCCCGCGTCCTGAACAGGGTTGGTCGACATCGGACACGCCGGCAGGCGATTTGCCCGCCCTGGCGAGCGCCCGCTACCGTCTCGTGGTCACGGCTCGATCACGGCAGCAGTAGTGGCAAACCCCGAACGCCACTGCGGGATCCCCAGCCCGCGCTGTCGCGACCGGGACATGGCCACCAGGTCAGACGTCGAGAAGGGCAGGTCTTGGCGCGCCACCGCTCCCCAAGCGGCGCCCAGGCGGACGACCCGGATCGCACGATGCGATTGCGCGTCGTAGCGGCCCCGGGCGTGCACCGGCTCCCGCCGCCACCTCCGACGTCGCACCGCGGACGGGCCACCGTCGCCGCGGCCGCCGCCGGCGGGGTCGCGGTGCCCGGCGTGCACAAGCTCCCGCCGCCTCCTCGTGCGTCGCACCGCGGAAGGGCGCCCGTCGTCGCGGCCGCCGCCGGGGCGGCCGTAGTGCCTGGCGTGCACCGGGTCCCGCCGCCATCTCCGGCGTCGCACCACCGACGCGCCCCCGTCCCTGCGGCCAGAGCGGCCGCAGTGCCCGATG
This sequence comes from Pseudonocardia aurantiaca, assembly GCF_039526725.1. Classification (NCBI taxonomy): domain Bacteria; kingdom Bacillati; phylum Actinomycetota; class Actinomycetes; order Pseudonocardiales; family Pseudonocardiaceae; genus Pseudonocardia; species Pseudonocardia aurantiaca. The sequence goes on from NZ_BAAAJG010000001.1 coordinate 387,926, forward strand.
TGCGCCGCGTCCCAGCTTCACCTCCTGCGTCTTCACCTCCTGCGTCTTCACCTCCTGCGTCTTCACCTCCTGCGTCGCACCGCAGAGGGGCCACCGTCGCCGCCGGAGCGGCCGCGGTGCCCGGTGTGCACCACCTCCCGCCGCCGCCACCGGCGTCGCTCCACCGACGAGCCACCGTCGCCGCGGTGGCCGCCGGAGCGGTTGTGGCGGCCGGCCAGACCCTGGTGAACCCGCTCGGCCAGGCGCCGCAGCCCGTGAGCACGCTCCTGCCCGTCGCGGAGGTCACGCGCGCCGCGCAGGCCGACCTCGCCACGGACGCGATCGGCGGCGACCAGCTCCTGCCCGACCCGCTCTCCCTCGAGGCACTGGACCCCGGGGCGCAGGTGGACGTCCAGAACCTCGCGAAGGCCGTCGACATCGGCCGCGAGCTCTCCCGCCAGGCCACGATCATCGACGCCGCGCTCGCGAACGGCGCCCCCGAGGCGAGCCTGTACGGCGACGTGGCGTACGTCCGGCCGACGATCGCCCACCTGACCTCCGTGTTCGGCACGCGGTGGGGCACCGCACACCAGGGCATCGACCTGGCCGGCCCGATCGGCACGCCGATCTACGCGGTGACGGACGGGGTGGTGGAGGAGGCCGGGCCGGCGACCGGCTTCGGGTTGTGGGTGGTGCTGCGCCACTCCGACGGCTCGCAGAGCGTGTACGGGCACGTCAACCGGATGTTCGTGAAGAAGGGCGACCGTGTCGAGGCAGGCGAGGAGATCGCCGAGATCGGCAACCGTGGCTACTCGACGGGCCCGCACCTGCACCTGGAGATCTGGCAGGCCGACGGCACGAAGATCAACCCGGTGCCCTGGTTCCGGAAGCGCGGGATCGAGTTCTGACCCTGGCCCGGCGCCGGACCCTGCCGATCAATGACCGCGGGCGAGCGCGCGGAGGTCGGCTTCGAGTGGCCAGGGCCGCTCCAGGCGGAGCACGCCGTCGGGGGCCGTGGCGTACTCCCGGTAGGAGCCGTCGACCAGCTCGAACGCCGACGCCCGCACCTCCCCGACGCCGTCGTGCAGGTCGACCCGCAGGTAGAACGCGATGCCCGCCTCGGCGTAGTCGGTGTGCTTCACGATCCGGTCCTGCCGGAAGTTGCCGGGCGAGGTGACCTCGGCCAGCAGCAGGACGTCGTCGGCGTCCACGTACAGCACGTCGAGGCCGGACCTGGCGACCACCACGTCGGGGATCCTGATGTGGTCCTGCCACAACCGGACGTTGCCGCCGGGAAGAGCCTCCCACCGCCCGTCGGGACATGTCGTTCGGAGCAAGTGCGTGAGCTCGTACACCAGGCGGTGGTGCGGCACCGACGACAGTGGGCTCACGACGAGCATTCCGTCGACGAGCTCGATGCGCGCCGGTGTCTCGGGGAGCGCGAAGTACTCGTCCTCGGTCCAGGGACCGCCGTGCGCGAAAACGGCCTCGTAGAGGGTGTCGACGGACATGGTGGGCCTCCCCCGGTCAGTGTCACACGTCATTGGACGGAAGCCGAGCGCCGACGGTTCCACCGGTCCGACCGGTGCTACAACTTCTGCAGCGGTACCCCGCCGATCAGCATCAGCCGCACGGTGCCCGCGCTGCCGAAGTCGATCGTGACCGTCGCCTTCACACCGGCCCCGTCCGAAGCGATGACCGTGCCGAGGCCGTACTTGTCGTGGTTGACGCGGTCGCCCACCTCGAGGTGGATGGTGGCCGTGAGCTTGCGCTCCGGCACCCGCCAGTCGCCGCGGTCGGTGGCCGCGGGCCGCCTGCCGAAGCCGAACCGGCCGACCGGCGCCGAGCGCTCGGGTTCCGAGCGCCGCCACTCGACGAGGTCGTCGGGCACCTCGGCGAGGAAGCGCGACGCCGGGTTGGCGTTGGGCTGCCCGAACGACGAGCGGATCATCGCCCGGGACAGGTAGAGCCGCTCCCGGGCGCGAGTGATGCCCACGTACGCCAGCCGCCGCTCCTCCGCCAGCTCGGCGGGGTCGCCCATGGCTCGCATGTGCGGGAACACCCCGTCCTCCCAGCCGGTGAGGAACACAACGGGGAACTCCAGGCCCTTCGCGGTGTGCAGGGTCATCAGCGTGACCATGCCCTCGTCGTTGTCGGGGATCGAGTCGGCGTCGGCCACCAACGCGACCCGCTCCAGGAACGCCGCGAGGGAGCCAGGGGCGGGCGCGCCCACCTCGACGTCGGAGTCGTCCAGGTCCGCGACCGCGGCATCGCCTGCGAACTCCCTCGCCACCGTGACGAGCTCGGCGAGGTTCTCCAGCCGCGAGCCGTCCTGCGGGTCCTCGCTGGCCTCGAGCTCGGCGGTGTAGCCGGTCTTCGCGTAGATCGCCTCGAGGATCTCGGCGGTCTCCTCGCCCCGCTCCACCAGCTCGTCGAGGTCGTCGAGGATGCGGACGAACGCGGCGATGCAGCGCTGCGAGCGCGTGGCCAGGCCCGGCAGCCGCTCCGGCTGCTCCGCGGCGGTCCGCAGCGCGGCGGCGAAGGAGATGCGCTCGCGGTCGGCGTAGCCGGCCACCAGCTCCTCGGCGCGGTCACCGATCCCCCGCTTCGGGACGTTGAGAATGCGCCGGAGGCTGACGGTGTCCTCAGGGTTGGAGAGCACCCGCAGGTACGCGAGCGCGTCGCGCACCTCCTTGCGCTCGTAGAACCGCACACCGCCAACGACCTTGTACGGCAGCCCGACGCGCAGGAAGACGTCCTCGAAGACGCGCGACTGGGAGTTGGTGCGGTAGAAGACGGCGACGTCCGAGTTCCGGATCTCCCCCGAGTCGACCAGCCGGTCGATCTCCTGGGCGACGAACGCGGCCTCGTCGTGCTCGTTGTCGGCGACGTAGCCGATGACCTTGTGCCCGTCGCCCTGCTCCGACCACAACCGCTTGTCGCGACGGTTGGGGTTGCGCGCGATGACGGCGTTGGCGGCCGAGAGGATGCGCTGGCTGGAGCGGTAGTTCTGCTCCAGCAGGATCGTGCGGGCGTTGGGGAAGTCCTGCTCGAACTCGATGATGTTGCGGATGCTGGCGCCCCGGAAGGCGTAGATCGACTGGTCCGAGTCGCCCACGACGCACAGCTCGCCGGGCTCCGCACGCGGCGCGGCGGGCGCCACCAGCTCGCGCACGAGCTGGTACTGCGCGTGGTTGGTGTCCTGGTACTCGTCGACGAGCACGTGCCGGAACCGGCGCCGGTAGTACTCGGCCACCGCGGGCAGCCGCTGGAGCAGCGCGACCGTCTCCATGATCAGGTCGTCGAAGTCGAACGCGTTGGCCGTGCGCAGGCGCGCCTGGTACACGGCGTAGACCTCGGCCACCTTGCGCTCGTAGTCGTTGGTGGCGCGCGCCGCGCCGTCGTCGGGCGAGAGCAGCTCGTTCTTGAGATTGGAGATCTGCGCGGCGAGCCCGCGGGCCGCGAACTTCTTGGGGTCGAGCTCCAGGTCGCGCGCCACCAGCCCGACGAGCCTGCGCGTGTCGTCGGCGTCGTAGACGGAGAACGCCGAACGCACGCCGAGGTGCTTTGCCTCACGGCGCAGGATGCGGACGCACATCGAGTGGAAGGTGGAGACCCACATCGCGTTGGCCCGGCGCCCGACGAGCGCGTCGACGCGCTCCTTCATCTCCGCGGCTGCCTTGTTGGTGAAGGTGATCGACATGATCTCGCCGGGGTGCACCCCGCGCTCGGCCAGCAGCCAGGCGATGCGATGAGTGAGCACCCTTGTCTTGCCCGATCCCGCCCCAGCGACGATCAGCAGCGGCGACCCCGCGTGGACCACCGCCTCGCGCTGGCGCGGGTTGAGCCCCTCCAGGAGTGCCGCACCGCGTTCGGTGCGGGCCTGGACGGGGTTCTCTGTCGGCAGTTCGAACAGGGCACTCACCGTGCAACCTCGCTGCGCTCGGTCGACGCTTCGCGGGCTCGCAGTGTTGATGATTCGGTCGCAAGCTCCCTCATTGTGTTCGAAAGAGTACCGCCGGGTCCCGACACGCTCGGGATGTGGCACACTGCTGGTGTGGCACTGACCAGCAGGCGATTTTTCTACGGGTACCGGACACCGGTTCCCGTGGCCAGCTGACAGCGCCCACCACGCCCCGGAGTCCTTCGGACCCGGGGCGTTTTCGCGTCTCGGGCCGGAGACAGAACGCAGGAGGAGACCCGTGACCGCGACAACCAGCGGAGAGTCCACCACCGACGACATCATCCCGGCCGAGGCCGAGATCGCCCAGCTGCGCGTCGAGATCGACGATCTGGACGCGGAGATCCTGAGACTGGTCAAGCGCCGCACCGAGGTCTCGCGCCGCATCGGCAAAGCCCGGATGGCCGCGGGCGGCCCCCGCATCGTCTACAACCGGGAGATGGCAGTGCTGGCCCGGTTCCGCGATCTCGGCGCCGAGGGCAGGGAGCTGGGGATGCTCCTGCTCCGCCTCGGCCGTGGCCACCTCGGCAGCCGTTCCGGACACTGAGCCTCGGACCGGTGCACTGCGCAAGCGGTCACCACGCATTGACGCCCCGAACGCGCGCGGCGCAGAACGCCACTTCCGTGGCACTCTGGACGCATGGGCGCTGTGTTCGGGATCGTTGCAGCAGTTGTGGCTCTCGTGGGCCTGCTGGCCGCGCTGGGGCACGTCGGTTACCTGGCGATGCTCAACAACGCGGCCAAGAAGCGCGGGCTCTCCGGCGGCACCACCACCGACTATGTCAACAGCCGATGGAAGGTCGCGGGCGGCACGGCGGGCGTCGCGCTGCTGGGCCTGCTGCTGACCTCGGCCAACTCGGTGCCGGTCGACCTCATCGGCCTGCTGATCGGCGGCGGCGCGGGGCTCTACGCCAAGCAGGCGCTCGACTCCACGCGCAGCCGCTTCCGCAGCCTCCACTGACCGATCCGGTCCTTGATCGGCCCGTTCTTGATCGGCTCAGTCGGTGATCGGCGCAGTGCGGGGCGGACGTCCCGAGACCGGGTAGCCCCAACCGCGCGGCCGCGCGCTCGTACAGTGCCGCGGTGGGCACCCTCTCCAGCGATCCCGTTCGTCGGGCGACCGTCCGCGACGATGTGTCGCGGGTCCTCGTCGTCACCGCACACCCCGACGACGTCGACTTCGGCGCGGCCGCCACAATCGCATCCTGGACGAAGGCCGGCATCGAGGTCGGATACTGCATCTGCACGTCCGGTGACGCCGGTGGCTTCGACGACACCCCGCGCGAAGAGATGGGACCGTTGCGGGAGGCCGAGCAGCGGGCCGCGGCCGCCGTGCTCGGAGTGCAGGACGTCCGGTTCCTCCGTTACCCGGACGGTCGCCTGACCCCGAGCCTCGAGCTGCGCCGCGACATCAGCCGCGAGATCCGCCGCTTCCGGCCGGAACGCGTCCTGACGCAGTCGCCGGAGATCTTGTGGCGGCGTCTCGGCGCGTCCCACCCCGATCACCGGGCGGTGGGCGAGGCGGCGCTGGCGGCGGTCTACCCGGACTCGCGCAACCCGTTCGCCCACCCCGAGTTGCTGGCCGACGAGGGCCTGGAGGCGTGGGCCGTCGGCGAGCTCTGGATGATGGGCGCACCCGACGACCGCGTCGACCACCTCGTCGACGTGACCGATACTTTCGACCGGAAGATCGCTGCACTCCGTGAGCACCGGTCACAGACCGCGCACATGGACGATCTCGAGACCCGAATTCGTACATGGCACGCAGCCTGGGCCGAACGGTTCGGATGGGGCGACGGGCGGCTCGCAGAGGCGTTTCAGGTTGTCTCAATCGGATGAGCGGTCTGGATCGATCGACGAACGGATATAGACCAAACGGGTGAACTGAGACGAGCGGATGAATGACACTTGGTATGCGTTCTCAGCATCCGGTAGACATTCGCTCGTCCGTTCACTCCAAGGGAGGACGTCCCGCTGTGGCTCAGATGGTGTCCCGAGGTGGGCCAGGCATGACCGGTGCCGGTGTGGTCACCGTCGCCGACCTGCTGAACCGCAACGCCCCGGTCCCCGCCGCGTTCGACGACGAGGAAGACACCGGGCGCGGCATCTCCGTCGGTAGCCTCCTGCGCCGCGAAGGCCGCGCACCGCACACCATCGATCGGCCGATCCAGCCGCGGGCGCACCAGCAGGCCGACGACTACGCCGACGACGAGCCCGTCACCGACCGCCACGCGCGCTTGCGTCGCGGCACGATCGCCGCGGGCACGCTCCTCGCTGCGGGCTCCGTGATCACCGCCGCGATCATCACCGACGTCGGCCCCACGGCCGGCACGGGCGCGCTGGACCCGCCCACGGACGGGACGTACCCCGGTCAGGGGCTGCTCGACCCGAGCAGCCCGCTCGCCCCGCCGGTCGGCACGGTGCAGCTCGACCAGGCCGCCTCCATCAGCTCGCTCGACCCGGGCACCCCGGCCCCGACCTCCTGGGTCCCGATCGCGTTCCCGAGCGCCCTCGCGGGTGTGCCGACGGGCACTGCAGCGGCAGCCGCGGCCGACGCCGCCGCAGGAGCGGCCGCCGCAGCAGCAGCGGCAGGCGCCGCTGACACCGGTGGCACTGCCGGCACCGGCTCGGGCGGTACCGCGAGCGCGGGTGGCGGGGGCGGCGACGGAAGCTCAGCCCCGTCCGGAGGCGGGGGCGGCGGCAGCGCCCCGGCCGAGCAGAAGGGCGTCGTCGGCAGCGTCGGCGACGGGCTCGGCAACACCGCGAACGGGGTCGGCGCCGCGGTCGGCGGCCCGGTCGGCGACACGGTCGGCGGGCTGGGCGACACCCTCAACAAGACCACCGACACGCTGGACGGCGCCGTCAGCGGTCTCCTGGGCGGCGGTAGCAGCAACAGCTCGGCCGACACGAAGTCGGCGCGTTCGTCCTCGTCCTCGTCCTCCTCCAAGAGCTCCGGCTCGAACGACGACTCCTCCTCATCGTCCGCTCCCCAGGACGAGAAGTCGTCGGGCGACAGCGGTAGCTCTGGCAAGTCGTCGGGCGGCCTCCTCGGCACCGTCGGCGACCTCGCAGGCGGCTTGCTCGGCTGACCGCCACCCCGGCGGGCGCAAGGGGTGGCGCGTCGCCGCCCCTGCCCCGCCGGGCCACCTAGACCAGCCTGCGGTCCGACGCCCAGCGGGAGAGCTCGTAGCGGTTGGATAGCTGGGTCTTGCGCAGCACGCTCGACACGTGGGTCTCCACGGTCTTCACCGAGATGAACAGCTCCCCGGCGATCTCCTTGTACGCGTAGCCGCGTGCGAGTAGCCGCAGCACGTCCCGCTCGCGGCGGGTCAGCAGGTCGAGCTCGGGGTCGCCGGGCGGGGCGGCGCCGGGCCGGTCGGAGAACACGTCGAGCACGAAGCCCGCGAGGCGCGGGGAGAACACCGCGTCGCCCGCCTGCACCCGGCGCACCGCATCGGCCAGCTCCCGGCCCGAGATCGTCTTCGTGACGTAGCCGCGGGCCCCGGCCCGGATCACGGCGATGACGTCCTCGGCCGCGTCGGACACCGACAGGGCCAGGAACACCACGTCGGGCAGCTCGGGGCGGATCTGACGCAGCACCTCGGCACCGCCGCCGTCGGGCATGTGGACGTCCAGCAGCACGACATCGGGACGCACGTGCCGGATCCCGGCCACCGCCTCGTCGACGGAGCCGGCCTCACCCGCAACCGTGAGGTCCGGGATGCCGCGCTCCAGCTCGGCGCGCACCCCCGCCCGGAACAGCCCGTGGTCGTCGACCAGGAAGACGCGGATCGGGGCGGCATCGCCGCCGGTGTCGGTGCTGGAGTCGGTCATCTCTTCGCTTCCTTCTCGGCCTGCGGTTCCGGCCGGCCCTCGCCATCGGTGAGCCCGTCCACGGGCATGCTCAGATGCACCTCGGTGCCCTCGCCCGGGGCGCTGCGCAGCTTCACCGAGCCCCCGTGCCTGGCCATCCTGGCGTGTACCGAGTCGGCCAGCCCGTGCCGGTCGCCCGGCACGGCGTCCGGGTCGAACCCGACGCCGCGGTCGCGCACGAACACGTGCACCTCCTCGGGCTCCACCTCCACGTAGACGCTGAAATCGCTCACCTCGGCGTGCTTGGCCGCGTTGACCATGGCCTCCCGGGCTGCGAGCACGAGCGCGCGCAGCCCGTCGTCGAGCGGACGGTCGCCGACCACGACAGGACGGACGTCGATCGCGTAGGTGTCCTCCACCTCGGCCGCGGCCGTCGTGATCGCGTCGGCCAGCCCGGCGTCCAGCGCCGGTTCGCCCGAGGCGCGTCCGGAGCGGCCGTAGCCCGTGGGGCCGTACAGCCAGTGCCGCAGCTCGCGCTCCTGCCCGCGGGCCAGCCGCAGCACCTCGCGCGGCTGGTCGGCCTGGCGCTGGATCAGCGCCAGTGTCTGGAGCACGGAGTCGTGCAGGTGCGCGGCGATCTCGGCCCGCTCGGTCTCGACAATGCGCTCGCGGCGCTCCTCGCCGAGTTCGCGCATCAGCCGCACCCACCACGGGACGGTGAGCACGCCGACGCCGACCAGCGTGGCCAGCACCGCGAGCAGACCGAACTGCACCTGCGAGAGGTCGAGGTTGCCCAGAAGGAACACCAGGATCCCCGTGGCGACGAACAGCGCGCCTGCCACGACCCGAAGCACCCCGGTGCGTCCGCCGCCGGCGACCCCGGTGACGCCCGAGCGCGCGCCCGCCGTCCAGCGCCTGCGCTGCGACTCGTCGGCCTCCCGCCAGACGACCGCGGCACCGATGGCAGCGACCCCGAGCGGACCCACGATCCAGCCCACGAACGTGTTGCCGAGCGCGGCCGCGGCGAGCCCGGCACCGATCCCGAGCGCGGCGAGGCCGAGTGCCTGCTGGCGTTCAGTGCGCCCGAGCACGCGGGGCACGTCACGCGGCTCCTGCCGCACGAAGATCCAGAGCAGCCCGTAGGCGATCACCCCGGCGCCGTTGATGGCGGAGAGCACCACGAAGGCGGCGCGCACCCAGAGCACGTTGACCCCGAGGTGGTCGGCCACCCCGCCGGCCACACCCGCGACGAAGCGGCCGCTGCGCCTGCGCAGCATCGGCGGCGTGCCCGACGGCGTCGGCGCGGGCTGCGGCGGAGCGGCCGCGGGAACCGTTGTCACGCACCCATGGTCACACGCGGGGGAAGGAGGGACATCGGGGAAACCTCCGGGGCGGCTCGGGGCCATCCCCTATGCCGCAGGCTCCGGCCGGACGGCAGTCTGTGTTCCAGGAAGACCGGGGCCGGAAGCCGGATGTGCCGGCGGGGCGGGTAGGAGAGGGTGGCGGCTGATGAGTCGCACGGACGTGCAGGACACGCTGCGGGAGATGTGGGAGACACGTCCCGCTCGACCGCGGAACGACCGGCAGGTGGCCGGCGTCGCCGCGGCGATCGCGCGGCGCTACGACATCGACCCGGTGCTCGTACGGGTGGGTTTCGTCGTAGCGGCCTTCTCCGGGATCGGCGCGGCGCTCTACATAGCGGGATGGATCCTCCTGCCGGAGGAGCCCGCCGTTCCGGGGGCGCCTGCCAAGGCGCGCAACCCGCACGGCCTGATCCTGATCGGGCTCGGCATCGCGGCGGTGATCACACTCGGGACAGTGTTCGGCGGCAACGGGCCGGACTTCGTGCTGCCCCTGATCGCGGTGGCCTGCCTGCTGTACCTGCTGCATCGCAGCCGTGGTGTCCGGGGACACCAGTCGCAGGCGGGAGCCACCGCGCCGCCCGTGGCCGGGCAAGCGCCGGCCGCCGGGACGCCGGGGGCGCCGTCCGCCGCGGCCACGAGCACCGGAACCGCTGCGGGCTCGGACCCGCTCACGGTGCCGACGTCCACCGCGACGCCCCCGGCGTGGGACCCGCTCGGTGCGGCCCCGTTCGCCTGGGACCTGCCGGAGCCGTCGGCCCCGCCGCCGCCTCCGCCACCGCGGAAGCTGCCGGTCACCTCGGTGACGCTCGGCCTCGCGCTGCTGGCGGGCGGGATCACGGCGGTGATCATGTTGCTGGCCGGGACGCTGACGCTCGCCAACCTGCCCGTGGTGCTGGGTGTGCTGCTCGCCGTCATCGGGACGGGCCTGGTGTTCGGGGCGTTCGTGCGGGCAGGCCGCGGCCTGATCCCGTTCGCGCTGATTCTGAGCGCGCTGACCTGGGGCGCCGTATCCGCCCCGTTGGACCGCTGGCAGAGCCACGGCATGGGTGACCTGCACGCCGCGCCGACGGCACTCGCCCAGCTGCAGCCGACCTACCAGCGCACTGCCGGCGACGTCGAGCTCGACCTGCGCAACCTCGATCTCGCGGTCGTGCCGGGAGGCAACTCCGAGGCAGTGCGGACGTCGGTGTCGGTCGGTGCGGGAGACGTGGACATCTGGGTGCCGCCGAACGCCGACGTGACCTTCACCGGCGAGGCGGGGCTCGGGGACGTCCAGTTCGGTGACCAGATGCAGTCCGGACCGGGCTCACAGGTCAAGGTCGTCAACGACCTGGGAGCGGACGGCGTCGCGAGTGGACGCCCGCTCGTCATCAACGCCGAGATCGGAGCCGGGAACGTGGAGGTGCACCGTGGCTGACGAACGGGAGACGGTGGCGCGGCGGCGCGGGCCGGACGCGGTGACGCTGATGTTCGGGGTGCTCGCGCTGGGGATGTCGGCGGCCGCGTTCGTCGGTGAGGTGCCGTCGCTGGCGGGCTTCGACCCACGGTGGCTGCTCGCGGCGGGCGCGGCTGTGGTCGGGCTTCTCCTGCTGGTGGGAAGCCTGCGGGGGCGCGGGCGGACGTAGGAGCGCCCTGGACCCTCCCAGGAAGCGACGAGAACGACCGGACGGTGATCGGGGGACCACCGGATCCGGATGGGCCGCAGCTGGGGAGCCAGCGGCCACCACAGGGCGGCACCGGAGGCGGAAGGCTCCGGTGCCGCCCCTCGTCGTGGGTGCCTCAGGCCTGCTCGACCGGCACGAACCCGGCGGCGTCGAGGATCTCGGGGACACCCCGCTCGTAACCGATGGCCATCACGTGCACCCCGGCCACCCCGGGCACCTCCCGCAACGCCGCCACGGTCTCAGCACAAGCGGCCATGCCTTCCGCGGCCACCCGCTCCGGCGGGACGCCCCGGAGTCTGCGCTCCAGCGCCGGCGGCACGACCACGCCGGGGATGCCGGCCATGAACTCCAGAGCGCGCAGCGAGCGGATCGGGCCGACGCCGGCGAGGATCCCGCACTGCTCGGCCAGCCCGAGGTCGCGCACCCGGCCCATCCACTGCGCAAACGCGTCGACGTCGAACACGAACTGGGTCTGCACGAACTCGGCGCCGTCCGCGACCTTCTCCGCCAGCCGCTCCGGAGTGCCCGCCCCGGTGTCGACGGCGCCGAGCAGGAACCGCGGCGCCGGGTCGACGGCCCGCCCGGAGAGCAGTACCCCCTCGTCGCGCAGGGCACGCGCCGTGGTCATCAGGGTGCTGGAGCTCAGGTCGAAGACGGGGGTGGCGTCGGCGTGGTCGCCGCGCTCGGGCCGGTCGCCCGTCATCAGCACGAGGTTGGGGACACCGAGCGCGCCCGCGGACAGCAGGTCGGACTGCAGCGCGATGCGGTTGCGGTCGCGGCAGGTCATCTGCATGACCGGCTCGAGCCCCTCGGCCAGCGCCACCACGCTGCCGGCCAGGCTCCCCACCCGCACCTGCGCGCCCTGGTTGTCGGTGATATTGGCGGCGTCCACCCAGCCGCGCAGGAGCGCTGCGGACGCGCGGATCGCGGCCGTGTCGGCGCCGCGCGGGGGCCCGACCTCGGCGGTGACGGCGAACCGTCCGGTGCGCAGCGCGTCGGCGAGCCGTCCCGGCAGGCCTGCCGGGAGCGCTACTCCCACTCGATGGTGCCCGGTGGCTTGCTGGTGACGTCCAGGACCACGCGGTTGACCTCGGCCACCTCGTTCGTGATCCGCGTGGAGATGCGCTCCAGCACGTCGTATGGCAGCCGCGTCCAGTCGGCGGTCATGGCGTCCTCGCTCGACACCGGGCGCAGCACGACGGGGTGCCCGTAGGTGCGGCCGTCACCCTGCACCCCCACCGAGCGGACGTCGGCGAGCAGCACCACCGGGCACTGCCAGATGTCGCGGTCGAGCCCGGCGGCCGTCAGCTCCTCGCGGGCGATGGCGTCGGCCGCGCGCAGCGTCTCCAACCGGTCGTGGGTGACCTCGCCGATGATCCGGATGCCGAGGCCGGGGCCGGGGAACGGCTGGCGCTGCACGATCGCCTCGGGTAGCCCCAGCTCGGCGCCGACCCGGCGGACCTCGTCCTTGAACAGCGCCCGCAGCGGCTCGACCAGCGCGAACTCGATGTCGTCCGGGAGCCCGCCGACGTTGTGGTGGCTCTTGATCGTGGCCGTGCCCGAACCGCCCCCGCTCTCGACGACGTCGGGGTAGAGGGTGCCCTGCACGAGGAACCCGACGTGCTCCTGCTCGGCGACCTCGGCCGTCGCGGCCTCGAAGACCCGGATGAACTCCCGGCCGATGATCTTGCGCTTCTCCTCGGGGTCGGTCACCCCGGCCAGCGCTTCGAGGAAGCGGTCCGCGGCGTCCACGGTGTGCAGCTTGGCGCCGGTGGCGGCGACGAAGTCGCGCTCGACCTGCTCACGCTCGCCGGCCCGCAGGAGTCCGTGGTCGACGAACACACAGGTCAGCCGGTCGCCGATGGCCCGCTGCACGAGGGCGGCGGCCACCGCGGAGTCGACCCCGCCCGACAGCCCGCAGATCGCCCGGCCCTCGCCCACCTGGGCCCGCACGGCGGCGATCGTGTCGTCGATGATCGACGACGTGGTCCAGCCGGGCGCGATGCCCGCCATGTCGTGCAGGAACCGGCGCAGCACCTCCCGGCCGTACGGGGAATGCCCGACCTCGGGGTGGTACTGCACACCCGCGAGCCGCCGCTCCCGGTCCTCGAACGCCGCTACCGCCGCCCGCTCGGACGACGCCGTGACCGTGAATCCCTCGGGCGCCCGCACCACGGAGTCGCCGTGGCTCATCCACACCGGGTGGCATGCGGGGAGCCCGTCGTGGAGCGCTCCCTCGCCGCGAAGGGTCAGCTCGGTGCGGCCGTACTCGCGGGTGCCGTCTGGAGCGACCTCACCGCCCAGCGCCCCCGCCATGGCCTGGAACCCGTAGCAGAGCCCGAGCACCGGGATCCCCGCGGTGAACAGGTCCGGGTCGACGCTCGGCGCGCCCGGCTCGTACACACTCGACGGCCCCCCGGACAGGATCAGCGCGGCGGGCTTGCGAGCGACGATGTCCTCGACCGGGGTGTCGCCCGGCACGATCTCGGAGTAGACCTGCGCTTCCCGCACACGACGGGCGATGAGCTGGGCGTACTGGGCCCCGTAGTCGATGACGAGGACGGTGGGGGGTTGCACCCGCACCACGATAGTCGCCGCGGTTCGCCCCTCCGGGACGAGCGGCACGCTCTTCAGATCACGGGACTCATCGCCGGCGACCCCTCGTCGGCGGGCGTGGACAGACTCGAACGAACCGGGCTCGTGGAGACTGTGGCGCGGCTTCGGCGATGGAAGACCGCTGGGTGGCAGTAGGACCGGGCCACACGCGTCAACTCCGGCCGCGGGGCGGCGGGCTCAGAGCGGCATCGCGGGAAGTGGCTCGGTGTACAGCCAATCGGCGAAGAACCGGGAGAGATCGGTGCCCCCGTGAAGCCCGGCGAGCGCAACGAACCGCTCGGTCGTCACCGATCCGTGCCGGTACCGCCCTGTCCAGGCCTGCAGCAGACCGAAGAAGCGCTGGTCGCCGATCCGCAGGCGCAGTGCGTGGAGGGCCAGGGCGCCACGCTTGTACACGCGCGGGTCGAACAGCCGGCCGACGCCGGGGTCGGCGAGCACCAGGTCGGCGGGCTGGGCCGCCACAGCCTCGTGCCACCGCAGGGCATGCGCGCGGACGGGCGGGCCGCCCGACACCTCTGACCACAGCCACTCCGCGTAGGTCGCGAAGCCCTCGTTGAGCCAGATGTGGCGCCAGTCGGCGATCGTCAGGGAGTTGCCGAACCACTGGTGCGCCAGCTCGTGCACCAGCAGCCGCTCGTGGGTCCGCCTCCCATCGACGTGGTTGGCGCCGAAGATCGACATACCCTGGGCCTCGATCGGGTCGTCCAGTTCGTCGTCGGTGACCACCACGATGTAGTTGCCGAACGGGTAGGGCCCGAAGAACCCCTCGCACGCCTCCATGATCGTCCCGTGCCGCCCGAGGTCGCGCGCGGCGTCCTTGCGCAGGCGCGCCGGCACCGCGGCCACCTGTCGCACCCGCCCGTCGGCCAACTCCAGCTCCTCGTAACGGCCTATCTGCACACTGACCAGGTAGCTCGCGGTCGGCTCGGGGCGCTCGTAGACCCAGGTCCGGCTGCCTGCGGAGTGCCGCAGCAGGGTAGGCACGCCGGTCGCCAGCACCGTGTAGGGCGCTTCGGCCGTGACGGCGATCCGGTAGGTGGCCTTGTCCGCGGGGTGGTCGTTGCACGGGAACCAGGACGGCGCCCCGACGGGCTGGCTGGCCACGAGCGCACCGTCGGTCAGCTCGTCCCAGCCGATGTCGCCCCACGGGCCGCCGATGGGCCGCGGGTTGCCGACGTAACGCACGTCGACGAGGAACGTGGCCCCGGAGGGCACCGGCCGAGCCGGGGTGACGTGCAGCTTCCCGCCGCGAAGGGTGAACCTCGCCTGCCGCCCGTCGACGCTCACCTGGGGGACCTTGAACGCGCCGAAGTCCAGGCTGAACCGGCCCAGCGCTTGTCCGGCCACCGCCGTCAGCACGGCCCTCCCCGCGAGCCGGTTGGCGCGGACCTTGTAGGTGAGGTCGATGTCGTAGTGCCTGACCCGGTAGCCGCCGTTGCCGTGCTCGGGGAGATAGGAGTCGGCGGAGTGGCAGGTGCCGACCGGCTGCCCAGCCTTCGGGCCCACTCCTACCGTCCTCCGCCCGAGGGCCACGAGGTGATCGGGTTGCCGAGCCAGCGGGTGTCGGCGGGGACGGCATCGCCGCGGGTGACCAGGGATCCCGGGCCGACCGTGGTGCGCGCGCCGATCCCCGCGCCCGGCAGGACGATCCCGTGGGGTCCCAGCGTCGCGCCCTCGTCGAACCGCACCCCGTCCATGCTCATGATCCGATCGTGGAAGAGATGGGTCTGAACGACGCACCCACGGTTGACCGTGGCGCCGTCGCCGAGCCGAACGAGGTCCGACTCCGGCAGCCAGTAGGTCTCCAGCCACACGCCTCGGCCGACCTTCGCGCCCATCGTGCGCAGCCAGGCAGAGAGCACCGGAGTGCCGCTCGTCCGACGCGAGGAGCGGCCAGGGCAGCGCATCACGGTCGACCTTGCCGGACGTGCGCGTGGGCAGTTCGTCGACCACCGCGAGCAGTGGGACGAGCGCGGCCGGCAGCCGGTCACGTAGCCGGTACGCCGCATTGTCGATGTCGAACTCGGGGCCCTCCGGGGCGACGTACCCGACCAGAACCTGGTTGCCCGCCCCGGTCCGGCGTACAGCGGCCGCGGCGGCGCGCACACCGGGCAGCGCCTGCAACGCGGCGTCGACCTCGCCGAGCTCGATCCGCCTGCCACCCAGCTTCACCTGCTCGTCGGCCCGGCCGAGGAACAGCAGCCCGTCCTCCTCGGCGCGGACGACATCGCCGCTGCGGTACGCGCGCGCCCAGCCGAGCGACGGCATGGGGGCGAACTTCTGGGCGTCCTTGGCCACGTCGAGGTAGCGGGCGAGACCAACACCTCCGATCACCAGCTCGCCCGTCCCGCCCATCGCGACAGGTTCGCCCTGGGCGTCGACGACCGCGAGCTGCCAGCCGTCGAGTGGGAGCCCGATGCGCACCGGGCCGTCGGGGGTGAGCTGGGCGGCGCAGGCGACAACGGTCGCCTCGGTCGGACCGTAGGTGTTCCACACCTCGCGTCCCTCCACGGCGACCCGCTCGACGAGCTCGGGCGGGCACGCCCTCGCCCCCGAAGATCATCAGCCGGACGTCCTCGAGCGCGTCGGCGGGCCAGAGCGCGGCGAGCGTCGGCACCGTGGAGACGACCGTGATCCGCTGGGCCGCGAGCCACGGGCCGAGATCGACGCCGGTGCGCACCAGCGACCGCGGGGCAGGCACGAGGCATGCGCCGTGCCGCCATGCCAGCCACATCTCCTCGCACGACGCGTCGAACGCCGTCGAGAGCCCCGCGAGCACACGGTCGCCCGGCCCGATCGGTTCGTCCGCGAGGAACAACCTCGCCTCGGCATCGACGAATGCGGCCGCGCTGGAGTGCCGGACCGCGACGCCCTTCGGGGTGCCCGTGGAGCCGGACGTGAAGATGATCCACGCGTCGTCACCGGGATCGGGCCGGCCCGGCCGGCCCACCGGGGCCCGGCGCATCGTGAGCACCCCGTCCTCGCCGAGCAGCCCGTCCTGCAGCACACAGCACACGTCGGCCTCGCCGAACACCAGCGTCGCCCGTTCGGTGGGGTCATCGGAATCCACCGGCACGTACGCGGCTCCCGCCGAGAGCACAGCGAGGATCGCGATGAAGAGCTCGACGGTGCCGGAGGAGATGCGCACCCCGACCCGGTCGCCACGGCCGACCCCGGCGGCTGCCGGCCTGCGGCGCACCATGTCGACCTCGTCGGCGAGCCTGCGGTAGGTGAGCACCACACCGCCGGCGTCGAGTGCGGCGTCGTTCGGGTGCTGCTCGGCGGTCGCAGCGAGCACGTCGAGCAGCGTGCGCTCGCGCGGCACAACATCCGAGGTGTAGAGGGCGGGCCTCGCGGCGGAGCCGATCCGGGCGGCCGCCGGTATCACTCGATGCCTCGGGCGATCGGCCGGATCCGGACGGGTGACACATGGCGGGCCGCCTGGCAGCGCATCTCTCACACCTTCCCGGTGCACGGCGCCGCAGCATCACATCCGGGGCCGTCGACCCTGACGGCGCACCCGGGCACGGCGAACCAGCACAAGGTAAACGTGAGATGACGTGGAAGGCCCCGGTTGGTGCTGGACCTCACCCGGCCCGGAACCCGGCCTGTCCCCATCGCAGGTGCGGAGAGCTCGGAGCTGTCCGGACCCAGGTATCCGCAGCTAGCGGGTATGCACTGAGTCCAGCCCACCGGTACCGCAGATGGGCGGTGGGGGTATCGAACAATGCCCGCTAGAAGACAAAACTGGAGTAACCGACGGCGTCACGCTCAAGGCCGCCCCGAAGGGGCCTCCTCGGCCCCACCCGACAGCGCGGCGCCCGCCGCTCAGGGGCAGGAGTTCACGTCGCCCCAGAAGTCCCGATGAGAGGTGCCAGACCGATGAGTGAGTTCCTCACGGCTGTACTGGTCATAGTCACGGCCACGTTGCTCGAGCGGCTCGTGCTCCGCTTGGTGCGCTCCATCAGGGCGAATCGCCCGCGTGTCCTCGCCTGACACCGACACCCACGGCCCGGGGAAGCCCGGCCGTGGGATCGGCGGGCTCCTTCGCCCAGGGGAACAGCTGGTCAGCACCCTGTTTCAGCCGCGGACGGTCAGCCCGACCCGCTGGAACTCCTTGAGGTCGCTGTAACCCGTCTTCGCCATGGCGCGGCGCAGCGCACCGAACAGGTTGACGGTGCCGTACGGGCTGCTCGCCGGACCGAAGAGCAGTTCCTTCAGGTCCAGCTCGCCAGGCGCGAAGCCGGAGACCTCCGATCGCGGAAGCGACGGATGCGCGGCCGCGGACGTCCAGTAGAGCCCCTGACCGGGCGCATCGGACGCCTCCGAGAGCTGCTCGCCGAGCATCACGGCGTCCGCCCCGCAGGCGATGGCCTTCGCCATGTCGCCGGAGCCGGCCATGCCGCCGTCGGCGATCACGTGGACGTAGCGGCCGCCGGTTTCGTCGAGGTAGTCGCGCCGGGCGGCTGCGGCGTCGACGATCGCCGTGGCCATCGGCACCCCGATGCCCAACACGTCGTCTGTGGTGGTGGCCGACGACTCTCCGTACCCGACGATCACGCCCGCCGCGCCGGTGCGCATGAGGTGCATCGCAGTGCGGTAGTCGCCCACCCCACCCGCGACGACCGGGACGTCGAGTGAGTTGATGAACTCCTTGAGGTTGAGCGGCTCGCCCCCCGAGACGTGCTCGGCCGAGATGATCGTGCCCTGCACGACGAGGATCTCGACGCCCGCGGCGAGCAGGTCGGGTGTCAGCTCGCGGGCCCGCTGCGGGCTCACGCGGGCCGCGACGGTGACCCCGGCCTCGCGCACGGTCTTCAGCGCCTCTGCGAGCAGCGCGGGCTGGATGGGCGCGGAGTGCAGCTCCTGCAGGGTCCGCACGGCGGCCGACGGGTCCTCGTCGGCCGCGGCGTCGAGCACGCGTTCCAGAGCCCCGTCGGCGTCGGCGTGCCGGGCCCACAGACCCTCGGCGTTGAGCACGGCGAGCCCGCCGAGCTGGCCGATCCGCACCGCGCTAGCCGGCGAAACCACCGCGTCGGTCGGGTGGGTTACCAGCGGGATCTCGAAGTGGTACGCGTCGAGCTGCCAGGCGGTCGAGACCTCCTGGGAGCTGCGCGTCCGCCGCGAGGGCACGATCTCGACCTGCGACAGGTCGTAGCTGCGACGGGCCTCCCGGCCCATCCCGATCTCCACGAGGTCACGCACGGGTGACCACAGTAGAGCCGCCCCTAACGGGCCGCGTAGTTGGGCGCCTCCACCGTCATGGTGATGTCGTGCGGGTGGCTCTCCTTGAGCCCCGCCGCGGTGATCCGTACCAACTGCGCCTGCTGCAACTGGGGG
Source organism: Pseudonocardia aurantiaca (assembly GCF_039526725.1). Lineage (NCBI taxonomy): Bacteria > Bacillati > Actinomycetota > Actinomycetes > Pseudonocardiales > Pseudonocardiaceae > Pseudonocardia > Pseudonocardia aurantiaca. Next base: position 406,663 of record NZ_BAAAJG010000001.1, read on the forward strand.
ATCGTCTGCGCCCCCGCATAGCCCATGCCGGACCGGAGCCCGCCGGTGAGCTGGTGGACGACCTGCGCCAGCGGCCCGCGGAACGGGATGCGGCCCTCGATGCCCTCCGGCACGAGCTTGTCCTCGCTCAGCACGTCGTCCTGGGCGTAGCGGTCCTTGGAGTAGGACTTCGCGTCGCCGCGCGACTGCATGGCGCCGAGCGAGCCCATGCCCCGGTAGGTCTTGAACTGCTTGCCGCCGACGAGCACCAGCTCGCCGGGCGACTCGGCAGTGCCCGCGAGCAGGCTGCCCAGCATCACCGTGGACGCCCCGGCCGCGATGGCCTTCGAGATGTCGCCCGAGTACTGGATGCCGCCGTCGCCGATCACCGGCACACCCGCGGCGGCGCACGCCTGCGCGGCCTCGTAGATGGCGGTGATCTGCGGGGCACCGACGCCGGCCACCACCCGCGTGGTGCAGATCGAGCCCGGCCCGACGCCCACCTTGACCGCGTCCGCCCCGGCCTCTACGAGCGCGGCCGCGCCGGCCCTCGTGGCGACGTTGCCGCCGACCACGTCGACGTTGTGGCCCACCTCGGCGCGCAGCTTGGCGACGGTCTCGAGCACGCGGCGGGAGTGGCCGTGCGCCGTGTCGACCATGATCACGTCGGCACCGGCCTCGACGAGCTGCATCGCCCGCGCGTAGCCCCCCTCGCCCACCCCGACGGCCGCGGCCACGACGAGCCGCCCATCCGGGTCCTTGGTGGCGAGGGGGTACTTCTCGGTCTTGTTGAAGTCCTTGATCGTGATCAGACCGCGGAGGATGCCGTTGCCGTCGATGATCGGCAGCTTCTCCAGCTTGTGTCGGCGCAGGAGGCCGAGGGCCGCCTCCGCCGTGACGCCGACGCGCGCGGTGATCAGCGGCGCGTGCGTCATCACCTCGTGCACGGGACGGGAGTGGTCCATCTCGAACCGCATGTCCCGATTCGTGATGATCCCGACGAGCCGACCGCCTGCGTCGGTGACCGGCACGCCCGAGATCCGGTACTTCGCGCACAGGGCGTCGACGTCGGCGAGCGTGGCGTCGGGCGCGCAGGTGACCGGGTCGGTGACCATCCCTGCCTCGGACCGCTTGACCACCTCGACCTGTGCGGCCTGCTGCTCCGGCGAGAGGTTCCGGTGCAGCACGCCCAGCCCGCCTGCCCGCGCCATCGCGATCGCCATGCGGGCTTCGGTGACCGTGTCCATCGGGGAGGACACGATCGGCACCTTCAGCCGGACCCGGCGCGTGACCTGCGTGCTCGTGTCCACCGCGCTCGGAATCACGTCGGACTCCGCCGGAAGCAGCAGTACGTCGTCGAAGGTAAGGCCGATCATCGCGAACTTGGGGGGAAGACCTGCCGCCTCGCTCGTCATCTCCACCATCCCGTCCTGCCCGCACGGCCCGGAGGTGTCGCGCGGAACCCTTCCAGCCATGGTATCGGCGCGAACCTGGCGGACGCCGGGGGTCGGGCGAGGCCGTGCTCATACCGTGCCTGGACCGGGACCACACCGCGCCCCGAGGTGCCCGAACCGCGCCGCCGCCCGGTCGCGACCAGCCCGAACGCCCGTGCGCCGTCCACCGCAGCGAGGCCCGCGGTCGCAGTGCGGTCCACTCGACCGAGGTTGCGGGCGGGTATCGTCGGTCACGTGTCCCGAGATGCCCTGCCACCGGACCCGTTCGCCGGTGATCCGCACGACCCGGCGCTGTCCCTGGACGGCCCGGAAGCCGGCGACGAGGACGTCCTGAGTGACGCCGAGCGCGACGAGGTGGTTGCCGACCTCGCCGACCTCGCCGTCTACCAGGCGCTGCTGGAGGCCCGCGGCGTGCGCGGCATCGTCGTCGACTGCGGCGACTGCGGCGAGCAGCATTTCCACGAGTGGAGCCTGCTGCGCGCCAGCCTGCAGCAGTTGCTCGACGAGGGCCAGATGCGCCCGCACGAGCCCGCCTTCGACCCGGACCCCACCAACTACGTCACCTGGGAGTACTGCCGGGGCTACGCCGACGCGGTGCTCTCCGACTCCTGACGCCCGGGCTCCTACCGAACGCACGAGAACGGCCCCCGATCCGCGGATCGGGGGCCGTTCTCGTCGTTCTGGCCAGTTGCTGCTCTGCTCAGTTGCTGGTCGGCTGGGCCCCGTCGCCGGACGCAGTGGCCCCGGTGCTGCCCGAGGTACTGCTGCCGCTGCTGCTCGGCGTGGTGTTGCCACTCTGGCCCGGTGTGCCCGGTGTGCCCGGTGTGGTGGTGGGCTCGGCGCGCCCGCCCTCCGACGTGGACGTCGGCGGGGTCGGGCTGCCGGTCGGGGCCGTGGTCGTCGGGCCGCCCTCGCCGGTGGCGGGGTCCAGCGTGGGCGTGGAGCCCAAGGACGACGAGTCCGGCGCGACGGCCGCCCGGCGCGGGTCCTCCGTACCGGGGACGCTCGGCGCGGGGCTGAGCGGCGTGCCAGAGGCCTCCGGCCCGGTCGATCCGGTCGGCCCCGGCGTGCTCGTGACCTGCGAGCTGGTGTCGGTCTGGGTGCCGCTGTGCGGCGAGGGCCGAACCGGGGAGGAAGCCCCCGTGGGAACCTGCCGGGACGGCTGCGTGACCAGCGGCGAGCCGGGGTCGGTGGGCTGACCGGGGGGCGTCTCCGCCGCCTTGGCGACGAGGAAGTCCTGCGTCTCGGCGAGCTGGATGCGGCCCTCCTCGGGACGCACGACCGCGAGGTCGGCCTCGGCTTGCGCAAGCTCCCGCGCGGCGCGCACGGGCTCGCCCGCGACCAGCGCCTGCTTCGCGGTGGCGATGCGCTCCTCCACCCGATGCGCGGCCTGGACCGACTCGGCGCGCTCGGCGTAGAGGACCTTCGAGACGGCCCAGAGCGCATCGTTCGGCTGCGCGTTGTACGAGCCGACCGACAGCCCGCCGATCGCGAGCACGATGAACGCGGCTGCGGCCGCAATCGGGGCGAGATGCCTGGCGCGCCGCGACCGGGGCCGGGTAGCCACAACCGCGGACACCGCGGTGTCGACGTCGACGAGCTCGGGGATCGGCTCGGCGTCCACGTCGGCCTTCCACGCGGCCAGGATGGCAGCCACGCGGTCGTCGGCGTCGTAGCCGCCGATGCCCGGAGAGGAAACCGTCATCCCGGCGGCGAGCGCGTTGATCAGCTCGTCGTCGGCCTGAACGGCGACGAGGTCGATCGGGTCCTCGATGTCGTCGAACGGCACCGGACGGGTGTTCATACCGCGCGGGTGGAAGCCATTAGAGCCATTAGAGCCGTTTGAGCCGTGGCGGCCGGAGTCGAAGCGGTCGCCGCCTCCGCCGAACGGGTTGTCAGACACTTAGACCACCTCCTCCTCTGGCATCGACTTGCGAAGCCGGGCCAAAGCCCTGTGCTGCGCCACACGGACGGCTCCCGGGGTGGAGCCCACCGCTTCCGCCGTCTCCTCGGCGGAGAGCCCCACGACCACTCGCAGGACCAGTATTTCGCGCTGCTTGTCGGGGAGCGTGTCGAGCAGGCGGGCAATCTCGCCCGACAGCTCGACGCGCAGCGCGCGCTGCTCGGGTCCGTCTGCGGCTTCCACCGAGTCCGGCACATCCGCAACCGGTTCCGAGCGGTTGCGCGTGGCGGCGCGGTGCGCGTCGATCACCTTGTGTGACGCGATTCCGTAGACGAACGCCAGGAACGGACGGCCCTGGACGCGGTACCCGGGCAAGGCCGTGAGCACGGCCAAACACACCTCCTGCGCGACGTCGTCGGCCGAGACCGACGAACGGTCCATTCGGCCCAGCCGCGCCCTGCAGTAACGCACGACCATCGGCCGAATGATGGCGATCACGGCCCCGACGGCCTGGGGATCGCCCGCCATGGCGCGGGTCACCAGTTCGTCGGGAACGTCTGTCGTCTCACTCATCGCGCACCGTGGTCCGGGCGTTACGCAACATGTTCGGCATCATCCGTTCGAGAGGCTGATCACGGACAGTGCTCAACCATGTCCTCAGTGCGGACTACCGTAGCGAAGTCGCACGGTAGACCGGGACGGGCTCCTCGTCGAAGGAGAAGACGCACGGGAGTGACCGTAGTTGCCAGAACGGCTCGACAGCCACCCATACGGCCGCCGTCGGCATCGCGGGAGAGTGACACCGCGTTGATGTCGGACGCGTGGCTGCGCAGAAGCAGCCACGGCGCCCGCAGAACTGCCCGGGGCCCGCCCGGGATGGAGGTATGTACGTGGTCTTGCGGGTGCTACTCGGCGTGCGGCCAGGCGCCCTACTACAGCGCCTTCGAGCAGCACCCGTGGAAAGGCCCAGGGGTCAGGAGACGAGCCCGCGGCGGAAGCCGTGGGCGACGGCCTGAGCCCGGTCCCGCACACCGAGCTTGCGGAACAGCCGGCGAGCGTGGGTCTTGACCGTGTCCTCCGACAGGTAGAGCTCGCGGCCGATCTGCCCGTTGCTCTTGCCCTGGCTCATCCCCCGCAGCACCTGAAGCTCGCGCTCCGTCAGCTGCACGCCGGGGTCCGTCGGCGCCCGCGGAGTGGGCACCGCGGTGCTCGCCAGGGTGTGCGCGAGCGCGGCCACCAGCTCGGGACGCGACGCGTCCCAGCGGAGGTAACCACGGGCGCCGCCGGCGATGGCCGCCGCGATGCTGCCCGCGTCGTCAGGGGCTCCGAACACGATGACGTTCGCCTGCGGGTGGGCGGCCACCAGCCGCCGCGTGGCCTCGACCCCAGTGGGCACGGCACGCTGGGTGCCGACCAGGACCACGTCCACAGGCTGCCGGGAGAACCGCGCCAGCAACTCGTCCCCGTGGGCAACGCAATCGATCCGGTGCACCCCCGGCACCGCGGACATCACGCGGGTCAGGCCTTCGCGGACGCTGCGACGATCGTCGCAGATGAGTACCGTCGTCACGACGATTCCTTCCTGCAGCTTCCTGCAGCCGGGTGATGTGTCACCCCCCGCATCGGCGGGTGACCGGCTCACCTTGACACGATCAGGGCCGCGATGTGCCCTCCATTCGAGATTGTTGCGCCGAGTGGCGCTCGTCATGTGGGTGACGTGGGACCGAATGGATTAACGACGTTACCCGGAGCCCTGCAGGTACCACCCTCCGCTCCCCCACCAGGAGCCTCCCAACCGGGTCACAGCGTTGCTCGATGACGCTCAACGTGGTGATTCCGGCGTGTCGTCGGCGTGCCGTGTCCCCCGACAGGATGGTCATCGATTTATCCGCCGACCGGACGCGTCGATCGTTTGCGTTCGGGGGCCCTCCGGAGGCCTGCTGGACGAGGTCAGCAGCCGCCATCCGGGCGGGCCACACGAGCGGCAGGAGCCCGAGGCGCTCGGCTTCGTTGCCTGCAGCATCGAGCTCGGCAAGAGCATCGGCGGCGTTACCGCCCGCGACGGACATGGCCACCGCGAGCACGATCCTGGACTTGATCACGTGCCTGGTCGAACCTCCCCGAACGGCGAGGTCGAACGCGTCCTGCGCGGGCGCCACCGCGGCCTCGGCGTCCCCGCGAAGCAGCGCCGACTCGGCGCACACCCAGCCGATCCGCGCCCTCGGCCGCCACGACGGATGGCCGGCGGCGGCCTTCTCTGCCATGTCGAGCAGCCGGCGGGTCCCTTCCGGGTCGCCGGTGCCGAGCGCGTCGGCCGCCAGCCCGACCAGCGCGTCGATCCTGGCGGCCAGCGCGTCCCAACCGGGATGTAGCTCCAGGTCTCCGGTGTCGGCGCGCTCCGGGCCGGGCGCGGCGGCCGAAGCGGCGAGCCGTAGCCCGAGCGCGTCGAGTGGGCGGGCTTCGGCGTGTCCGCCGAGCTGGCGGCGGTGCGCCGCGAGCGTGACGGCGGCGTGCGCCGCGACGGTCGCGGGCACCCGGGCGTCCGCGAGGAGCCTCTGCAGCACAGCGGCGGCGGCCGCGTAGCGCCCCTGCCCGCCCATGGCCACGGCCACGAGCCAGCGATCGTGCGGCGAGACGCCGGCGCGCACGCGAACGGGAGCCCCCGGATCGGTCCCGAACGCGACCTGCGCGTTCACGCGGGCACGGTCCCGGCGATCGCCGCCATGGCCTGCGGGAGCGAGCCGAGTCGTTCGGCCCGCGGCGGCAGTGTCGCCGCCTCCCAGCCGGGGCCCGCGGCGAACGCGCGCGCGAGCGGCCGGGCCGGGGGCAGCTGGGCCAGTACGGCCGCGTCAGCGGTGTCGCCGACCTGTGCCCAGAGCACGACGGCGGCGGGCGCGGTCCGTCGGACGGCCGCGATGAGCGCGTCCGCCGGGAGGTTCGCACCGAGGTAGCGGTGGGCGACGCCGCGATGGGCGAGCGCCACGGCGAGTGCCACGATCGGCAGCGTATGCAGTTCGCCCGGCATCGCGGCCAGCAGCACCGGGCGCGCACCCGCGGCGGGCGGGGCCGCGCGCCGGTGCGCGCCGAACACCGCGAGCACGCACTCGCTGACAAGGTGCTCGACCTCCGCTCCGGCTCCCGTGTGGGCCCACCGGTCAGCTATGGCGGCCAGCACGGGCCGCACGAGGTCGTCCCAGGTGAGCTCGATGCCGTCCGCGGCGAGCGACTCGGCGAGCAGCCCGCTGACGGCCGGACCGTCGAGGGCGAGCGCCGCGCGGGCCAGCCCGCGGGCCGCGGCGCCTGCGCCGGCGAGCCGGAGCGCACCGCCGCCCG